>NZ_BJZT01000020.1 GCF_007992175.1 Methylobacterium haplocladii | reverse complement strand
AGCTAGCCGGCAACGGTTTCGGCCGATCGCCGGAATTCTTCGCAAACGCTCACGGCGATTCGCGGCTGTGGCGAAAAAGGAACTGCGCCGCCGACACGGGGGTGAGATAGTCTCACTGCGAATCGGCGAGATCTTCCAAAATGAAACAGAACGAGAGGGCGCTTCTTCAGGAGCGCGTGAGAACACTTGTCCTGATCCATGCGCTAGAAGCAACGCTCAGTCGTCTCATGACGCTCAGCGGTGACGGCGCCGGTGAAGAACTCATGCAATTGGAGCACCGGATCACGGCAGCGGGCCGGATGTTGGGAACGATGCCCGGTGAGATGGCTCTGACCACCATGGTCGCCGTAGAGGACGCCGTCGGCACCATACGCGGCGCGTTCGACCGTGCGCATGACCGCCTCGAAGCCGCCGCCGCCTCGGTGGCCGCCGTTGGTCCGATCGCTGCCTGAGACCATACCCTACTCGGTCTCGCTCGGTTGGGCGTCCCTTCCGCAGATGCACGGAATGGCGCGTAAGGCGATCCGGGATCCGGCGTGCGAGCCCCCTTCGCTCTTGCCGGTTCGCAAAGGCTCAGACCGACCTTGCAGCGATCCGCTTTGCCGTCGGACAGTGATCGCCGCGCGGTTCACAAATCGTCATATTATGTATCCAATCCTGCTTTTACGGTTGCAAAACGACGATCGAGTCCGTCCTCTGCGCGGCAGGTCCGATCCGCGGAGCGCCAACCTCCGCGCGAACGGCTGACGACGCCAATGGCCCGCAAGTGGCCAGCGCCCTGGAGGAAACCTATCAATGACCACGCGTACCGTGGATGCGAGCGGCTATCCCGCCGCCGCGCCAAGCTGGCTGTCTCGTGAGAACATCGTCGCCAAGCCCGGCTTCAACCGCTGGCTGGTGCCGCCGGCCGCGCTCGCCATCCATCTCTGCATCGGCATGGCCTACGGCTTGTCCGTATTCTGGCTGCCGCTGTCGCGCTCCCTGAGCGTCGGTCAGCCCGCCGCGAAATCCTGCCCGGACATGAGCGTGTTCGCGGCCCTGTTCACGACGACCTGCGATTGGCGGGTCAGCGACCTCGTCATCGTCTTTTCCATCGGCATCGTCGTGCTCGGCATTTCGGCCGCCCTGTTCGGCGGTTGGCTCGAACGGGCCGGCCCGCGCAAGGCCGGGATCGTGGCGGCGCTCTGCTGGGGCGGCGGCTTCCTGATCGGCGCGATGGGCGTCTACATCCACCAGCTCTGGCTGATCTGGCTCGGCATGGGCCTGATCGGCGGCATCGGGCTCGGCCTCGGCTACATCTCGCCGGTCTCGACGCTGATCAAATGGTTCCCGGACCGGCGCGGCATGGCCACCGGCATGGCGATCATGGGCTTTGGCGGCGGCGCGATGATCGGCTCGCCGCTGGCCGACCTCCTCATCAACAGCTTCAAGTCGCCCAATAGCGTCGGCGTCTGGGAGACCCTGGCGGTGATGGGCCTCGGCTACCTCGTGTTCATGCTCGGCGGCGCCTTCGGCTACCGGGTCCCACCGGCCAACTGGGCTCCGGAGGGCTGGACCCCACCCGCCGCCAAGGGCGGCATGATCGCCTCCGGGCATGTTCACCTGAAGGACGCGCACAAGACCGTGCAGTTCTGGCTGCTCTGGCTGGTGCTCTGCCTCAACGTGTCCGCCGGCATCGGCGTGCTCGCACTGGCGTCGCCCATGCTGCAGGAAATCTTCGGCGGACAGCTCATCAACCAGCCGGGCGTCGGCCTCGGTCAGCTCGATGCGGCGGGTAAGACCCAGGTGGCGGCGATCGCCGCCGGCTTCGTCGGCCTGCTGTCGCTGTTCAACATCCTGGGCCGCTTCTTCTGGGCCTCGATGTCGGACAAGATCGGCCGCAAGGTCACCTACGCGATCTTCTTCGGCCTCGGCGTGCTGCTTTATGCCGGCGCGCCTTGGGCGGCGGGGCTCGGCTCGACGGTGCTGTTCGTCGTGTTCTTCTGCGCGATCCTGTCGATGTATGGCGGCGGCTTCGCCACCATCCCGGCCTATCTCGCGGACGTGTTCGGGACGCAGTTCGTCGGCGCGATCCACGGGCGGCTGCTCACCGCCTGGTCGACCGCCGGCATCGTCGGCCCGGTGGTCGTCACCGCGATCCGCCAGCATCAGGTCGACGCGGGGCTGCAGGGCCTCGAGCTCTACAGCCGCACCATGTACGTGCTCGCCGCCTTCCTCGCGGTCGGCTTCATCTGCAACCTCCTGGTCCGCCCGGTGGCGCGCCACTGGTTCATGAGCGATGCCGATGTGACGGCGCTCCAAACCAAGGGCGGGGCTGCGCCCGCGCGGGCGCCGGGCTCGGCCGGCATCGGCGGGGGTGGCATCACCGTTACGGCCGTGGCGGCTTGGGCCGTGGTCGGCATCCCGATCCTGTGGGGCATCTACAAGACGCTCTCCAAGGCGGCGATCCTGCTGCACTGATGCGTCGGGATGGAGGGCGCTCGCTCTCCATCCCCACTGCCGGATTGAATTGCGCCACGGCTGACGTCATACCGCCCCCGATTTCGAAACAACGGGAGACGAGCCTTGAGCGAGACGGACACCGTCAACGCGAACTTGGAGCGGCACGAGTTCGGTGCCGAGGTCGGTCGGCTGCTCGACCTCGTCGTCCACGCGCTCTACTCCGACCGCGAGATCTTTCTGCGCGAGCTGGTCGCGAATTCGGCAGACGCCACCGACCGCCGCCGCTTCGAGGCGCTGACCAACGAGGCACTGGCGCTGCCGGCCGATGCCAAGATCCGCATCGCGCCCGACAAGGCGGCGAAGACGCTCACGATTTCGGATTCCGGGATCGGCATGAGCAAGGAGGATCTGGCGAGGAACCTCGGCACCATCGCCCGCTCCGGCACCCGCGCCTTCTCGCAGTCGCTCGGCGACGCGAAGGCCGCCGAGGGCGCGGAAGACCAGCGCCCGAGCCTGATCGGCCAGTTCGGCGTCGGCTTCTACTCGGCCTTCATGGTGGCCGACCGTGTCACCGTCACCTCGCGCCAGGCCGGCACCGACGCAGCCTGGACTTGGGCCTCGGACGGCAAGGGCAGCTACACCCTCGAGGCGGCAAGCCGCGAGCAAGCCGGCACCGACATCGTGCTCCACCTCAAGGACGATGCCGACGAATATCTAGAGAGCTACCGGCTCGACCATGTCGTGAAGAAGTGGGCCGACAACATCGCCGTGCCGATCGCCATCGTCGGTGAGGAAGGCAAGGAGGAGGCGGCCAACAAGGGCACCGCCCTGTGGCGCAAGTCCAAGTCCGAGATCACCGAAGAGCAGTACAAGGAGTTTTACCGCACGGTCAGCCACAACTTCGACGAGCCCTGGGCGACGCTGCATTGGCGGGCTGAGGGCGCGCTCGAGTTCTCGGGGCTGCTGTTCGTGCCCGGCATGAAGCCTTTCATGCCGGTGGAGGACGACCGCCGCTCCAAGGTACGCCTGCACGTGCGCCGCATGTTCATCACCGACGAGGCCGAGCTGCTGCCGAACTGGCTGCGCTTCGTCTCGGGCGTGGTCGATACCGACGACCTGCCCCTCAACGTCTCCCGCGAGATGCTGCAATCGACGCCAGCGCTGCAGAAGATCCGCCGTGCCGTGACCACCCGCGTCGTCAACGAACTGTCGAGCCGCTCCAAAAACGCCGAGAAGCAGGACGAGTACATCAAGTTCTACGAAAACTTCGGGCCGGTGCTGAAGGAAGGCGTCTACGAAGATTTCGAGCGCCGCGCCGAGATCGCGCCGCTGCTGCGCTTCCGCTCGACCACCGAGGCAGGCTGGACCACGCTCGGCGACTACGTCTCGCGCATGAAGCCGGAGCAGGAGGCGATCTACTACCTCGTCGCCGACGATGCCGACGCCGCGAAGAAGTCGCCGCAACTCGAAGGCTTTGCCGCCCGCAATGTGGAAGTGCTCCTGCTCTCCGACCACGTCGACGCGTTCTGGCCGGAGCAGCTCGGAAAGTTCGACGACAAGCCGCTCCGCTCGGTGACGCAGGCCTCGGCCGATCTCGCCAAGCTGAAGCCCGAGGGCGACGCGCCCGAGGCGCCGCAGGCCGACAAGCTCGTCGCCGCGCTGAAGCTCGCACTCGACAAGGATGTCTCCGACGTGCGCACCACCGACCGGCTGGTCGACAGCGCCGTAGTGCTGGCCTCCTCCGGCATGGGGCCGGATCTGCAGATGCAGCGCCTGATGCGCCGCGCCGGCCGCGGCTTCGGCGGCGGCTCTCCGGTGCTGGAGATCAACCCGCGCCATCCGCTGATCCAGGCGCTCAGCGCCCGGGCCGAGGCCGACGAGGATATTTCGGAGTCGGCCGGGACGCTCTTGGACCTCGCCCGCATTCAGGACGGTGACGGCCCGCGCGATCCTGTCGCGTTCGCCCGCGCCGTCGCGGCGGCTTTGGCAGGGCAAGCCAAGACGTCGGAATGAACCCGGCCGGCGGCCCGTTGACAGCCGGGCCGCCGCCATTGGACACGAGGACGATGGCTGACATCCCCTCGTCCGATCCGCAATCGACCCGCCGAGACGGCCCGATCGCCCTGGCCATCGCCGCCGTCGTTCTGGCGACTGTCGTGATCGGCGCGCTCGCTCCGGCAGCGCCACCCAAGCCCGCTCCGGTTCAGGCCGTGTTGCCCGACAGTGATCCGATGTGCGCCGAGTGGAGCGACGGATGCCGCGTCTGCCGGCGTCTCGAAGAGGGGCCGGTCTGCTCGATGCCCGGCATCGCCTGCACGCCGGGTCCGCAAGAATGCCTCCACCGCACGACGGGTCCGTGACCGAACCGGTTCTCCGCTTCGCCCCGAGCCCGAACGGCCGCCTTCATCTCGGCCACGCCTATTCCGCTCTGCTCAACTGGGAGGTCGCCGTGCGGCTCGCAGGCCGCTGCCTGCTGCGCATCGAGGACATCGATCCCGGCCGCTCGCGGCCCGAATTGATCGTTGCGATCGAGGAGGATCTCGCCTGGCTCGGGCTGAGCTACGCGCGGCCGGTGCGCCGGCAATCGGAGCATCTCGGGTTCTATCGTGAAGCTTTGGAGGGGTTGATCCGACGCGGGCTGGCCTATCCTTGCTTCTGCTCGCGCGGAACGATCGCGGCGCGGGTGGCGGAGTTGGAGGGCCAGGGCAGGGCGGTCCAGCACGATCCCGACGGCGCTCCGCTCTATCCGGGGACGTGCCGCTCGCTTTCCTCCGCGCAGGCCGAAGCGCGCATCGCGGGCGGCGACCCGCACACGTGGCGTCTCGACATGATGCGAGCGCTCGCCATGGCGCCCCAGCCGCATCGCTTTCGCTGTTTCGCGGCATCTGACGCGCCAAGTGCAGGCGCCGGAACTCTCCCCCCTCTGCGGGAGAGGGGTACGCCCTCTCTGGGCACGGAGCTCCCCTCTGCCGACCCTCGCTCACGCGAGGGCCACCCTCTCCCGCTGATAGGCGAGGGAATGCGCGTCATCATCGAGAACGAACACGAAGCGACCGCCGACCCCGCCCGCTGGGGCGACGCGGTCATCGCGCGCCGGGACGTGCCGACGAGCTACCATCTCTCGGTCGTGCTCGACGACGATGCCCAGGGCATCACGCATGTGGTGCGCGGCGAGGATCTGAGGGCGGCGACCGATCTGCACGTCCTGCTGCAGCGCTTGCTCGGGCTCTCGTCGCCTGCCTATTGCCACCACCGGCTGCTCTTGGCCGAGAGCGGCGAGAAGCTCGCCAAGTCGCGAGGTTCGGAATCGCTCGGGGATCTGCGTGCGCGCGGCGTGACGGCAGAAAAGGTTCGGGAAAAGCTGGGATTCTAAACGCCGCCCAGCAGATGGCCCTCCCACACTCCGCATACTGAAGTGCCGCGTCGGCGGCCTCGAGGTACCGCTGAATGATCGCCCCGCAGCTGAAGTAGGGGGGAGGCCGATCGGGATGAGCGTCGGCCGTGCTTCGAGGCCGCTTCGCGGCTGAGGGTCGCCGTGGAGGCCGGTGCCGCCGAGGCACGGTCCCGCTGCCTCACCGCATCGCATCCCGCTGCGCCATCGCCGTCGCGCTCTTCGACTTCTGCATCGTCGCCTCGATCTGGTCGCGCTGGCGCTTGAACTCGGCCAGCAGGCGGCCGTCGAGTTCGCGGCCGCGAGGCACGCGGATCTTCAGCGGGTCGACGAAGTGACCGTTGATGATCACCTCGTAGTGCAGGTGCGGGCCGGTGGAGAGGCCGGTGGAGCCGACATAGCCGATCACCTGGCCCTGCTTGACCCGGGCGCCCTGCGTCACGCCGCGGGCGAAGCGGGACATGTGGTTGTAGGTGGTGACGTAGCCGTTGATGTGCTGGACCTCGACGCGCTGGCCGTAGCCCGAATCCCACTGCGCCTTGATCACCGTGCCGTTGCCGGCGGCGACGATCGGCGTGCCGATGGGGTTGGCCCAGTCGATGCCGGTATGGAGCTTGGCGTAGCCGAGCACCGGGTGGCGGCGGTATCCGAAGCCGGAACGCATGATGCCGTCGGCGATCGGCTTGCGGATCAGGAACTTCTTGAGCGAGCGGCCCTGGTCGTCGAGGAAGTCGACCGCGCCGTCGTCCGGCGACTGGAACCGGTAGATCTTGCGGGTCTCGCCGCCGAGGTTGAGCGCGGCGTAGAGCAGTTCCGGCTTCTCGCCGGCGCTCGGGCCGGCGTCCTCGTCGTAGCTGTAGAAGACGTCGAGCCCGTCGCCGGACGAGATCCGGCGCTGGAAATCCACGTCGTAGCTGAACACCCGGACGATGTCGTCGACGGCCGAGCGCGGCAGTTCGTGGCGGGCGGCGGTCTCGTAGAGGCTCTGGTAGAGGCGCGGGCCGGAGCCGCTCTCGTCCTCGTCGTCGTCCTCGGAGGCGTCGGCCTGAGGCTGCGCCTTGCCGGCCTGCGACTCGTCGGTCGGCGGCGCCACCGAGACGAAGCTGCCGCGGTCGTTCATCGCGGCGATCGCCTCGACGCCCTTCTCCCCGTAGAGCACGACGCGGGTGACGCGGCGCCCATCGCCGGGCTTCGGGCCGGGCGCGATCTGCACGCGGAACTGCTGGCCTTCGATCAGGGCCGCCGTCTTGGTCTTGCCGCCGAGGGCCGCGACGATCGCGCGGATCGCCTCGTCGGTGGTGAGGCCGGTCGCTTTGAGCACGCTCTCGATCGTGTCGCCGCGCTTGAGCGCGAGGTCGCGTTCCTCCACGAGGGCCGACTCGCCGCCCTTCAGTTCGACCTTGCCGAGATTGGTGACGTTCTCGGGCACGACGAGTACGTCGATGGACTTGAACGGGCTCCCATCCTTGGCGTCGACCTCCGCGCCGAACTTGGCCGAACCGGGCTGAAGCGTGCGCGACAGCATGATCTGCGGCGCCAGCGGCAGCGCCGTGCGGCGGCCGGCTTCGGCGGTCAGGCGGCGCTCCTCCTCCACCTGCGCCGCCACGTCGTCGTCGGTGAGCGCCGGGGCCCCCGCATCCATCGGCAGGTCGGTCAGGTCGCGCTTGACCACGCTGACCTCGCCGCCCGGACCGTCGCTGCCGGCAGCACCGGTATCGGCGTAGCGCTCCTGCGGCTCTTCGGAGGTGATCTTCAGCGGATCGAAGCGCGGAATGTCGGTGGCGAAGACGCCCGTCTGCATCGATAGCGCGGTTGAAACCCGCACGAACGGCTTCACCTTGATGATCTCGCGGTCGCCGAGCCGCACCGTCACTGGCGTACGAAAGCTCTGCTTCGCCGAGGCGATCATCAGGTTGCGTACGAGGCGGTCGCCCTTGCGCGCGACGTTGACGCCGTCCTCGCCGACTTCGCGCTTGGAGGACACCGTCACCCGCTCGGGGATCGCCGCGTGGGAGACGTCGCTGCGGAGCGAGACCTGAATCGCCCCGCCGATCAGGCAGGCGCCGGTGATGCCGGTGAGCGCGCTGGCGCAGAGCCATCGCAGATTGACGTCGCGGCGGTCGACCTGCGCCGCCTCGGCGCCGGCCATGTTCAGCGGCGGCTCGATGCCGCGCTCGAACAGGCGCGAGGGGCGGGCCTGGGAGGAGCCGCGCGCGTCGCCGATCTTGAGCCGCTCGCGTGTCACCGGCGTTCCATTGTCAAGAATCTCGGGCTCCGGGCGGGCACAGCGAACGTTCTGCGACGGGGCAGGCATGCCGGGCGGCACGGTCGTCGGTTCGGGCGCAAAGCGTCCTCCATCGTGTCGAGGCCCAGCGTGTCGAGAGTGAGGCGCCGGGCGCCGGCCACGGCGATCCAAACCGCTTTCCCACGGACCACACGGCATCTGCCGGATCGTCCCTGGCCTGCGAACCATTTAGCATGGATCGCACGCGAGCGGTCAGGCCGGACCTGTCGCGCACGGGCGACACCCGGGCCCTTCCACAAGCCGGCAGTTGCCGCCGGCATTGACGACTTGCCGTCGTACTGCCTAGCTGGATCCCGACGGTTCCCCTCGGGGATCAAAAGGGAACGCGGTGAGGGACTTGTCCCGATGCCGCGGCTGCCCCCGCAACTGTAAGCGGCGAGCCTTCCGCCACCGATGTCACTGGGTTCCTCGCCCGGGAAGACGGTTGGAAGGCAGCGACCCGCGAGCCAGGAGACCTGCCGTCAGTCGTGGTCACACGCGAAACGCGTCGGGCGGGGTGCTCCGGCGGGTGTCCGGACACGCGCTCGACTGCGCGTGAAACGACCTCGTTCGCGGTGACGTGCCACTGACGTTGCCCGAGGCTCGTTTCCCGTGTCCCATCCCTATCCCGCCGCGCTCCGGCGCGCGCTCCCGCCGTGCGTGGCGTTCACGCTCCTCGCCGTCGCACCGGCCTTTGCCCAGCAGACTGCCGCACCCTTTGCCGGAACCGCGCCCGACGCAGCGACCAGCCTCGACGAGATCTCCGTCAGCGCCACCGGCGTGCCGACCCCGCTCGCCCGGACCGGATCGAGCGTCACGGTCCTCACCGCCGAGACGCTGGAGGCGCAGCAGCGCCGCACCGTGCCGGACGCCCTGCAGCAGGTGCCCGGCCTCAACGTGGTCCAGACCGGCGGCCCGGGTGGGCAGACCTCGGTCTTCATCCGCGGCGCGAATTCCAACCACACCAAGGTGCTGATCGACGGCATCGACGCCACCGACCCGTCGAACGGCAACGGCTCCTTTGATTTCGGCCAGCTCCTCACCGAGGACTTCTCGCGGATCGAGGTGCTGCGCGGCCCTCAGAGCGGTCTCTACGGCTCGGATGCCATCGGCGGCGTGGTCTCGTTCACGACGAAGCGCGGGGCGGGTCCGACGCGGATCACGACCCGCGTCGAGGGCGGCTCGTTCGGCACCTTCAACCAGAGCGGCCGCATCAGCGGGGCGCAGGACGGTTTCGACTACTCGGTGTCGGTCCAGCACCTGCGCGCCGCCGCGACGCCGGTGACGCCGAGGAACCTCATCGCTGCCGGGCTGCCGATCCGTCCGAACTACTACGACAACGAGACCGTCTCGGCGAAGCTCGGCTACCAGTTCACGGACACGTTCCGGGTGAACTCCGTGACGCGCTTCATCAATTCGCGACTCCTGCTCACGGGCGACGATTACGGCACCTTCCCGGTGACGCTCGGCGCCTTCCGCGGCGAGGCGGACGTGCAGCAGGTCTTTTCCCGGAACGAGGCCGAATGGACGCCGATCGCCGGCTTCCACAACATCTTCGCGATCAACTATTCGAACCTGTTCAATCGCCAGGCCACCAACGTCTACGACCCGCTGAACCCGATCCCGACCACCGGCCTCGGCGAACGCACGCGCTACGAGTATCGCGGCGACTATCTGCTGTCGCCGGGCAACCTCCTGCTGTTCGGCGCCCAGCGCGACGAGGAGAGCCTTTCGACCATCGACCTGAACCCGTTCGGCTCCGGCAGCCTGAAGGCCCGCAACGGCAATACCGCCGGCTACGGCGAAGCGCAGCTGACGCCGTTCGACCGCGCCTCCTTCGTCGCGAACCTGCGCCACGATGAGAACGACGCCTTCGGCCCGGCCACTACGTTTCGGGTCGCGCCGAGCTACGTCCTGCCGTTCAGCGAGACCCGGCTGAAGGGCAGCGTCGGCACCGGCTTCAAGGCCCCGACGCTGAGCCAGCTGTCCCAGAGCTTTCCGGCCTTCAACTTCTTCGCCAATTCGAACCTGAAGCCCGAGGAGAGCCTCGGCTACGACGCTGGCATCGAGCAGCCGTTCGGCGACCGCGTGCTGGCCGGCGTGACCTACTATCGGAACGACTTCACCAACCTCATCGCTGCGAATGCGACGTTTACCTCCAACGAGAACGTCGGAAAGGCTGAATCCTACGGCGCCGAGGCCTTCGTCTCGGTCCGGTTCACCGACACGCTCTCGGGCCGCGTCGACTACACGAACACCGTCACCAAGAACGAGATCACCAATCAGGAGCTGCTGCGCCGGCCGCGCCACAAGGGCAGTGCCACCGCCCTCTGGACCCCGCTGCCGGGGCTCACCGTCAGCGGCACGGTGATCGTGCTCGGCCATTTCGTCGACGGCAACCGCGATTTTTCGGTGACGCGTCTCAAGAACCCCGGCTTCACGATCGTGAATCTCGCGGTGAACTACGACGTGAACGAAACCGTCAGCGTGTTCGGTCGCGTCGATAACCTGTTCGACCGGCGCTACGAGAACCCCACGGGTTTCCTCGGACCGGGCCTCGCGGTGTATGGCGGCGTGCGTGTGAGTACGTTCTGAGCGCCATGCGGACCCCGAAACGCCTTTTCACGATCGTCATGGCGGCGTGCCTCGCCGCCGGCACGGTCGCGGCGGACGAGTCCACACCGGTGCGCCCGGCACGGATCGTCTCGATGAACCTCTGCGCGGACGAACTCGTGCTGCGGCTCGCCGACCGCGAGCAGATCGCGGCGGTGACGTGGTTTGCCCGCGATCCGCGCGGCTCGACGGTGGCGGCCGAGGCCGCGGGCGTTCCGCTGACGCGCGGGCTCTCCGAGGAGATCGTCGCGCTGAAGCCCGACCTCGTCGTCGCGGGCGCATTCACGACGCGCACCACCGTGGGCCTCCTGAAGCGGATCGGCTTTCCGCTGCTCGAACTCGGCGTGCCGTCGGATTTCGAAGGCGTGCGCGCGCAGATCCGCGACGTCGCCACCGCTGTCGGGTATCCCGAGCGCGGCGGGGCGATGATCGCGGAACTCGACGCGCGGCTGGCGGCGGCGGCATCGCGCGGGGGGACGGCGCTCCGCGGGCTGGTGATGCGCCCCAACGCCTTCACGGTGGCGCCCGGCAGCCTCGGCGACGCCGTCATCCGCGCCGCCGGCCTCGTCAACGTCGCCGCCGAGATCGGCCGCGACCGCTCGGGCCAGATCCCCCTCGAAGCGGCGGCTTTCGCCGATGCCGACCTGATCGTCCTCGACGAAGGCGAGAACCGCACGCCGTCCCTCGCCGATACGGTGCTGCACCACCCGGTGCTCGGCGCTTTCCGCAGAGAGGGACGGACCGTATCGATCCCGAACCGGCTCTGGAGTTGCCCCGGGCCGCAGGTGGCGGAGGTGGTGGAGCGGTTGGCGGCGGCGGCCAGAGGCCATCCCGCGGGTTCCCCCTCTCCCCGCATGCGGGGAGAGGGCCGCGACGACCTCGTCGTCGGCGCGGCAAGCCCAAAGGGCGAAGGTGAGGGGGCCTCACAGGATGAGGCACTGCCGGCACCACCCCCTCACCTTCGGCTGCCGCCTCGCTTTGCCGACGACGAGGTCGGCAAAGCCCTCTCCCCGCGTGCGGGGAGAGGGGGCACGCGCTCTACCGCTGCGACCAAAGGCGGTCCCTGATGAATGCCCCGCTTTCCCCCACGCTGGCCCGCCAAACCCGCCCCAACCGCTGGCTCGTCCCGACCCTCGTCCTCGTCGTCGCCGCCCTGACCACTGCCTCCATCGCCATCGGCTACGCCGCCTTCGATGTCCCCGCTGCCTTCGGCGACTGGCTCGCCGGCCGCGCCACCCTTCCGGCCCTGGTGCTGTGGGAGTTGCGCATCCCGCGCGCGCTGCTGGGCGCCCTCGTCGGCTGCAGCCTCGGGCTGACCGGTGCGGTGATGCAGGGCTACCTCCGCAATCCGCTCGCCGATCCCGGCATCCTCGGCATCTCTTCGGCCGCAGCCCTCGGGGCGGTGGCCGTGTTCTATGGCGGCCTCGCCGGATCGCTGAGCCTCGCCCTTCCGCTCGGCGGTATCGCCGGCGCGGCCGGGGCGGCGTTGGCAATCAACCTACTGGCGGCGCGCGGCACCGGCACCCTCGGCCTGATCCTCGCCGGCGTCGGCCTGTCGAGCCTCGCCGGAGCGCTGACGGCCCTCGTGCTCAACCTCGCGCCGAATCCCTACGCGGCGCTTGAGATCGTGTTCTGGCTGATGGGTTCGCTGGCTGACCGCAGCATGGACCATGTCTGGCTCTGCCTGCCGCTGATGGCGCTCGGCTGGGTAATGATGCTCTCCACCGGACGGGCGCTCGATGCGCTGTCGCTCGGCGAGGATACGGCCGCGAGCCTCGGCTTCGATCTCGTCTCGGTCCGGCTGCGGATCGTCACCGGGGCGGCGCTGGCTGTGGGCAGCGGCGTCGCGGTGAGCGGCGCGATCGGCTTCGTCGGCTTGGTGGTGCCACATCTCGTGCGCCCGCTCGTCGGAGCGCGGCCCTCGGCGAGCCTGCTCCCCAGCGGGCTCGCCGGCGCGGCGCTGGTGCTCGGCGCCGACATCCTGGTGCGGCTGCTGCCGACGCGGCCCGAACTGAAGCTCGGCGTCGTCACGGCGCTCGTCGGCGCGCCGTTCCTGATCGGGCTGCTGTTCCACCACCGAGGGCGGGGCTGATGCGCCTCGCGGTGGAACAGGCCGTCTTCTGCGTCGGCACCCGCACAATCCTCGACGCAGTGACGCTCGGCGTCGGGGCCGGCGAGTTCGTCGGCCTCGTCGGGCCGAACGGCGCCGGCAAGACCACGCTGCTGCGCCTGCTCGCGGGCCTCATCGCGCCCTCGGCCGGCCGTGTCACCCTCGACGGCAGACCGCTCGGGAGCGTCAGCCGCGACGAGCGTGCGCGGCGGGTCGCGGCCTTCTTCCAGGGCGCGGGCATCGGCTGGCCGATGCGGGTGCGCGAGATCGTCGCGCTCGGCCGCCTGCCGCACCACCGCGCCTTCGCCGCCGAGGACGCAGTCGACCGGGCCGCCATCGCCCGGGCCATGGATCTGACCGATACGACCCACCTCGCGGACCGGACCGAACCGACTCTGGCCTCCGGCGAGCGCATGCGCGTGCTGCTCGCCCGGGCGCTGGCGGTCGAATCCGAGATGCTGCTTGCCGACGAGCCGATCACCGCCCTCGACCCCGCCCACCAGCTCGACGCCATGGCGCTGCTGCGCCGGGTCAGCCGCGACGGCGCCGGGGTGATCGCCGTGCTGCACGACCTGACGCTCGCAGCCCGCTACTGCGACCGGCTCGTCGTCCTGAGCGAAGGCCGCATCGTCGCCGACGCGCAGCCGACCGCGGCCCTCGACGATAGCCTGCTGCACGCCGTGTTCGGCGTCAGTGCCCAGCGCGGAACCCATGCGGATGGCGGCGCATACATCCTACCCTGGGCCCGCTCGCAAAGAACATTGGGAGAGACACGCCCATGACGATCGCCACCGCTGCCGAAATGGATGATGTCCGCGCCGTCGAAGCGCTTCTCCGCCAGAGTCTCGCCGATCCGGACACCGCCTGGAGCGTCGGCAGCTTCGGCGCCATCGCCGAGTTCATGCGTGACCCGGGCGAGCAGACCACCGAACTCACCGATGGACGCCTCGGCGCCTACACCTCGCGCGGCGCCGTCGCCGTCACGCCGATCCCCGGCCTGCGCCCGGTCGCCTACGAGACCGCGATCAACTCGGGCTGGAACCACGCGATCGCGCTCTGCCTGCCGGAGGCCGCCTGCGCCATGACGCGGCGGACGGTCGTCACCGAACTCGGCCCCGACAAGGACGCCGCCCGCGACGAGGACCGCGACGCGATCCTGTTCGATCTCGGCCTCGACCTCCTCGCGGTCGACGCCTGCGTGCGCTCGGCCGACCCGGAGGTGATCGCGTGCCTCCGCGCCGGAACCGGCAAGCCGGTGTTCGACCACGCCAGCCCGATCGGCCCGCGCCTCGTCGAACTCAGCCCCAACCGCGTCTTCGTCGGCCGCGCCGGCCGCGTCGAGGTGTTTCAGCCGATCCCGCCCGCCGACGGCAAGAGCCCCGAGGGGCCGCACACGCACGTCATGCCGAAGCTGCTGAAGGGCGGTCGGACGCATGCCGCCACCACGCCGATCCCGGACGGCTTCGTGCCCTTCGCCGCGATCTACCCGGCTCACCCCTACAAGGACGCGCTGGGCCAGCGCATCCCGTTCCGTCAGGAGCGCGTCGACGCCTTCCAGGCGCTGCTCGACCGCTGGGGCGACCCGGAGCTCGTGGCCGCCAAGCGCCATGTCGCGGAGGGCGGAAACCCCGACGACATCGGCCCCGGCCGTCACCTCCAGGCCGCCCGGCGCGTCGCCGAGAACCAGGCGCGCTACCGGCGCGGCGAGGCGATGGAGATCGCGGCGGATGACGAGGAGCCGGATGCGAGTTGAGAACGGTTTCCAAGCACGACGGCTCTGCCATACCCCACGATTTTCATGCTGAGGCGCTCGCGCAGCGAGCCTCGAAGCAGGGCTGACGGTGCCGCAGATGTTTGCGCCGTCGTCAGCCGTGTCCGAGCCGAGGTCGTCGCGGCTTGGCGACCAGTGTTCGCGATACACCGGGGGAGTGATGTATCGGCCCGCGTTGCTGCGACTTGGATGAGCCATGGCCGTGCTTCGAGGCCCGCTGTGCGGGCACCTCAGCATGAGGATCGTGGTGTATGCCAGGGTCGTCGTGATCCGATGTCGATCGACGTCGACGGTAGAGATACGGGCTCCTGTGCAGTGACGATCGCTGATTCCATCACCATCCGCCCGGCGACCGATACCGATCGCGCCGCGATCCTCGCGATTCTCGAACCGATCGTCCGGGCCGGCGACACCTACGCTCTGCCGGGCGACTGGAGCGGCGACGCGATCCTCGCCTACTGGATGGCCCCAACCCATCGGGTCCTGGTGGCGGAGGCCGGAGGCATCGTGCTCGGCACCTGCTACATCCGCGCGAACCAGCTCGGCGGCGGAGTTCACGTCGCCAATGCCGGCTACGCTACACATCCCGAGGCCGCCGGCCGCGGCATCGCCCGCGCGTTGGCGGAGCGCTCCTTCGTGGTGGCGCGAGAGGCCGGCTTTACGGCGATGCAGTTCAACTTCGTCGTAGCGAGCAACACCCGCGCCATCGCCCTGTGGCGCTCCCTCGGCTTCGAAGAGGTCGGCCGGCTGCCGCAGGCCTTCCGGCATCCGGGCCTCGGGCTCGTCGATGCGCTCGTGATGCATCGCCGGCTCTGACAGCGGCGCGAGCGCTCCCGCCTTGACTCGCGGCCTCGGCAAGCTCGACAGCTTGATCCGAAACAGCCGGGGGAGGCGTGCCGATGAGCTTCGTGGTCTGCCTCGCCGCGCTCTTCTTCCTGATGGCGGTGGCCTATCGCGGGTTCTCCGTCATCCTGTTCGCGCCGGTCGCCGCGATGGGCGCCGTGCTGGTCACCGACCCCTCGGCGGTGCCCACGATCTTCACCGGCCTGTTCATGGAGAAGATGGTCGGCTTCCTGAAGCTGTATTTCCCGCTGTTCCTGCTCGGCGCGGTGTTCGGGAAACTGATCGAGATTTCCGGCTTCGCCCGCTCCATCGTCGGCGCGGTGACGGGGCTGCTCGGACAGGGCAGGGCGGTCGCGGCGATCGTCCTCGTTGGCGCGATCCTGACCTATGGCGGCGTCTCGCTCTTCGTGGCGGTGTTCGCGGTCTATCCCTTCGCCGCTGAACTGTTTCGCCGGAGCGACATCCCGAAGCGCCTGATCCCCGGCACCATCGCGCTCGGCGCCTTCACCTTCACCATGGACACGCTGCCGGGCACGCCGCAGATCCAGAACATCATCCCGACGAGCTTCTTCAAGACGGACTCCTACTCCGCGCCGTGGCTCGGCATCATCGGCGCGGTCTTCGTCTTCGCCCTCGGTGTGAGCTGGCTGGAATTCCGCAGGCGCCGGGCGGCCGCGGCGGGCGAGGGCTACGGCGCGGATCATGCCGAGGAGCCGGTGGCGAGCGAAGACAAGACCGCGATCCATCCGGCCGTCGCGCTGCTGCCGCTGGTCATCGTCGGCGTGGGCAACAAGCTGCTCCTATCCTGGATCACAGGGTCCTACGGCGCAGAGGCCTCCGCCGCGCTCAACCCGGAGATGATGGCGCATCCGGTCACGGTCCAGGTGAAGACGGTGGCGGCGATCTGGGCCGTGGAAGGCGCGCTGATCCTCGGCATTCTCGCCACCGTGCTGCTCGGCTTTCGCAACCTCGCGGATCGCTTCGTCGCGGGCTCGAAGGCGGCGGTAGCCGGCTCGCTGCTCGCCGGGATGAACACCGCGACCGAATACGGCTTCGGCGCCGTCATCGCGGCACTACCGGGCTTCAAGGTGATCTCGGATGCGCTCTCGACGATCCCGAACCCGCTGGTGAACGAGGCGGTCACGGTCAACGTGCTCGCCGGCGTCACCGGCTCGGCCTCCGGCGGCCTGTCGATCGCCCTGGCGGCACTCGGCGAACGCTTCGTGCAGGCGGCGAACGCCTCGGGCATCCCGCTGGAGGTCATGCACCGCGTCGCCTCCATGGCGAGCGGCGGCATGGACACGCTACCGCATAACGGCGCCGTCATCACGCTGCTCGCGGTCACCGGCCTGACCCACCGGCAATCCTACGGCGACATTTTCGCCATCACGGTGATCAAGACGCTGGCGGTGTTCTTCGTGATCGGCGTGTATTACGCGACCGGGATCGTGTGAGGACGGACCGGTGGCTCCTGAACTGGCCGGACCCGTCACGCAGAAGGGTGACGATGAAACGGCGCTTCCTGACGAACGAACCGAGCCATCGCAACGCCTACGATCTATTCGAGGGGCGCTGGGCGAGCGACCTGAGCGAGATCGAGCCGAGCCTGCCGGCAGCGGGCTTTGCCGGATTCCGGCAGGATGGGCGGCCGCTTGAGGCCGCCGCGCATCTCGGCCGGGGCGGGCGGTTCGACGGCTACGACGTGCTCGAACTCGGTCCGCTGGAGGGCGCCCACACCTATCAGCTCGAAGGGCTCGGGGCGCGCAGCATCACGGCGGTGGAATCGAACTCGGATGCGTTCCTCAAGTCGCTGATCGTGAAGAACATGGTCGGGCTGAACCGCTCGACGTTCCTGCTCGGCGACGTCAGCCGCTACCTCGAAGCGCCCGGGCCGCGCTACGACGTGATCTTCTGCTGCGGCATCCTCTACCACATGCTCGATCCGGTCGAGCTGATCCGGCTCGCTGCCGCGCGCTCGGACCGGCTGTTCATCTGGACGCATTACTTCCTCGATCAGCCGCGACTGCCTGCCATGACGATGCGCGAGGTCCGGCATGGCAGCCTGACGGTGCGGCTTCACGAGCTGACCTATCGGCATCGCGGGCTCGGCCAGTTCCTCGGCGGCAACCAGCCGAAGACGCGCTGGATGGAGCTGCCCGAGATCCTCGCGGCTTTGCATCATTTCGGGCTGTCCGAGACCACCGTGATCCGCGACGACCCGAACGGTCCGAACGGCCCGGCCGTGACCCTCGCCGCGAGCAGGCCGGGCGCGGCGCCACCCTCGGCTTGACCGCTCCGGCGCGGTCTCCCTACACACGCAGCAAGGGTCGGGTCCTGTCCCGGCGACAACGACGACGGACACGATGAACGCGCCGGTATCCCCGAACAAACTCATCAAGGGCGGCCTGCACGACTGGGAGGTCGTGATCGGCATGGAGATCCATGCCCAGGTCACGAGCCGCTCGAAGCTGTTCTCCGGCGCTTCCACGGAGTTCGGAGGCGAGCCGAACGACCACGTCTCGCTCGTCGACGCGGCGATGCCCGGCATGCTGCCGGTGATCAACGAAGAATGCGTCGCCCAGGCCGTGCGCACGGGCCTCGGGCTGAAGGCCAGGATCAACAACCGCTCGGTCTTCGACCGGAAGAACTATTTCTATCCGGACCTGCCGCAGGGCTACCAGATCTCGCAGTTCAAGGACCCGATCGTCGGCGAGGGCGAGGTGCTGGTCGATCTCATCGACGGCTCCACGATCACGGTGGGCATCGAGCGCCTGCACCTCGAGCAGGATGCCGGCAAGTCGCTGCACGACCAGGACCCGACCAAGAGCTTCGTCGACCTGAATCGCTCCGGTGTCGCGCTGATGGAAATCGTCTCGCGGCCCGACCTGCGCTCTGCCGAAGAGGCGCGCGCCTACGTCACGAAGTTGCGCACGATCCTGCGCTACCTCGGCACCTGCGACGGCGACATGGAGAAGGGCTCGCTCCGTGCCGACGTGAACGTCTCGGTGCGCAAGCCCGGCGACCCGCTCGGTACGCGCTGCGAGATCAAGAACGTCAACTCGATCCGCTTCATCGGCCAGGCCATCGAGGTCGAGGCCCGCCGCCAGATCGCGATCATCGAGGATGGCGGCAGCATCGACCAGGAAACGCGCCTCTACGATCCGGGCAAGGGCGAGACCCGCTCGATGCGCTCGAAGGAAGAGGCGCACGATTACCGCTATTTCCCCGACCCCGACCTGCTGCCGCTCGAATTCGACCAGGCCTATGTCGAGAGCTTGGCCGAGGGCCTGCCGGAGCTGCCGGATGCCAAGAAGGCGCGCTTCATCGCCGATTTCGGGCTCAGCGCCTACGATGCCGGCGTGCTCGTCGCCGAGCGTTCCTCGGCCGACTACTTCGAATCGGTCGCCCGCGGCCGTGACGGCAAGGCCGCTGCGAACTGGGTGATCAACGAGCTCTTCGGCCGCCTCAACAAGGAAGGCCTCGGCATCGAGCAGACTCCGGTCTCGGCCGAACAGCTCGGCGGCATCGTCGACCTGATCGGCGAGGGTGTGATTTCCGGCAAGATCGCCAAGGATCTGTTCGAAATCGTCTGGACCGAAGGCGGCAGCCCGCGCGAGCTCGTCGAAGCCCGCGGCATGAAGCAGGTCACCGATACCGGCGCGATCGAGGCGGCGGTCGACGACATCATCGCCAAGAACCCGGACAAGGTTCAGCAGGCCAAGGAGAAGCCGACGCTGCTCGGCTGGTTCGTCGGCCAGACCATGAAGGCCACCGGCGGCAAGGCCAATCCGGCTTCGGTGAACGCGCTACTGAAGGCGAAGCTGGGGATCGACTGACGGTCGCCGGACAGCCGAATATGCCCGCGCAGCCCAACTGCCGGGACGTGCCAAGTCTCCGAATTCCGCCGCGGGCGAACCGCGGCGGAAGCGGCTTGAATTGGGGCTGATGCGTGTTCGAAGTCGTACCTAGGAAGGTCGCTTCTGCGCCCCTGGAGCCGCCTCCGTCCGGTGGCTCGTCGTGGTGAGCCGCTCGATCTCGGGCCGAACCGTTCCCGAGATAGTCTAAGCGGCTTTCTGCTGGGGTGGAGTCATTCCTGTCTCCTTCAGCCAGATCTCTTCGAAACAACGAACGCGATGTCGCCGTCTCTCCGAGATCTCATGCTCCTCTCGCGAAGCACTCGAGGAGACTGCGACTGTACTGCCGGCCCGTCAAGCCGGAATCGCGCCCAAGCTTATGCTTGAACGAATGGAAGAATGCTTTCCAACGCGGCAGGCGCGTGTTGTCAGAGACTTACCGCGATGCAGCGTCGTTGGAATTCTCATGCGCCCGCATGGCGGCCATCAGCGTTCGAGGAGCTGGTTCTTGAAGAGGTATTTGATGCCGCGGTCGAAGGATTCGTCGGTGTTGCCGCGCAGGTCGACGCTGTAGGCCTTCTCGGGCGCGCCCTCCTTCAGCGGCTTGAAGTAGACGTTCATGTTGAGGATCAGGTTGGAGACCTTCTGCACCTCACCGACGAAGATGCCCTCCACCCCGAGCGTCTTGCCGAAGGTGTCGGCGCAGCCGCCACAGGCACGCAGATCGGCCGTCTTGGCGACATCCGCCTTCACCGGGTCGGTCGAGACCAGGGTGTAGCGGCCCGTGTCCTTCAGAAGCGTGCGGAATTCCTCTGTGGTCTTCTGGAGCCGGGCCTTGTCGTCCTCGGTAGGGGGCGTCGGCGCGCCCTTGGCGAACTGGAAATCGAACACCGCGACCTTTTCGGGTTCGGCGCTGGCAACGGTGACGAGCGGCAGGGTCGCTGCGATCGTGGCCAGGCAGCTCGCGATGCATTTCATCGGCGTCATGTCGTTCCTCACTGATGTTCGGCGATGGACGTCTGCGATCCATTCAAGAGGCCAACGCGAGGACCGAGCGTTCGATCATTAGAGATTTGTGAGGGCAACGGGCGGTGAGCGAACTGCCGTGTTGTGCGGCGTCCCCGGTGACGGCGCGGTCTGGATCTGCCAGCAGGCGGCCATGAAGGTCTCGCGCGCCGCCATCCTCCCGCCTGCCCATGCCCGCTTCCTTCCGACCGTCGCGCCGCGCTACGCCCCGTTGCCCGCCTCGCCCGATGTGGTCGTCGTCGGTGCTGGCGCTGCCGGCATCGCTGCCGCGCGCGCGCTCATCGAGGGCGGCTTGTCCGTCGCCGTGCTCGAAGCCCGTGATCGCGTCGGCGGCAGGGCCGTGACCACGAGCCTACGTGGCCACGCGATCGATCTCGGCGCGCATTGGCTGCACGCCGGTCCGGTCAATCCGCTGGTCGCCCTCGGCCGCGCGCGCAGCGAGCCCCTGCGCAAGGCGGCACAGGACAGTCATCTCGTCATCGGTCGCCGCCCGGCGCGGCCGGCCGAGAAGGCTGCCTTCTCCCGCGCGTTCGACCGCGCCGACCGCGCCATGACGCTCGGCGCGTCGCGCGCGGTCGAGGACCGCGCCGTCGGTTCCCTCGTTCCGGTCGGGCTTGGACCGTGGCGGGACCGGATCGCGCTGGTCCACGCCCTCGTTTCCGGCCGCCCCCTCGGCGAGGTCTCGCTGCACGATTGGCCGAGCCTCGAATACGGCGACAACTTTTTTATCGGCGGCGGCTACGGCGCGTACCTTGCGCGGCTGGCCCAGGGCCTGCCCATCGCGCTCGGGACCCCAGTCAGCCGCATCGACCGGTCGGCACACGGCGTGAGTGTCGAGACGGAGAACGGAGCGGTCCTGCGCGCCGACGCCGTGGTCGTCGCCGTGCCGATCATGGTGCTGCAGGCGAGCGTGCGCTTCACGCCGGTCCTACCACCCGAGATCCGCTCGGCGATCGACGGCTTCCGCTCCGGTACCTACGAACACGCCGTGCTTCACTGGCCCTCGATGCCGTTCCGCGGTCGCGACCGGCTCGCCAGCATCGTCGGCGGACGGCAGAGGCCGCCGGGCCTGCTCACCCGGATCGACGGGACGCCGTTCCACTACTTCGAGATGGATGCCGCCATGGCGGAGGCGCTCGACGCGAAGCGCGACGGCACGGATGCCGCCCGGCGGCTCGTCCGCACGATCTTCGCCGAGCATTTCGGCCACCGTGCCCTGCACTATCTCGGCATACCCGCTGTGACCGAATGGCGGCATGATCCCTGGTCGCTCGGCTCCTGGGCTGTCGTGCCGCCCGGCCACGCCCACGCACGAAGCACCCTGACGGCCCCGGTGGACGACAGGCTGTGGTTCGCGGGTGAGGCGCTGTCGCGCGAGCAATGGGGCACCGTCGGAGGCGCCTACGCCGAGGGGCTGCGAGCGGCCGGCGAGATCGTCGAACGGATCGGGCGCGTTCAAGCCTGAGCTGCGCCGTGATGCCTCACCAGTGTCGCATCCCGGATCTAACCGGCCGGTCGGACGGGCAGTCGGTACCTCGAGGCGGAGACAGGCATGAACTGGGTCGAGGCGATCGGCTACGCCGGCACCGTGCTCACCGTCGCCGCCTCGGCGATGAGCACGATGATTCCGCTGCGCATCGTGGCACTCGTGGCGAGCTGCGTGGTGATCACCTACGGCGTCCTGATCGGCAGCATGCCGGTGGTCCTCACCGAGGCGATCCAGATCCCGTTCAACGCGTGGCGGCTCTTCCAGATGGTCCGCCTCGTGCGCGACGTAGGCAAAGCCGCTTCCGGCGACCTTTCCCTGGACTGGCTCAAACCCTTCGGCACGACGCGGCGCTTCAAGGCGGGCGAGACGATCTTCCGCAAGGACGACGCGGCCGACGAGATGTTCACCATCGAGAGCGGCGTCTTTCGCATTCCCGAGCACGGCATCGACCTCGGCGCCGGCGACGTGGTCGGCGAACTCGGCATGCTCTCGCCCGGCAACAAGCGCACCGGCTCGCTCGTCTGCGTCGAGGCCGGCCGGGCGTTGTGTCTGCCGTACTCGGAGGTCAAGCAGCTCTATTACCAGAACCCGGAATTCGGCTTTTACTTTCTAAAGCTGACGAGCGAGCGGCTATTTCAGCATGCCGAGAGCTTTCCCGCAGAATCGGCGGTGAAGCCGATCCCTGTCACGGCCGATGTGTTGTGAACGGCGGGAGGAGTGCCTATCGATCCTGCTGCCGCATGAAGCTCTCGGGCGTGCCGGTGCCGTCCTCGACGAATCGGATGTCGCGCGGCGCGCGGCGGGGCGTGTCGACCGAAAGGAATACCACCGGCTCTTCCAGGATCTGCGGTACCGAGTGGACGACGCCGCGCTTGAACACCACGAGCTTTCCCGGCCCGACCTCGACGGGCTCGTCCTCGCCGAACTTCATCAGGCAACGGCCGGACAGCGAGTAGAGATACTCGTCGCAAGTGGCGTGGGTGTGCGGCGGTGTCGGCTTGTAGACTCGGAAAACCCGGGCACTGGCGGCAGCGTCGTCGATGAAGCGGTGGTCGGCGACCATGGTATCCGAGGTCTCGGGCAGCCGGGCGGCGTATTCCGCCACGTCGAAGACGGCGTGATCCAGGCTCGACGTTTCACCCGACATCGTCTCGCTCCCTCTCGGCTTCGTACCGAACAAACGCCCGTTCAGCGGCGGGTGCCCCAGCGCTGGCCCATCCCGCTCGCCGGCGCCGAGCCTTGTCCGATGGCCGGACCGCTCGCGGTGCGGGGATGGTGGGCCGAGCCCGGTCCGGCCGGCTGCGGCGCAATCGAGTCGGGGATCGCCGCCTCGCTCTCGGTGCCGCGTCCGACCGCGAATTGGCCATGCTTGCGGTACGTCCAGAGATAACCCGGCACGACCGCCTCGACCGCCGTCGGCACGATGCCGAGCGCCTCGATGGTGCGCCCTTTGGCCTTTGCGTGCTCCGAGACCACGTTGTCGGTCGCAAGCATCACGACCTGGTCGCGGGTCAGCTTGAGGAAGTCGGGCATGAGGCCGAACGTCGCCGTGTTCACCAGTTCGAGCACCCGCGCCTGCAGGCGTGCCACCGGCCAGGGCATGTCGGCGACGAGGCGCCGGCGCATCGTCACGTCGAGCATGTAGCGGACGAAGTGTTCCAGGGTGCCGATCTCGGGTCCGCCGAGTTCGTAGACCGTGCCGGCCTCGGCTTTGCCATCGACGGCCCGGGCGATCGCCTCGGCGACGTCGCCGACGAAGACCGGCTGGAACCTGGTCTGGCCACCCGCCAGCGGCAGCACCGGCAGAAGGGTGGCGAGCGTTGCGAATCGGTTGAAGAAGCCGTCGCCGGGCCCGAACAACAGCGAGGGCCGGAAGATGATCGCGTCTGGCCGCGCCTTCAGCACTTCGGCTTCGCCGAGCGCCTTCGACGCCGCGTAGCGCGACTCGGAAGCCGGGTCGGCCCCGAGGGCCGAGACGTGGACCACCCGGGCGCCGACTTCGGCCGCGGCGCGTGCGATCTCGCCCGCACCCTCGGTCTGCAACTTGGAAAAGCTCTGGCTGCCGCTTTCCTGCAGGATGCCGACGAGGTTGATCACCACGTCCGCATTCTCGACCGCACGGCGGATCGAGTCGGGATAGCGCAGGTTCGCCTGCACGGCCACGATCTGACCGACCCAGCCGAGCGGCTGCAGGAACAGCGCAAGATCCGGCCGGCGCACCGCGACGCGGATGCGGTATCCGCGCTTGGCCAAGGCACGCACCACGTGGCGTCCGATGAACCCGGACCCGCCGAACACGGTCACGAGCTGATCTTGCGGGCGGGTCGGGGGATCGATGCTCATCGCCGAACGAACCTGTCTCGAAAGCCGGCGGGACCGGACCCAAGGGGTCATCGTCCCGGCAGGCCGCTTCTTAGAACAGTTTCGGTTCAGCGGGGAGCATGTTCCGCACGCGAAAACGCCGCCGGCTCGCCGAAGCGGCCCTCGCGCACGAAGTGCAGTGCCTCGCGGATGACGCGGGGGTTCCACATCATCATCGCGTGCGTCGTGTGGAGGGTGATGTGCCCGCTCATGCCGGGCACCCGCGTGCGCGCGACCGTGACGCGTCCGTCGTTCGGTCCCGGCAGCACGAACAGGGATTCCAGCGGATACAGGCTGCGGTCGGCGGCGATGATGCCGAGCGGGTAATCCACCGTACCGAGGAGCCGTCTCAGGCCCTCGCTGCGCTGGGTCACGAGTTGCGCGCCCGAGGGGCCGAAGAACCGGCGGAAGGCCCGCAGGCGATGCAGCGCGTCGGCGACCTCGCTGCCGCCGTTCGGCGGCGCCAGCATCACCACCCGTCCGAGGTTTTCCGGGCGATGCCGGGTGATCAGCGCGCGGGCCACGAGCCCGCCCATCGAGTGCGTGACCACGTGGAGCCGTGAGACCCGCGCCGTGAACGCGTCGATCTCAGGGATCAGCAAGGTGGCGATCACCCCGAGCGAGGCCTGCCGCGCCGGATAGTCGAGGTTGAGCGTGGCATAGCCCGCTTTGCGAAAAGCCTGTTCGATCCGGCCCATGGAGGAGGCGCGCCGCGCCGTGCCGTGCAGCAGCACCACGCCTTCCGGTGCATTCGTTTCGGGATCGATGCCCATTCACCCCTCGTTTGAGGGCAGGATACCGCGAGGGTGAGCATCCGCCCACCGCAGCAGGCGAGCCGACGGGTGATGACGAAGGCTGGCGGCGTCGAGAAGGGCAGTGGGCTCGCCGGCTTCCTCATGCTCTTCGCGGCGCTTTACGGCGCCTATGGTGCTCTCTCGCCGTTCCTGCCGGCCTTCCTCGCCGCGCGCGGGCTTACGCCCCAGGAGATCGCGACGTTCCTGGCCACGGCCACCGTGACGCGGCTCGTTGCCGGGCCACTCGCCGGAGGACTGGCGGACCGGAGCGGCCGGACGCGAGGGCTGCTTGCGCTCGCCCTCGGTCTCGCCGCCGCCTGCAATCTCGCCTTGCTCGGCGGCCATGCCTTCTGGCCGCTGATCGCCATCGGCGTGGCCCAGGCCGTGGCGACGGCACCGCTCGCGCCGCTGGCCGACGTGCTGGCACTCGCCGCCGCGCGGGGCGGCCGGGCGTTCGAGTACGGCTGGGTAAGGGCAGCCGGCTCCGCCGCCTTCATTGCCGCGACGATCGTGTCGGGGTTCTTGGCGGAGGTCTGGGGGAACGCGGCAGGACTTTGGCTCTGCGGCGCAGCCTTCGGACTCGCGGCGCTCGTAGCGACGCGGGTCGCTCGGGCTTCCGTCCCAGCCGGTCATCCTGACGTGTCGGATCGAAGCGGAGGCTTCGAGGGCAGGCTCCAGGGATCGATGCGCGAACCGGACCCCTCCTTCGAAACTCGACTACGCCTCGCACCTCACGATGAGGGGCTGGGTGGGATTGCCGAACCGGGTACGCGGACGCGCGGCTTCCGCACCCTCGCCGCCAACACCCGCTTCCAGCGGCTCGTGCTCGCTGCCGCCCTCGTGATCGGCGCGCATGCCATGCACGATGCCTTCGGTGTCATCGTCTGGCGGGAGGCGGGCATCTCTCCGACGATCGCAGGCCTACTGTGGTCGGAATCCGTCGCGGCGGAGATCCTGGTTTTTCTCTGGGTCGGCCCTCGTCTTCTGGCCCGGATCGGTCCGCCGGGTACCATGGCGCTGGCCGCCTTGGCCGGATCCCTGCGCTGGGTGGTCCAGGGCACGACGTCCTGGCTGCCGGCGTTGGTCGGGATCCAGTGCCTGCACGGGTTGACCTTCGCGGCCCTGCATCTCGCTTGCCTCGCCCTGATCGAAGAGAGCGTTCCCGAGCGCCTGCGCGCGACGGCGCTCACGGTGTATGGCACCTTCGGGCTCGGCCTCGCCTCGGCGCTGCTGACGCTCGTGGCCGGCCAGCTTTTCGCGACGGTTGGCCTGAGGGCGTTTTGGGCGATGAGCGTGCTGAGCCTCGCGGCGGTACCGCTGGCTCTGTCGTTGCGCGTGAAGAATTGACGTCTTCCGGCTGGCAGGCCGAGGAACGGCCGCTCTGGATCGACGCCAGTTCAGTACAAATATAGAACATGTCCGCGCGCCCCTGGTCCCGCAGCTCCCGATCCCATGCCTCAGACCGCCGACGTCCTGATCCCGCTCGCGCTCGATACCGCCTACAGCTACGCGGTACCGGACGGCCTCGTGCTGAGCGTGGGCGACGTCGTGCAGATCCCGCTGGGCCCGCGCGAGATCGCCGGCGTGGTCTGGGGTGTCGCGGAGCGGCCGGCCGGCGGCAGCAACCTGCGGCCGGTGACCGGCCTGCTGGACGTGCCGCCCCTGTCCGAGCCGCTGCGGCGGCTCGTCGACTGGCTGGCGCGCTACACCCTGGCGCCGAAGGGTTCGGCGCTCGCCATGGCCCTGCGCCTGCCCGACGAATCCGCCCGCACCGAGACCATGCGCGTCGGCGTCCGCTCCGCCGGCAAGCCGCCTTCCCGCCCGACCGCCGCGCGCGCCAAGGCACTCGCCGTGGCCGCCGACGGTGCGATTCGCGGCAAGGGCGCGCTCGCCAAGGAAGCCGGCGTCTCCCTGAGCGTCGTCGACGGATTGATCGACGACGGGGCTCTGGAGGCGGTGCCGCTGGTGCCGGAGCCGGTGGCGCTGCGACCCGATCCGGATTTCCTGAGCACGGCGCATCTTTCGGAGGCGCAGTCAGAGGCTGCAAAACAGTTGAACGCCGCGTTCGACACGGGTCTTTCCTCGCCCCGCACGCGGGGAGAGGGCCGCGACGGCCTCGTCGTCGACGCGGCAAGCCCGCCGGGCGGAGGTGAGGGGGCTTCCCGGGACGAGCTACTTCTGGCGACACCCCCTCACCGTCGGCTGCCGCCTCGCTCTGCCGACGACGAGGTCGGCAAAGCCCCCTCCCCGCCTGCGGGGAGAGGGGATGCGCACGACGCTCCGCTGATGTCCGCTGCAGCCGGAAGGCCGGTCCAAACCATTCTCCTCGAAGGCGTCACCGGCTCGGGTAAGACCGAGGTCTATTTCGAGGCTGTCGCCGAATGCGTGCGGCGGGGCCGGCAGGCGCTGGTGCTGATGCCGGAAATCGCGTTGACGGCGCAGTTCCTCGACCGATTCGCCGCGCGGTTCGGGGTAAGGCCCGCGACTTGGCATTCGGGGATCGGCGGCCGCCGCCGCGAGCGGCTGCGGGCTGCGGTCGCGACCGGCGAGGTCTCGGTGGTGGTCGGGGCGCGGTCGGCGCTGTTTCTGCCGTTCCGAGAGCTCGGTCTCATCGTCGTCGATGAGGAGCACGAGAGCGCCTACAAGCAGGAGGACGGCGTCCATTACCACGCCCGCGACATGGCGGTCGTGCGGGGCAAGCTCGAGGGTTGCCCCGTGGTACTCGCCTCCGCGACGCCCTCGATCGAGACGCGGGTGAACGCCCAGCGCGGGCGCTACGGCCGCATCGTCCTGCCGGAGCGCTTCGGCGGCCGGCGGCTACCCGACATCACCGCCATCGACATGCGCCTCGACAAGCCGGAGCGCGGGCGCTTCCTGTCGCCGCCCATGGTGGCTGCGGTGAAGGCCGCCGTGGCCGAGGGCGAGCAGGCGCTGCTCTTCCTCAACCGCCGCGGCTACGCCCCGCTCACGCTCTGCAGCGCCTGCGGCCATCGCTACCAGTGCCGCAACTGCTCGACTTGGCTCGTCGAGCACCGCTTCCGCAAAGCGCTGGTCTGCCACCATTGCGGCTATACCGAGCGCAAGCCCGAGGCTTGCGTCGAATGCGGCGCCTTCGACCACCTGACACCCTGCGGCCCCGGGGTAGAGCGTATCGCGGAGGAGGCGGCCGAGCTGTTTCCCGACAAGCGCATCATCGTGCTGTCGAGCGATTTTCCCGGCGGCACCGAGCGGCTGCGGCAGGAGTTGGAGGCAGTGGCGGCCGGCGAATGCGACATCGTCATCGGCACGCAGCTCGTCGCCAAGGGCCACAACTTCCCGCACCTGACGCTCGTCGGCGTGCTCGACGCCGATATCGGCTTGACCTCCGGCGATCCCCGCGCGGCCGAGCGCACGTTCCAGCTGCTGCAGCAGGTGACGGGCCGGGCCGGCCGCGGCGAGCGGCCGGGCCGGGCGCTCGTGCAGACCTTCCAGCCCGACCACCCGGTGATCGCGGCCCTGCTCTCGGGCGAAGCCGAACGCTTCTACGACGAGGAGATCGCGCAACGCGAAAACGCCGGACTACCGCCGTTCGGGCGGCTGGCCGCGCTGATCGTCTCGGCAGCCGAGCGCGACCTCGCCGAAGCGCACGGGCAGGCGATGGCGCGCGTTGCCGACCCGCCGGCCGGAGTCATGGTGCTCGGCCCAGCCGAGGCGCCGCTGGCGCTGATCCGCGGGCGCTACCGATTCCGGCTGCTGGTAAAAACCGACCGGGGCATCGACATCCAGAGCTATCTGCGCGATTGGCTGGATCGGAGTCCGAAGCCCCGCGGCAACGTCAAGGTCGCCATCGACGTGGATCCGCAGAGCTTCCTGTAGCGGATGGCAGCGTTTCTGCGTGCAGAGGCCGCCCGACATCGCAAGGAGCGCTAAGACCGTGCTGACCTACGAGAAAAAACCCAAATCCGATTACGGCGAGATCGTCGTTGACGGAAAGATCTCCGACGAGGAGATGAACACCGCCATAGACAAGATGAAAGCCGACCTGGACAAGGGCGGCAAGCTCAAGCTTCTCGAAGACATCCGCGCCTTCGAGGGCATGGAGCCGGCGGCGTTCTTCAAGGACCCGCGCTTCGGCATCTCGATGATGAAGGGCGTCAGCCATGTCGCGCTCGTCACCGATGCGCAGTGGCTGAAGGTGGTTGCCGAGACCTTCAGCTTCGTCTCGCCCACGCAGATCAAGGTGTTCGAGCGCGCCAAGATCGACGAGGCGCGCGCCTGGCTGTCGGCCGCCTGATCCGACCCATTCGACGAGCCGGGATCCGGCTCGTCACCCGAGAACTCAGTCGGCCAGCGCAGTGCGCGTGGTTTGGCGGCGCGCCGTCCAGCGACCGGAGCAGAGCGCGGACACCTTCCAGGTGCCGGAGCCGCTTTGGGTCTGCAGCCGTCCCGAGGCCGAACCGTTTGCCGCGCTCGTCGCGACGTTGAGGCCGACCGCGCCGTCCCGGCCCACCCGGCCGGTCACCGTCGCGGCACTGCTCGCCGCCCGAGCGATCGGCCGGACTTGACCGTCTTGCACCGAGAGCGAGTAGCTGTATCGCGCATCGCAGAGCGCACCGGTTTCGGTCACCAGTTCGACGGACCAGTTGCCGTCGTAGTTCGCACCGTCGCGTGCTCCCGCCGGAAGCGCCATGTGCGAGGTCAGGCCGGCGGCGAGGGCGAACGTGAGGGCGAGCTTCGACATGCGTCATCCATCCGAGGGATCGGGGGAGTCGAAGCGATAGCCTGCCTCGAACCGGGTGTGTTGAGATGCGCGCAGTATGCGCAGTGAAACGGCGAGAATGTGACGCGACGAAGCGCGGCCGCACGCTGCCGTTTGGTAATGGCCGAGGTTGAACCGTATGTCTTCACAACAAAATCCGGCGCGCATAAGTTCCAATCTTTAGTTGTTTGATCTGTTGAAAATCGAAGATCACGCGCATTGCGGCACCCCAGCCTATCAATTCCGCCAAGTACTCTGTGTTTTTTGCGTTGTGATACGGCGATCGTTCGAACGGAGCGGGATCGGCCCGGTGCTCGCGCTGACGGAAACGGGTTCGATCGACGCAGCCAGCAAAAAAAGACCCGCGCCGGCTGGGACCGGGCGGGTAAGGCAAGATCTCGCGCCCCTTGGAGGAAAGCGCATAGGGTCAACGGATCAGCGCGCGGCCTTAATCCGGTGACCGACCCGCGAGCGCGCGGGCCAGGGCGACGAAGCCCTCCACCGAAATCTCCTCGGCGCGCGCCGTCTCAGGCAGGCCCGTTTCCGCCAGGAGCCGGCTGGGATCGGGCGTCGCCGCCTTGAGGCTCTGGCGCAGCATCTTGCGGCGCTGCCCGAAGGCGGCGCGGGTGATCGTCTCCAGCGCCTTGATCGCGCAGGACAGAGGCTGTCGCCTCGGCAACAGGGAGACCACGCTCGACGTCACCTTCGGCGGCGGCACGAAGGCGGAGGCGGCCACGTCGAAAAGAATCGACGCCTCGGTCCGCCATCCGCAGAGGACGCCGAGGCGCCCGTAATTGGCCCGGTCGTCGGTGTCGGCGACGATACGCTCGGCCACCTCGCGCTGGAACATCAGCACGGCCCGGTCCCACCAGGGCGGCCATTGGGCATCGGTGAGCCAGTCGGTGAGAAGCGTCGTGCCGACGTTGTAGGGCAGGTTCGCGACGATCCGCGCCGGTCCGTCCCCAATCAGCGGACGCGGGTCGAAGCCGACGGCATCGGCGTCGACCACCTCCAGCCGTCCCGGATAATGGGCGGCGATCTCGGCGAGCGCCGGCAGAGCGCGCGGATCGCGCTCGATCGCGATGACCGTCTTGGCGCCCTCGGCCAGCAGCGCGCGGGTGAGGCCGCCGGGTCCGGGGCCGACTTCGACGACGGTGACGCCATCGAGCGGCCCGGCGGCCCGCGCGATGCGGCCGGTCAAGTTGAGGTCGAACAGGAAGTTCTGGCCGAGCGACTTCTTCGGCTCCAGCCCGTGCCACTTCACGACCTCGCGGAGTGGCGGAAGGCCGTCGGAGGCGAGTTCACTCATGGCCGGTTCGCCAGACGGTGGGCGAGGCGGAGCGCCGCGATCAGGCTGTCGGGCCGGGCGATACCCTGTCCGGCGATGTCGAAGGCGGTGCCGTGGTCCGGCGAGGTCCGGACGAAGGGCAGACCCAAGGTGACGTTGACGCCGTCGTCGAAGGCCAGCGTCTTGATCGGGATCAGGGCCTGATCATGGGTCGGCGTCAGCGCGACGTCGTAAGTGGCGCGCGCGCGCTCATGGAACAGGGTGTCGGCCGGCAGCGGCCCCCGGATGTCGATGCCCTCGGAGCGTAGCCGTGCAACCGCGGGCGCGAGAACCTCGCGATCCTCGGTGCCCATGGTCCCGGCCTCACCCGCATGCGGGTTCAGGCCCGACAAGACGAGGCGCGGACTTGCGAGGCCGAAGCGCTCGCGCAAACCCGCGGCGACGATCCGCGCAGTGCGCTCGACGAGATCTTGCGTCAGCAGATCCGGCACCCGGCGGAGCGCCACGTGGATCGTGATCGGCACCACGGCGAGGGTCTCGCTCCAGAGCATCATCACCGGCAGCGGCACCGTCCCTTCGGGGCCGGCGGCGAGGGCTGCCAGGAATTCGGTATGCCCGGGATGGACGAAGCCGACCCGGGTGAGCACGAACTTGGCGATCGGGTTCGTGACGACGGCCGAGGCGCGCCCTGCGCGGACCAGATCGACCGCTGCGGTGATCGACTCGATGATCGCGCCCGCATTGGCGGGGTCCGGCGCACCGGGCTTCGCCGCGACGCGAGCGCCGCTTGGCAGCGGCCAGACCGGCAAGGCCTTCGGAAACACCTCGATGGTTGATTCCGGCTCGACCTCGGCGACCGGCACGAACAGGCCGAGCCGGTGGGCGGTGGCCTCGATGAAATCGGGGTCGCCGATCATCAGGAAGGGCGGCACGCCCCGCTCCGTCCGGGCGCGCCAGGCGGCGAGGGCGATCTCCGGCCCGATCCCGGCCGGGTCTCCGAGTGTCAGCGCCAGCGGTATGTCGTCGGTCATGATCCGGCGACTACAGCAATCCGAGGGTCAGCGCACCGTGGCGATGCCGTCGGCCGTCGTGGTGGTGCCGACGTTCTGGCGCAGGTCGGCCTCGCCGAGCGTCTTCAGCTCGATGCGCAGCAGCACGGTCTGGTTGCGCTCGCGCACACCGATGGCCGTGGCGATCGGCGAGTTGATGTAGTTCAGTGACACCGTGGTGCACTCATCCTGGTAGCCGGCGCCGAGGCTCATGCCGGACAGATAGAAGCGGCCGGGATTCTCGTAGACCGGCGCGGCGCCGACGGGGTTGGCGAGGAAGGCGGTGAAGGCGTCGGCGTAGAGGTCGCGCGTGTCGAGATAGCGGGTCAGGTCGAGCAACGCCGAGCCCGAGACGAACCAGTTCGGCGTGATGTGGTAGGTCGCCGACGCGGTCAGACCCTCGCGGCGATGGCTGAAGCCGAGCGCCGGCTGAGCGCCGTAGAAGGAATAGAACACCGAGGTATCGAGGGGCAGGAACGGTGCGAAGCGCGCCGTCACCCCGGCCTCGAAGCGGTTGAGACCGAGGTCACCCTGGCCGAGCCGGGCGCGGGCGATGAAGCTGATGTTCTGGTTCGGCGAGAGCTGGGCGCGGCCGACGAAATCGGAGCGCTGGTTCTCGAGGCCGGAATCCAACCCGACATTGGCGATGTCGCCGCGGCGGAACGAATTGACGCCGGCGATGGCGATGGACTCGCCGGCCATCAGGTTGGCGTACCAGCCCGACGGCGTGACCACGGAATACTGGCCGCCGAGATTGGCGCGCACGCCGCCCTCGACCCGGTCGTAGCCCGAGAACTTGTCCCATTCGAACAGCGACGTGTCGTCGAAGACGAGGCTCTGCGCGTCCTCGTTCGGCAGGCGCCCGATCCGGGTCTCGCTCGGGCGCGCGATCACCTGGGCGATCGGCTCGATGGTGTGGACGCCGAGCATCCCGAAATCGGAGACGAAGGGATAGCGCCAGTCGATGCCGATCGCCGGCATCACCCGGCCGGCGATCTCGTCGTTGACGGTGGCGATATTGCTGACCAGGGCGTTCTGGAAGCCGGACAGGCTCGGGCTGTCGAAGAACGTGTCGGCGCGCAGATACGTGAACGGCGTCCAGGCCATTCCGTAATCGTCGATGAAGGTACGGCGCCAGGACGCCTGCGCGGACATCCGCGTGTTCGTGCCGGCAAGGCCGCGAACGAGGCAGGTGGCGCGCGTGAAGGTCGTGCAGGTCTCGTAGAGCGGGTAGCTGAGCCCGTTGACGCTCGGCGACAGCAGGTAGGTGCCCGTGCGCGGGATGCCCTGGAAGTCGGTGGTCTCGCGGGTCAGGCTGGTGACGTTCGCCTCGAATCGCACCTCGCCGCCGATGGGATCGGGGCCGTTGATCCGCTTGTCGTAGTCGATGACCGGCGCGACGATCGGCTGTTCCTTCTGCCAGTCGAAGCTCGACAGGGACTTGAAGTAGTAGCCACGCGCTTCGAACCATGAGCGGTCACCCTGGCCGATCAGGTAGGCCGTCGAGACCGCTTCGCGAAAGTAGTCGGTCGTCACGCTCTGGTTGCGGATGCGGTAATTGTCGAGGAACCACTTGTCGCTCACGCCGACGAGGTCCCAGCCCGTCCGCCAACGATCGTTGATGAAGAAGCGGCCCTTCGACTCGACCGAGCCGCGGAAGTCGCGGTCGGCCGCGCCCAGCGGCCCGGGCAGGAACGCGCTCGGCGTCGACTGGAAAATGCCGGACAGGCGCACGCTGAAGGAGCCGTTGTCGAGGCGCTGGCGGTACTCGCCCTGGCCGAGCACGCCCTGCCGGCTGACGAAGGTCGGCGTCAGCGTGAGATCGTAGCTCGGATCGAGGTTGATGAAGAACGGCGTGCCGACGCCGGTGCCGAGCGCCGTCGAGGTGATGAAGCGCGGCGTCAGAAATCCGGTCTTGCGCTTCACGGTCGGATCGGCGGACTCGAAATACGGCAGGTAGGCCACCGGGATGCCGGCGATCTCCAGCGTCGAGTCCTCGTAGTAGATCGTGTGCGTCTCGCTGTTCTGGATGATCTTGGCGGCTTTGATCTGCCAGAGCGGCGGTTTTTCGGGGTGGTCCTTACAGGGCTCGCAGGCGGTGTAGGTGGCGTAGTCGAAGCTGGTCTGCTCGCCGTCGATCCGCTCGGCGCGCGGCGCCGCGATCCGGGTCCGGACCGGCTGGCCCTTCTGCTCGATCGTGGTCTGAATGCGCAGGCTGTCGATGAAGCCGCTCTTGAAGTCGTCCGTGAGCTCCATGCGCTCGCCGGTGACCACCGAGCCGGTGTCGTCGGTCAGGCGGACGTTGCCCTCGGCGAAGACGCGGCTGGTGGCGCGATCGTAGCGCACGCGGTCTGCCTGCAGCGTACGGGCGCCGTAATGCAGCTCCGCGTTGCCGCGGGCGACGACGGTGTTCTTGTCGTTGTCGTAGATGAGCTCGTCGGCCTCCACGAGCAGCCGCTCGTTGCCCTTGGGCTTCGCGGCACCGGAGAGCTTCGACTCGATCCCACTCTGGGCGAACGCCTGCGGTGCCGCGGTGGTGATCACCGAGAGCAGAAGCAGGGCCAAGCCGGCTTGGACCGTGATGGCGGTGACCTTACGCAACGGGTCTCCAAAACCTTTTCCGGGTCGCCGTCTGCGTCTCGCGTCGGAAGCCGGACCTTAGCCGTCTTCCTGGTAGAGAAGCGTGAGCGTACCGAGCAAACTCCCTACCACGGCCGGGAACCACGCCGCCACTGGCGCGGCGATCAAACCGGAGGCTCCCAACCCCTCCATCACCTGCCGCACGACGTACAGGAGGAAGCCTGCTGCCACACCGCCGAGGACCAGTTTTCCCACCCCACCAAAGCGGAAGAACCTTAAGGAAACCGTTGCCGCGACTAGCACCATGGCCAGAAACAGCAGCGGCCGGGCGGTCAGCACATCGTACTGCAAACGGTACCGCGTGGCGTCCAAACCGGCCCGTTCGGTGCGTGCGATCGTTGCCTGCAGTTGCCAGAAGGGCACAGATTCCGGGGGGGTGAAGCGCTGCCGGACCTGGCCCGGGTCGAGATTCGAGGCGATCAGGTAGGTGTCGAAGCTCTCCGGCGGCTCGTCCTTCACGTGAACCCGGGTGTCCTGCAGCTCCCAGTAGCCATCGTGCAGGATCGCACGGGCCGCGACGATCTGGGACTGGAAGTCGCCGGCATCGCTGAAGGTGAAGACGGTGACGCCGGCCAGCGTCGTCGTGCCCTCGATCGCCGTCTCCGCCCGGATGATGGCCTCGCCGTCGAGGCCGCGCTGGCGCAGCCAGAGATCCTTGCCCGAGCTCGCCTTGGTCGACTTGGCGAAGATCTTCGCCTCGATCTCCGTGGAGCGCTGCTTCATCATCGCCGAGAGCGGGTTGTAGATCCCGATCGATACGGCGCCGATGCCGAGCGCCACGAACAGGCCCGGCTGCAGGAACTGCCAGGCCGAGATCCCAGCCGCCCGCGCCACCACGAGTTCGAGCTTGCGCGAAAGCTGCAGCAGCGCGGCCATCGAGCCGAACAGGATGGCGAAGGGCAAAACGCCTTCGGCGACCGCCGGGGTCCGGTAGAGCGACAGCTGCGCCATCAGCCCGGGGGAGGCGCCTTCGGTATCGCCGGCGCGTCTCAGCAGCTCGACGAAGTCGAGGGTATAGACCAGCGCGAACACGGTGATGAAGACGCCGAGGATCGTGCGCAGGAAGCGCATCGCGAAGTAGCGCCCGAGGGTCGGTCCGATCAGCACGATGGGGTCAGCCGGTCCCGAGGCGCGGCCGGCGCGCGAGGCCGAAGAACCGTGCCTTCACGAAGCGGCCGAGACCTGCATTGAAGTTTCGCACCTGCGCACCGTAGAAGATCAGGAGGCTGGACAGGCCGATGGCCAACAGCGGCACCGCGTAGATGGCGACCACGGCGCCCTGGCTGCGCACGGCCGCGCTCGACGCCGCGAAGCCCGCGATGCGCAGGGCGACGACCCCGAGCACCGCGCCCGCCACCGCAAGCCCGCGGCCTTGGCGCGTGGTGCGCGGATCGCCGAGGGCGGCGAAGGCGATGAAGGCGAGGGCCATCGGGTAGAGCCATGCCGAGAGCCGGTCATGCAGCTCGGCGCGGAAGCGGCCCTTCTGAAGCTTGAAATAGCCCTCGTTGCGGTCAGGGAAGAGCAGCTGCGTCGTCGAGCGCTCGCGCGGCTTGTAGATCGTGTCGCTGTCCGGCGGCGTGAAGGCGGCGAGGTCGACCGCGTAGCGCTCGAACGTCACGATGGAGGAATCGCGCGAATCCTTCTGCTGTCGGTGGACGCTGCCCTTCTCGAGCGTCAGGTAGGTAGCGCCGTCGTAGTCGGTCACGACGCCCTTCTCGGCGAGGTAGACCACGGTCTTTCCCGCCTCGCGCTTGTCCTGGATGAACAGGCCGTTGAGCGACCCGTCCCGTCCGCGCTCGCGGAAGTGGAAGGTGATGCCGCTGTCGAGCTGGGTGAACTGGCCTTCCTTCACGACGTTGGCGACGAAATCGCCCCGCACGCGGGTGAGCACGTCGCGCAACTCCTGGAAGGAGGAGGGCATCACCTGGATGGTCAGGAACGCCACCATCAGGCTGATCGCCAGCGCCAGGGTGAAGAACGGCTTGAGAATGCGCCGCGGCGCCATGCCGGCGGCCGACATCACGATCAGCTCGGAATCCCCGTTCAGCCTGTTCAGCGCGTAGATCACGGCGATGAACAGGGCCACCGGGGCGATCACGGTGATCAGCGTCGGCAGCGACAGGCCGGTGATGAACAGGAAGACGAGAAGCGTCTGGCCCTTGGCCGTGACGAGGTCGAGCTCGCGGAGCGCCTGCGTCACCCAGATCGTGCCGGTGAGCCCGATCAGGCAGGCGAGGAACGCGCCCAGCGCGATCCTGAATATGTAACGCTCGATCTGCGTCATCGCCCGTCGCGCCCAGCCGCTCCCAGTGCGGGTAACCTAAGTGCCGAGCCGACCCGGAACCCTCGGCTCAGACACCCCGAGTTGGGCCGTTTCACGGCACCCGTCCATCGCGTTGCGTTCTGCGCCTCAGAGGGTACACAGGGCCATGGACGCCGCCCCCCGATCGGGTGCGAAGACGGAGCGGTTCTATGGAGCCGCGGTCGCTAAGAGGGTTGGAAAGCTAAACGATGGCGGATGGTATCGGAATCGCCTTTCAGCCGCTGTCCTCGAAGGGCAGCGGTGATCTCGTCTTGTTCGTCGGGGACGATCTCGCGCTCTCTTCGGCGGCTTCCGAGGCCGTCGGCCGGGCCGGGGCAGACCTCGTGACGCGCGCAGCCGCCAGCGAGCGCTTCAAGGGCAAGTCGCAGAGCGCTCTGACCCTTCCGGCGCCCGCCGGCGTCGAGGCCGACCGACTCGTCGTCATCGGGCTCGGTTCCGAGAAGGACCGCGCCAAGATCGACTACGTGACGCTCGGCGGCTTCACGGCCGGCAAGGTCTCCGGCCGCACCGCCCGCGTCGTCGTCGACTGGCCCGGCAGCGAGGCCTCGGCCCAGGACATCGCCGACTTCACCCTCGGCGCCCGCCTGCGCAGCTACAGCTTCGACCGCTACAAGACCAAGAAGAAGCCCGAGGCCGAGGACGACCGTACCACGCAGCTCACGGTGCTGAGCGCCGATCCCGCCGCCGCCGAGAAGGCCGCCGAGGCGACGCGTTCGGTGGCCGAGGGCGTGATCCTAGCCCGCAACCTCATCAACGAACCGCCGAACGTCCTCTTCCCCGAAGAGTATGCCCGCCGCGCCTCCGAGCTGACCAAGCTCGGCGTCGAGGTCGAGATCCTCGACGTCGCCAAGATGCGCGAACTCGGCATGGGCGCGCTGCTCGCCGTGGCGCAGGGCTCGGGCCGCGAGCCGCGCATCGCCGTGATGCGCTGGAACGGCGCAGACGACAAGTCGGAGCCGCCGCTGGCGCTGGTCGGCAAGGGCGTGGTGTTCGATTCCGGCGGCGTGTCGATCAAGTCGGCCGGCGGCATGGAGGATATGAAGGGCGACATGGGCGGCTCGGCCGCGGTCGTCGGCACCCTGCATGCGCTCGCCTCGCGCCGCGCCAAGGTCAACGTCATCGGCGCCATCGGCATCGTCGAGAACATGCCCGACGGCAATTCCTACCGTCCCTCGGACATCGTCACCTCGATGTCGGGCCAGACCATCGAGATCATCAACACCGACGCCGAAGGCCGCCTCGTCCTCGCCGACGTGATCTGGCACGTGAACCAGGCCTACAAGCCCAAGGCCATCATCGATCTCGCCACGCTCACCGGCGCGATCATCGTCGCGCTCGGCCAGGAGATCGCCGGCCTGTTCTCGAACGACGACGACCTCGCCGCCGCAATCACGGCTGCCGGCGAGACGGCCGGCGAGAAGGTCTGGCGGATGCCGCTGATCCCGGCCTTCGACAAGGCGATCGACTCCAAGTTCGCTGACATGAAGAACACCGGCGGCCGCCATGGCGGCGCAGCCACCGCCGCGGCCTTCATCAAGCGCTATGTCGGCGAGACGCCCTGGGCGCATCTCGACATCGCCGGCGTCGGCATGAGTTCGACCGCCAGCGAGATCAACCGCAGCTGGGGCGCCGGCTGGGGCGTGCGCCTGCTCGACCGGCTGGTGCGCGACAAATACGAGGCGTGAGCACTTCGGCGCTTCTCGTTGCGACGGCACCCCTAGCCGCCGCCCTCGCGGCGCTGATCGCCGCGTTCCTGACCGGCTTCGACCAGAGCACGCCGGTGCCGGCCGAGGTCGGGACCCGCTTCTACGGGTTCTTCCTCGACCATTACCCGCTCTACGCCTTCGCGATCGTCTATGCTCTGGTGCGGGTGATCGCCGCCGCCGTCGCGCCTGGGCCGTCGGCGGTCCTGCGCCGTGTCCTCGGCGCGGCGGTCGGCCTCGCGGCCATTCTGGGCCTGAGCCTCCACCCGACCTTCGGCGGGCTGGTCCTGCGCGGCGGCTTCATGACCGGGGGCATGGCCTTCCTCAATCAGGTACCGATGATGGCGGCCTACGCTTTCGGCGCGGCAGTCGCCGCGTCCGCACTCGGCTTCGCCATGGGCCTCGGCGTGCTCATCGCCGGACAGCCCGCCCGCGAACCGGCATCCCGGCTGCGCCGCTTCGGGCGAAGCCTCGGCACCCTGTTTTCGCGGTTTCTCGCGCTCTGGTACGCGCTCGCCGTGCTTGGATTCGCACGCACGATCGGGCTCGGACCCTGGCCGCGCCGGCCCCTCGATTCCAGCGACGTGGCGCTGGTCGCGGCCTGCCTCGTCGTCGCCTTCCTGCCGCATGTACTGATCTCCGCCCTGCGAGCGGATCGGTCCGCATCGGCCGCGGGTTGATCGGTCCCGGTCGATCCCGCTAAGCCAAGTAGCCGTACGAGCCGCAGCAGAAGGCTCGACGCAGGGAGAACACCATGGCCGATCCAGTGGCCGGCGACCGCAGCGGCGCGCGCCCGTGGTTGTCCGCCTATCCGCCCGGCGTTCCGGCCGAGATCGACGTCGAACGCCTGGGAACTCTCGTCGACCTGATCGACCACGGCACCGCCGCCTATGCCGACCGTCCGGCCCTGATCAGCTTCGGCAAGAGCGTCAGCTATGGTGAGCTCGGCGCGGCCTCGGACGGCGTCTCGTCATGGCTCGGTGCCCTGGGCATGGCCAAGGGCGACCGTGTGGCACTGATGATGCCGAACGTCGCCGCCTATCCGGCTGCCCTGCTCGGTGTTCTCGTGGCCGGCTGCACCGCCGTCAACGTCAACCCCCTCTACACGCCGCGTGAGCTCATCGGGCAGCTGGACGATTCGGGCGCGCGCATCCTGTTCGTGCTGGAAAACTTTGCCCACACCGTCGCCGAGGCTCTGCCGAAGCTGCCGAAACTCGAGCGAGTGGTCATCGTGGGACCGGGCGATTGCTTGGGGCTCAAGGGCAAGGTGATCGACATCGCCTCGCGCTACATCAAGCGCGCCGTGCCGCCGTTCGCGCTTCCGCCGCGGATCGTCACGCGCTTCGACGCCGTCTTGCGCGCCGGCCGCAAGCTGCCGCGCCACCGCATCGCGGTTGGGCCCGACGATCTCGCCTTTCTGCAATATACCGGCGGCACGACGGGGATCGCCAAGGCGGCGATGCTGACCCACCGCAACATCGTGGCCAACGTCGAACAATGCCGGACCTGGTTCCGCGTATCCGGCGAAGACGGTCAGGAGCGGGTGATGGTGACGGCGTTGCCACTTTACCACATCTTCGCGCTGACGGCCTGCTTCTTCTTCTTCCTCGATATCGGCGGCTGCTGCCTGCTGATCGCCAATCCGCGCGACGTCGACGGCTTCGTGAAAACGCTGGCTTCGAGCCGCTTCACGCATCTTTCCGGGGTCAACACGCTCTACAACCTGCTGGTGAATCACCCGAAACTCGGCACCATCGATTTTTCTGGGAATGGCTACCACATCGCCGGAGGAATGGCCGTCCAGGCGGCCGTCGCCGCCAAGTGGAAGGCGGCCACGGGCCGGGTCCTGATCGAGGGCTACGGTCTCTCGGAGACCTCGCCGGTCGCCACGATCAACCCGGTCGATCTCGACGAATGGTCGGGAACGATCGGGTATCCGGTCTCCTCCACGGACATCACGATCCGGGACGCCGACGGCCGGGACGTGCCCTACGGCGAGCCCGGCGAGCTCTGCGTGCGTGGGCCGCAGGTGATGGCCGGCTACTGGAAACGTCCCGACGAGACGCGGGCCGCGATGACGGAGGACGGCTACTTCCGCACCGGCGACGTCGCGACGATGGCTGCGAGTGGCGCAGTCCGCATCGTCGACCGGATGAAGGACATGATCCTCGTCTCCGGCTTCAACGTCTATCCGAACGAGGTCGAGGACGTGCTCGCCAAGCACCCGTCCGTGCTCGAATGCGCCGTGGTCGGCAGCCGCTGCGAGGACGGCGAGGTTGTCGTGGCACATGTGGTGATGAAGGGCGAGGCCGTCGCGCCGGAAGTCCTGAAAGCCCATGCGCGCTCGGAACTCACCGGCTACAAGGTCCCCCGCCGCATCGTCTTCCACGAGAGCCTGCCGAAGACCAATGTCGGCAAAGTGCTGCGGCGGGCGCTGCGGGATCTGGATTCTTGAGCGCGGGCGCGAGCCCGATACGGGTCATCCGATCGCGTCGCGGCTTTCTCCACTCGCAAAGACGGCCGAGCATTTCGCCGACCATCGCCTGAGCGTATCAGCCGGAAACGCAACGGTACCCGCTCATTGCGGACAGCCGTTGGCCCGCTCGTAGCTCTTCAGCTCCCCCACGGTCGTGCGCTGGCGCGCTGAGAGCGGCACATCCTCGACGGCGTCGTAGGAGCAGCCGGCATTGCCGAAGGCGCGGATGCCACGCGGTGTCCGGAAGCAGTAGCCGGCTTGCTTGTAGATCAGGTTGCGCTGGTACCAGGCTTCCTCGCAGCCATCCGCTCGTGCCGATGGTGCCGCCAAGCCCGTCACCAGCATGCCCGACAGACCGACGAGCACGAACGAGAATCGCATGGAAAGTCCCCTCTGACTGCCGTCAGCCGATCACGCCGGGGCTTTCCTGTCGAGCTTCCGCTGTCTCAATATGCCCAGCGCTGTGCCTTGGAGACCAGAAAGTCGCGAAACGCCTGAACGCGGGCGACCGAACGCATTTCCTCGGCATAGACGAGATAACTCTCCATGCTCGGCATCTCGCTCTCCCGCAGGACCTGCACAAGGGTCTGGTTCCCGTCGATGGCGTAGTCCGGCAGGATCCCGATGCCGGCGCCGGCCCGCATGGCTTCATGCAGCGCCGCGACGTTGTTGACGGTGAAACTGATCGGGCGCCGCTCGCGGCCATCCCGTCCGATGCTGGCGAGGTAGTGCGTCGCGAGCAGGTAGGACGGCTCGTTGCCGCCGAACGAGATCAGACGGTGCTCGTCGAGGTCGTCGAGGGATTTCGGTTCGCCGAAGCGCTTGATGTAATCCGGGCTGGCGAAGGCGTGGTAATGCACCGTGAACAGGCGGCGCTGGATCAGGTCCGGCTGCGCCGGCCGCCGCATCCGGATGGCGATGTCGGCCTCGCGCATGGCGAGATCGAGCTCCTCGTTGGTGAGGATCAGCTCGATGCGGACCTCTGGGTAGAGGTCGAGGAATTCCGAGACGCGCTGGGCCAGCCACGAGGTCCCGAGTCCGACCGTCGTCGTCACGCGGAGGTCGCCCGAGGGACGCTCGCTGGTCTCGACGAGGCGGGCCTGCGTGTTCTCGAGCCGCAACTTCATGTCCCGCGCGGCGCGGAACAGGAGGTCGCCCTGCTCGGTGAGGATGAGGCCGCGGGCGTGGCGGTGGAACAGCGGTGCCTTCAGCTCCCGCTCCAGCGCACTGATCTGGCGGCTCACCGCCGACTGGCTGAGACCGATATCGTCGCCGGCCCGCGTGAAACTGCCGGCCTCCGCGACGTTGAGGAATATGCGGATCTTGTCCCAGTCCACGGCCGTGCCTCCCGTACGCATACCGAGACGCCTCCCGCCCGGCTCGTTGGCCGGGCGGTTCCTCGCCCCAGGCGTCTTCCGGCTAGCCCCCGATTCCTCGCGACCGGAACACGACCGACTGGATCGATCGTGCCGCCGCCAGACGGAATCCCGCGCTGCCAGCTTCTGCCGACATCGCACAGGTTAGCCTGCCAGGATTGCGAATTGGTTGCGAAAGGCCGCGTGTCAACATCTTAACATTCGATGACCTGCAACCAGGGATTATTCCGCAGCGGCTTGGGTTGGATTTTCGCCGACTTCGAGGGCCGCGAGATACTTTTCTGCCTCCAGGGCGGCCATGCAGCCCATGCCCGCCGCGGTCACCGCCTGACGATAGACGTCGTCCGTGACGTCGCCCGCAGCGAACACGCCGGGGATGTCCGTTGCGGTGGAGCCGGGCCGCACGTTGAGATAGCCGCCATGGCGCATCGGCAGCTGCCCCTCGAAGACCTTGGTCGCCGGCTGATGGCCGATCGCCACGAAGATGCCCTCGGTGACGTGCTCGCGGATCGCCCCGGTGCGGGTATCCTTGAGGCGCAGATGCGTGACGGCGGGCGCCGGATCGGTCCTGCCGCAGATTTCCTCGACGGCGTGATGCCAGATCACCTCGACGTTCGGGTGCTTGAACAGGCGCTCCTGCAGGATGCGCTCGGCCCGGAAGTCGCCGCGGCGATGGACGACGGTGACCTTGCTCGCGAGATTGGCCAGATACAGCGCCTCCTCGACGGCGGTGTTGCCGCCGCCGATCACCGTGACCTCCTTGCCTCGGAAGAAGAAGCCGTCGCAGGTGGCGCAGGCCGAGACGCCGAAGCCCTGGAACCTGGCCTCGGAGGGGATGCCGAGCCACTTGGCCTGCGCGCCGGTGGAGATGATCAGCGCATCGCAGGAATAGGTCTCGCCCGAATCGGCCACCAGACGGAACGGCCGGCTCTTCAGGTCGACCTCAGTGATGTATTCGGAGACGACCTTGGTGCCGACATGCTCGGCCTGGAGGCGCATCTGCTCCATCAGCCAGGGACCCTGGATCACGTCGGCGAAGCCAGGATAATTTTCGACATCCGTCGTGATCATCAGCTGCCCGCCGGGCTGGAAGCCCGAGATCAGTAGCGGCTCGACCAGCGCACGCGCCGCATAGATCGCCGCCGTGTAGCCGGCCGGACCGGAGCCGATGATCACGAGCTTCGCGTGCGTATGGGCCATGTCATCCGTCTCCTTGCCCGGGCTTTCAGGCCGGTATGTCGCGGGTCGTCGTCTTCAGCTTCGGCTCGATTCGGCCGTCAGCCGCTTCTGATGCTCGGCAAAAGCCTTCGCCATCGCTAGCGCGATCTCGGGCGTCGCATCGATCGGGGCGTATTGCAGCCCCTCCAGGCGGCCGACGAATGTCTTCAGCGCGCCCGCCATGGCAAGCCCTGCGAACATCCGCCTGTGGCGGATGTAGGTCTTCGGCAGGTCGAACAGAAGAAGCGGAACGCCGGTGCTGGCCGCCTCTCCGACCATGTTGGCGGAATCCGAGGTCACCACCACCTGATCGGCGATCGCCAGCATCGCGACGTAGGGGTTGGTGCCGCTGCCGTCCCAGAAGAACCCGCCCTTGTCGGCGACGAGCTTTTCGAGGGCCTTGCGCAGGGCATCCGGCGTCCGGCGCGAGACGGTGAGCATCAGCGAGGAGCCGCCGTCGGCGAGGTTGGCGAGGTTCTTCACCAGCCGCTTCATGTCGGCCGGACGGTAGCGCAGGTGGCGGCTGTCGCCTCCGATGAGCACCGCGATCCGCGGCCACGAAAGGACCGAGAGGCGCGGGTCCGGCGTTGCCCGCGCCGCCTCCAGCCGGGCCCGCGAGACCTGATGCGGAGCGGTCAGGGTGGTGAAGACGTTCGGCCCGCGCAGATCGTCGTAATCCGGCACCCAGATGAAGTCCGCGGAGTCGTGGCCGGTGCGCGGATCCTTTAGGAAGGCCGTGAAGCTGCGGTTGCCCGAGGCCTGCCGCAGGGCGCGGAGGTAAGGGACCGCGCGCCGGCCGGACGAGATCACGATGTCGGGCAACGGACCGGCGAGGGCACCGCCCTTGCGGCCCGGTGCGTCACGCGGATCGATCGGCCCCCAGGGGGCCGTCCAGCCGAAAGGCCGCGAGGTGATGCGTCGGAGCTCGTAGGGTAGCTTCAGGCACTCGGCGATGCCGATGCACTGGTTCTCGTCGCCGGCCTTGCCGTCGGTGACGATCCAGGTCGGCACATGCGACAAGTCGGGCATCGGCGACGCATCGTCGCCTTCGGGAATGCTCACCGGATACGCCCTCGGCCTCTCCAGCCGGTCACTCGACCGGCAGCATGCGCACGAGCCACTGGGCATATTGCTCGGCGATGGCGGCGATGCGGCGGCGCTCGGAGGCGGGATCGTACCAGGCCCCGCCCGAGCTCGCCGGCAGCACCGACAGTTGCGGATGCCGGGCGAGAACCTGCCCGTTCGCGGCGACGAGGAGCGCCTCGCCGTCGAGGTAGTCGTTCGATCCGCCGCCGCCGAGGCTGCCACGGCCGCCCCCGCCCTGGCTGCCGGCATAAGGGTTCAGCGAGAGACTGCGCACCACCACGACGAGGCTCGGACCGCGGCCGCCGATGCGGTCGGCGAAGGTCTGCCGGAGCGAGGCCGTCAGATCCGCCCGAAGCGCCTCGGCCTGCGCCCCACCGCCGAGCGCCAGCATCGGCCGCACGTCGACCCGCACGGATGCGAACCGGCCGAAGCCGGGCGCCGCCCGTACGGATGCCGCTTGACCGAGCGTCAGACAGACGATCGCCGCGGCGACGATCCGGCCGACGGCTCCGATGGCGGTCGCGTTCCGTCCCACTTCAGGCGCCGTACTTGACCGCGACGACCTCGTAGGACTTTCCGCCGCTCGGCGTCGTGACCTCGACGGTGTCGCCGGCGCCCTTGCCGATCAGCGCGCGGGCGATCGGCGAGGTGATCGAGACGCGGCCGGCATGCACGTCGGCCTCGGGCTCGCCGACGATCTGATAGGTCTTCTCTTCCTCGGTATCGTCGTCGATCAGCTTCACGGTGGCGCCGAACTTGATCCGGTCGCCCGAGAGCTTCGATACGTCGATGATCTCGGCGCGGGCGATCATGCTCTCGAGTTCGAGCACGCGACCCTCGTTGTGGGACTGCGCTTCCTTGGCGGCATGGTACTCGGCGTTCTCGGAGAGATCGCCGTGGGCGCGCGCCTCGGAGATCGCCGCGACGATCCGCGGACGCTCCACCTGCTGGCGATGCTTCAGCTCCTCTTCCATGGCTGCGAAGCCACGTACCGTGATCGGAACCTTGTCTATCGCCATCGTCTCACGCCGCAATTGAAGAGGCCCGGCCGGGAGCGGCTGCTCCCTCCGGGCCAAACACCAAAAACATCCGGACCGCCCACGCGGCCGAACTTCAATGGACCGTCATGCCGACGCGGCTCTACGCCGCGAAGTAATCCTGCAAGGCGCGCACCTGGAAATCGCCTTCGAGATAGGCTTTAATTCCCTCGGCCGCCGCCATCGCTCCGGCAAGAGTGGTGTAGTACGGCACTTTATGCAAGAGGGCCGTGCGGCGGAGCGAGCGGCTGTCGGAGAGGGCTCCTGCGCCCTCCGTGGTGTTGAAGACGAGCTGGATGTCGCCGTTCTTGATGGCGTCGACGATGTGCGGGCGGCCCTCCAGCACCTTGTTGGTCCGCTCGGCCGGGATGCCGTTCTCGACGAGGTAGCGCTGCGTGCCCCCCGTGGCGATCACGCCGAAGCCGAGGCCGTGCAGCGCCCGCACCGTCTCCAGGATGCGCGCCTTGTCGTCGTCGCGCACCGAGACGAAGACGTTGCCCGAGCGCGGCACCGTAGTGCCGGAGCCGAGCTGGCTCTTCGCGAAGGCGACGCCGAAGCCGGCGTCGAGGCCGATGACCTCGCCGGTCGAGCGCATTTCCGGTCCGAGCAGCACGTCGACGCCGGGGAAGCGCGCGAACGGAAACACCGCTTCCTTGACCGCAATGTGATCGAGTTTCTTGGGCTTCAGCCCGAACGAGGGCAGGCGTTCGCCGGCCATGATCCGCGCGGCGATCTTGGCGATCGGCTCGCCGATGACCTTGGCCACGAACGGCACGGTGCGGGAGGCGCGCGGGTTCACCTCCAGCACGTAGATCGCGCCGTCCTTGATCGCGTATTGCACGTTCATCAGGCCGCCGACCTTGAGGGCCAGCGCCATCGCCTTCGTCTGGCGCTCAAGCTCGGCCAGGATCTCGGGCGAGAGCGAGCGCGGCGGCAGCGAGCAGGCGGAATCGCCCGAGTGGATGCCCGCCTCCTCGATGTGCTCCATGATGCCGGCGACGTAGACCTCCTCGCCGTCGCAGACCGCGTCGACGTCGACCTCGACCGCGTCCGAGAGGTAGCGGTCGAACAGCAGCGGATTGCGGCCGAGCACCGTGTTGATCTGGCCGGTCTTGTCGTTCGGATAGCGCTGCTTGATGTCCGACGGGATCAGGCTCGGCAGCGTGCCGAGGAGGTAGTCCGCGAACTGCGCCTCGTCGCGGATGATCGCCATGGCGCGGCCGCCGAGCACGTAGCTCGGGCGCACCACGAATGGCAAGCCGAGTTCGGAGGCGATCAGGCGGCTCTGCTCGACGGAATAGGCGATGCCGTTCTTAGGCTGCTTCATGCCGAGCTTGTCGAGCAGCCGCTTGAACTGGTCGCGGTCCTCGGCGAGGTCGATGGCGTCGGGCGAAGTGCCGAGGATCGGCACGCCATTGGCCTCCAAGGCGCGGGCGAGCTTCAGCGGGGTCTGGCCGCCGAACTGGACGATGACGCCGTGCAGCGTGCCGGCCTGCCGCTCGGTCTCGATGATCTCGAGCACGTCCTCTTCGGTCAGCGGCTCGAAATAGAGCCGGTCCGAGGTGTCGTAGTCGGTCGAGACTGTCTCCGGGTTGCAGTTGACCATGATGGTCTCGTAGCCGGCCTCCGACAGCGCGTAACAGGCGTGGCAGCAGCAATAGTCGAACTCGATGCCCTGACCGATCCGGTTCGGGCCGCCACCGAGGATGATGATCTTCTTCGCGTCCGTGGGCCGCGACTCGTCCACGACCGTGCCCGCGAAGGGAGCGACGTAGGTCGAGTACATGTAGGCGGTCGGCGCCTTGAACTCGGCGGCGCAGGTGTCGATGCGCTTGAAGACCGGACGAACACCGAGCGTGCGGCGCTTGGCGCGCACCGCAGTCTCTTCCGTCCCTGTGAGCACGGCCAGGCGCGAATCCGAAAAACCGGCCGCCTTGAGCTGGCGGAACGCCGCCGGCGTCGTCGGCAGGCCGTGGGCCTTCACCCGGTATTCGAGGTCGAGGATCGCCTGAAGCTGCTCCAGGAACCACGGATCAATCTTGCAGGAGGCGTGGACCTCCTCGTGGCTGACGCCGAGGCGCAGGGCCTGGGCGACCTTGAGCAGCCGGTCCGGCGTCGGCGTGCCGATCGCGGCCTTGATCGCGTTGTGGTCGTCGCCCTTGCCGAGGCCCTCGATCTCGATCTCGTCGAGGCCGGTCAGGCCGGTCTCCAGCGAGCGCAGGGCCTTCTGGAGCGATTCCGCGAAGCAGCGGCCGATGGCCATAGCCTCGCCCACCGACTTCATCGCGGTGGTCAGCGTCGGCTCGGCGCCGGGGAATTTTTCGAACGCAAACCGGGGAATTTTCGTGACGACGTAGTCGATCGTCGGCTCGAACGAGGCCGGGGTCGCGCCGCCGGTGATGTCGTTGGCGATCTCGTCGAGGGTATAGCCGACGGCGAGCTTCGCCGCGACCTTGGCGATGGGGAAGCCGGTGGCCTTGGACGCCAGCGCCGAGGAGCGCGAGACGCGCGGATTCATCTCGATGACGATCATCCGGCCAGTGGCCGGGTCGATGGCGAACTGCACGTTCGAGCCGCCGGTCTCGACGCCGATCTCGCGGAGCACTGCGAGCGATGCGTCGCGCATCACCTGATATTCTTTGTCCGTCAGCGTCAGGGCCGGGGCGACCGTGATGGAATCGCCGGTATGGACGCCCATCGGATCGATGTTCTCGATGGAGCAGATGATGATGCAGTTGTCCGCCTTGTCGCGGACGACCTCCATCTCGTACTCCTTCCAGCCGAGCACGCTCTCCTCGATCAGCACCTCATTGGTCGGCGAGGCGTCGACGCCGCGCTCGACGATGTCGAGGAATTCCTCGCGATTGTAGGCGATGCCGCCGCCGGTGCCGCCCATGGTGAAGGACGGCCGGATGATCGCCGGCAGGCCGATCTCGGCGAGGGCGATCAGCCCCTGGCCGAGCGCGTGCTCGATGTAGCGCCGGCGCCGGTCGCTCTCGCCGCCATTCCACTGCCGCTCGAACTCGGCCAGAGCGGTTGCGCGCGCGGGGCCTTCGCCGTTGGCGGCCTCGATGCGGGCGATCTCGGCGAGGTAGCGGTCGCGGTCGGCCTTCTTGGCGGCCGAGGCGTTGGCCAGCGCCGATCTCGGTGTCTCCAGGCCGATCTTGGCCATGGCCTCGCGAAACAGGTTGCGGTCCTCGGCCTTGTCGATGGCTTCCGCCGTGGCGCCGATCATCTGGACGCCGAACTTCTCGAGCACGCCCATCTTCTTGAGCGAGAGCGCGCAGTTCAGCGCGGTCTGGCCGCCCATGGTCGGCAGAAGGGCGTCGGGGCGCTCCTTCTCGATGATCTTGGCGACGATCTCCGGCGTGATCGGCTCGACATAGGTGGCGTCGGCCATGTCCGGGTCGGTCATGATCGTCGCCGGGTTCGAGTTCACCAGCACGATCCGGTAGCCCTCCTCGCGGAGCGCCTTGCAGGCCTGGGTGCCGGAATAGTCGAACTCGCAGGCCTGCCCGATGATGATGGGCCCGGCACCGATGATGAGGATCGAGGAGATGTCGGTGCGTTTCGGCATCGGGCGCCTTGGCTTGCGTACTGGTCTTCAGCCGCGCGCATCCGCCCTCGCGCGCCGCCGACGGGTCGGCGAGGGTCGAGGCCGGCTGGCGCGGGAATGATCGTCAGACCCGGCGTTTACACGCAGCCGCAAGGGTTTGGAAGGGTGGCGATCGGCCCGGTCCGGCGCCGGCCGCATGGCTCCAGTTTGAAGTATAATTATTCCATTTATCGAATTTGCTCCGCCATTTGATCAAATCTCGCGAAGCACATAAATCAAAATTGCCGGCAGATACTGCCGGAATGCTTCAGAATTATTATGGAGAAAGCCATGACGCCCTCAAGAGCGCTTCTCGCCGCGGCGCTGATCGCGGCGACCTGTGCATCGACGCAGGCGGCCGAAGTGACGATCAAGATGCTGAACAACGGTCCGGCCGGGATGATGGTCTTCGAGCCGCCCTTCGTGAAGATCGCGCCCGGCGACTCGGTGAAGTTCGTCGCGACGGACAAGGGGCACAACGTCGAGACCATCAAGAACATGGCGCCGGAAGGCGTGGCCCCCGTGAAGGGCGCGCTGGGCAAGGACGAGACGATCACCTTCGACAAGGAGGGCGTCTACGGCTTCAAGTGCTCGCCGCACTACATCATGGGCATGGTGGCGCTGGTCGCCGTCGGCGCAAATCTCGATAACCTCGAGAAGGCCAAGGGCCTCGACCAGAACAAGATGGCCAAGCAGCGCTTCGAGCCGCTTTGGGCCAAGGCGGAAGGCAAGTAGGCTTCGCGAAGCCACATCCGGACAGCAGAAATCCGGGCCGATTTCTCGGCCCGGACCTCACGGGATCGACGGAGTCAGAAAGCGGCGTACAGCGCTGCGATGGCGCGATCGATCGAAAGATAGAACACGCCGAAGGCGACGAGCGCCGCCGCAGCGAATTCGTGGGCTTGATTCGGCAGGGTCTGGAAGCGGCGCATCATCTCGCGGCCGAAATAGACCGAGAGCCAGGCGAGGGTCAGCACCGCCGGCATCACGAACAGGTAGGACAGGGTGCTCTCGACCCGCGCGGAGCCTGCGCCGGGATCGATCAAGGCGCGGATGTTGCGGACCCAGGGCGCATGGACCGCCGCGTAGAGCGCTGTCATCCAGGCGAGGCCGACGCCGACGCCGAGATGCAGGGTGAACTGGCGATGCAGCCGCGAAAAGTCGTCGCGCGCGTCGTCGAAGGTCATCCGGGAATCCCCATCGATTCTGTGTGGCCGATCGGCGATTCCGCGAAGGATCGCGTTCCGGCTTTCGATGGGGTCTGGGTGCCGGGGAAGCTGGGGTTTTTTGTGACGGGACCGTGCCGGGATCGTGCTTTCGGCAAGCCTCACGGACCACACGAAGCTCGCGTGGCCGATCGGCCACTATCCCTTCTGGACGGTTTCCGGCCTGTTCTCGCGCATCAGCGTCACGAAGCGCTCGAACAGGTAGTGACTGTCCCTCGGACCGGGCGAGGCCTCTGGGTGGTGCTGGACCGAAAAGGCCGGGCGATCGGTGAGCGACAGGCCGCAATTCGAGCCGTCGAAGAGCGAGACGTGGGTCTCGACGGCGGTGTCCGGCAGGCTTTTCGGGTCGACCGCGAAGCCGTGGTTCATCGAGACGATCTCGACCTTGCCGGTGGTATGGTCCTTCACCGGATGGTTGGCACCGTGATGGCCCTGGCCCATCTTCACGGTGCGGCCGCCGAGCGCGAGGCCCATCAGCTGATGGCCGAGGCAGATGCCGAAGGTCGGCACGCGCTGCTCCAACAGCGAGCGGATCACCGGAACGGCGTAGGCTCCCGTTGCAGCCGGATCGCCGGGACCGTTCGAGAGAAACACGCCGTCGGGCTTCAGTGCCAGGATCTCCTCGGCGCTGGTCGTGGCCGGTACCACGGTGACGTCGCAGCCGGCCTGCGCCAGGAGGCGCAGGATGTTGCGCTTCACGCCGTAATCGATCGCCACGACCCGGAAAGAACCGTCGGCCGCAGCGCGGGTGCCGTAGCCGCTCTTTACCGCCCAGGTGGTCTCGCTCCAGGTCGAGCGCTCGCGGCTCGTCACCGGCGGCACGAGGTCGAGACCTTCCATCGGCGCGAGGGCCGCAGCCCGCGCCTTCAGGGCCTCACGGTCGAACTGCCCGGACGGATCGTTGGCGATGACGGCGTTCGGCATGCCGTGGTCGCGGATCAGTGCGGTCAGCGCCCGGGTGTCGATGCCGGTGATGCCGGTGATGCCGCGCGCCTTCAGCCAAGCGTCGAGATGGGAGGACGAGCGCCAGCTCGACGGCCGGGTGACGGCCGAGGCGATGACCGCGCCACGCACGCCGGAGGCGGGAGCCGCTTCCAGGCTCTCCAGGTCCTCGTCGTTGGTGCCGGTATTGCCGATATGCGGGAAGGTGAAGGTGACGATCTGGCCGGCATAGGACGGGTCGGTCAGGATCTCCTGGTAGCCCGTCATCGCCGTGTTGAAGCAGACCTCGCCGTCGGCGACCCCCTCGCGTCCGATTCCGAAGCCTTCGAGCACGGTGCCGTCGGCGAGCACGAGAAGCGCGGTGGCGAGAGGCTCGCTCCAGGGCTCGGGTGCGGGGCGCGCGGGAGCGGCGGCGTCGTGCAGCATCGATCGGATCCGGATGGCTGTCGGCCGCATTCCGGCGCCCTCAGGGCGGATTCATGCGGCGAGCGGTTGCGCTGCACATAGCGATCCGGTCGCGTGTGGGCAACGTGGTGGGACGGGAGCCGGTGCACATCGTGACGCGTAGCTACGATCTGCTTGATCTGGGGCCGTGCCGATCGTATCGATGGGCATGTACATCGTCTGGGACGAGCCGAAGCGCCTGGCGAACCAAGCCAAGCACGGCCTCGACTTCGCGGAGTTCGAGGATGGTTTCGACCTCGATGGCTGTACCGTTCACGAAACACGCGCGAGTCGCACGGGGCGAAGCCGCTTCAAGCTCATCGGTCTCTTCCGGGGCCGCCTCGTCACGGCTGCGATCGTTTCGCCCCTCGGTTCGGAGGCCCTGTCGATCGTCAGCTTCCGCCGCGCCAGTCCGTCGGAGATCCGTCTGCATGAACGCTCCTAGACACACTCCCGGCTACATTCCCAATCCGGCCTATACGCAGGAGGACTGGGACGAGGTGTCCGACAACCCCGAATGGACCGAAGAAGACTTCAAGGCCGCGCGTCCCTTCGCCGAGGTCTTCCCCGAATTCGCTGAAAAGCTCCGCAAGACGCGCGGGGCGCAGAAGGCGCCGACGAAGCAGCTCGTCTCCCTACGCCTCGACCGGGACGTGCTGGAGCGCTTCAAGGCGAGCGGGCCGGGCTGGCAGTCGCGGATGAACGAGGCGCTTCGGCGGGCCGCTCGGAACCTGCCGGCGGCTTGAGATGCTGGCGGCGGGTCTACGAAGCGTATAGGCACCGCCGTTTCGCCCAACGAGCCGACAGGAACCGACCATGCTGCGCGAGCGCCTCACCGCCGAGATGAAAGCGGCCATGAAGGCCGGCGAAAAGCAGAAGCTCTCGACCGTCCGGATGATCCAGGCCGCGCTGAAGGACAAGGACATCGAGGCGCGCGTCTCGGGCAACGGCACCGGCCAGATCGACGAGGCCGAGATCCTCTCGCTGCTGCAGAAGATGATCAAGCAGCGTACCGAAGCCGCCGGCGTCTACGACCAGGGCGGCCGGCCGGAACTTGCCGAAGGCGAGCGCGCCGAAGTCGCGATCATCGCGACCTTCCTGCCGCAGCAGATGGACGAGGCCGAGACCCGCGCCGCCATCGCGGACGCCATCGCCGAGACCGCCGCCGCCGGCCCGAAGGACATGGGCAAGGTCATCGCCGTGCTGAAGGGCAAGTATGCCGGCCAGATGGACTTTTCGAAGGCCAGCGGGCTGGTGAAGGAGGCCCTCGCCGGGACGTGATCGCGAGGCCGCTTCGCGCGGGTCCTACGCGAACTCGACCCCCAACCGCCGGCCGTCGCGGCGCATGACGGTGCAGGTGCGGGGGCGGCGGTGTTCGCCGATGGTCAGGGTGAACCGGTCCGGGACCGGCTCCTCGGTGGAAACTTCGATCATGGCGCCGCGCTCGGATTCGTCCCAGACGAGGCAGTCGCGCTTCCCCGCTTGGCCTTCGATTTGCAGCGATCCGAAGCGGAAGGCGTTCTTGCGTGGCTCCAGCCGGCGGTTGTCGGTCATGGCAGGCGTCCGGGAGACAAGGCTGCGACGGTTGCAGTCTCAACTTAACAAAACGTGCGACGGGTTCCCGCAATCCCATCGGTGCCCGCCCTGCGGCGATCCGATGAATGTTTTCGATCTTCGGCGTCGGTGAGGCCGGCGCCGCTCCAACGGCCTGCACGGACTTCAGTCGAATCCCGCGCCGCGGACCTCCAGGGTCACGGCGAGGACGCGCGAACCGGCGCACAGGAACAGTCGGCGGCCGTCGGGACCGCCGAAGGCGATGTTGGCGCACGGGCCGGGCGTCGGGATGGTTCCGAGCACCGCGCCGTCCGGCCGCCAGACCTGCGCTCCGTCGCCGATCCCGGCGAAGACGCGGCCCTGCTCGTCCGTCTTGAGCCCGTCCGGCACGCCGTTGGTGATCGTTGCGAAGACCCGCTCGCGATTGAGGCGACCGCCCTCGCCGACGTCGAAGGCGCGGATCTCGCTCCTGCCGCCGGGGTTCTGGTTGCCGCTCGACTCGCTGACGTAGAGCATCCGCTCGTCGGGTGAAAAGGCGAGGCCGTTCGGCTGCATGAACCCGTCGGCGACCGCGTCGAGGCGGCCGCCCGGATCGAGCCGGAACACGAAGCGACCTCGCTGCTCGGAACGCCGCAGGGTGCCTTCCTTCCGGTTATCGATGCCGTAGGTCGGATCGGTGAACCAGATCGCACCATCCCGCGTCACGACGACATCGTTCGGCGAGTTCAGCGGCCGGCCTTCGAAGCTGTTGGCGAGCACGGTGAGGCGGCCGTCCGGTTCTTCCCGGACCACCCGATGATTCCGGTGCTCGCAGGTGATCAGCCGGCCCTGGCGGTCGAGGGTGTTGCCGTTGGCGTTGGCGGATGGCTCGCGGAACACCCGCGTGCCGCCCTCGGCGAGCAACAGCATCCGGTCGCTGCGCACGTCGCTGAAGACGAGGCCGCCGAGCCGCGCGACCCAGACCGGCCCCTCGCACCAGCGGCCCCCTTCGTAGAGTGTTTCGACCCGCGCGCCCGGCGCCAGCACCTCCGCGAGGCCGGCATCCGCTGCAAGTGTCTCGGCGCGTAAAGGGCGGAGACCCAAGGCCAGCACTCCCCAGCCGAGCAGTGCGCGCCTGTGGAGAGACTGTGGATGGATCGCGTCGGGCATCGCCCGGCCAACGCTGTGCGGGCGGCTTTGCTCCGGGCCGACGAGAGGGCTGAGACTCGGGCCGGGTCGATGCGGTATCATCGCCGGTCCCGACACCCCGAAAAGATCCGCCACCGGACTCCGTTGCGATACCCGCCCCACATCCTCGAAGAAATCCGTGCGCGGCTGCCCGCCTCGGACATCGTCGGCCGGCGGGTCCGGCTGAAAAAGGCCGGCCGCGAATGGCGCGGGCTGTCGCCGTTCAATGCGGAAAAGACGCCGTCCTTCTACGTGAACGACCAGAAGCAGTTCTACCACTGCTTCTCCTCCGGCAAGCACGGCGACGTCTTCAAGTTCCTGATGGAGACGGAGGGGCTCAGCTTCCCCGAGGCGGTGGAGCGGCTGGCGAGCGAGGCCGGCGTGGTGCTGCCGAAGCCTTCGGCGGAGACCGAGCGGGCCGAAGAGCAGCGCAAGGGCGCGCTGGAGGTGATGGAACTCGCCGCCGCCTATTTCGAGGCTCAGCTCAAGAGCCAGAGGGGCGGCGCGGCCCGCGAGTATCTCGACCGGCGCGCGCTGGGGGAGGGTGTGCGTCGGCAGTTCCGCCTCGGCTACGCGACGAGCGAGCGCTACGCTCTGCGCGATCACCTCGCGGGCAAGGGCGTCGACAAGGACCTGATGCTCGAGCTCGGCCTGTTGGCCACGAGCGAGAGCCAAGCCGTCCCCTTCGACAAGTTTCGCGATCGGGTGATCTTTCCGATCACCGACATCCGTGGCCGGGTCGTCGCCTTCGGCGGCCGCGCCATGCAGGCGGACGCCAAGGCCAAATACCTGAACTCGCCGGAGACGCCGCTCTTCCACAAGGGGCGGATGCTCTACAACCTGAATGCGGCGCGCAAGGCCGCGCATGATCGCGGCACGATCATTGCCGTCGAGGGCTATGTCGACGTCATCGCGATGACGCTCGCCGGTCATCCCGAGACCGTGGCGCCCCTCGGTACGGCGCTGACGGAAGATCAGCTCGCTCTGCTCTGGCGCCACGGCGACGAGCCGATCCTATGCTTCGATGGGGATAAGGCGGGCCAGAAGGCGGCGTTCCGGGCGCTCGATGTGGCGCTACCGATGCTGGAGCCGGGTAAGTCGCTGCGCTTCGCCATGCTGCCGCAGGGCCAGGACCCCGACGACCTGCTGCGCTCGGGCGGCGCTGGCGCAATCGACGCGGTGCTGGAAGGCGCACGGCCGCTGGTCGAGATGCTGTGGGCCCGCGAGAGCGAAGCTGGGCCGATCGACACCCCCGAGCGCCGCGCCGGCATGGCGCGGACCCTGCGCGAAGCCGTCTCCGGCATCCGCGACGAGACCGTTCGCCGCTTCTACCGCGACGACATTGAGGACCGGCTGCGCGGGCTCTCGGGTGGCGGGGGAAGCGCGCGTGGAGAGCGCGGAAACTACCGACAGGGCGGCCAGGCCGGCCGGTCCGGCAGCGGCGAGGCGTTCCGCCGGCGGCCGCGTCCGGGCGACCCGCCGCCCTCGCCGCGCATCGATTTCAAGTTTAGCCCGCTACTCTCCAGCGCTACGCCTCCGCCTCAGGGCAGCGCCTTCCGCGAGCGCGAGGCGATGATCGTCTCAAGCCTGCTCGTGCATCCCGAACTCCTCGGAATCGAGGAGGAAGCGCTCTCGGAACTGGAGCTCGACAACCCGGACGCACAACTCCTGCGCGGCGCTCTTCTCGACCGCGCCGCCGATGACACAGCGTCGGATTCCGAGATCATGGCGTCGCGCCTGGAGCGGGCCGGCCTCACGGATGCGGCGGCGCGCTTGGCAGCGCTGGTCAGGCCCGGAGACCGCTGGGCGCTCGATCCGCATGTCGATGCCGCACGACTGGAAACGACTCTCCGCCAAGCCGTGATCTTGCACCGCAAGGCTGGAACGCTAAATAGCGAACTTCGCCAAGCAGAACGTGCCCTTGTCGACGACCCATCCGAGGCCAATTTTGCTTGGCTATGCGACGTCAAGGAGCGTCTGGCGGTCATCGCGAGCGCCGATGCCGAGGCGGAGGATCCGGAAACGGATGAAAATTCGACACTGTGACGCGCGGAACATCGCTGCGCATGGTTAACGGTCGGTCAAGCTGGGACGCGTAGACCGACTGCAATCTGCCGGTGACGACCGGCATCCGTATTGCGGCCAATACCGGGGAACGCGTCCGATCGCGTCCGGTGCGGCTGCCACGAAAACATAGGCTGAGCATGGCAACGAAGGCAACCGAGCGGGACGAGACCGACGTCGCTCAGGAGCAACAGACGGACGGCCCTCTTCTCGATCTGACCGATGCCGCCGTGAAGCGTATGGTCAAGCTCGCGAAGAAGCGTGGCTACGTCACCCACGACGAGATCAACGAAGTCCTGCCCGACGGGCAGGTCGACGGCGATCAGATCGAGGACGTGCTGGCGCAGCTCGACGACATGGGCATCCGCGTCATCGAGAGCGAGGAGACCGAAGAGGCCGCCGTCGAGAAAAAGCCCAACGGCGAAGCCGCCGAGGAGGAGGAAGCTTCGGAGGGTGGCGAGGTCGCGGAGGTCGCCCCGGCGCGCGCCGTCGCCGTCGCGGCCACCACCACCAAGGAGCCGACCGATCGCACGGATGATCCCGTGCGGATGTATCTGCGCGAGATGGGCTCGGTGGAGCTGCTGTCCCGCGAGGGCGAGATCGCGATCGCCAAGCGCATCGAGGCTGGCCGCGAGGCGATGATCGCGGGCCTCTGCGAGAGCCCGCTGACCTTCCAGGCCATCATCATCTGGCGCGACGAGCTGATCGACGGCAAGGTTCTGCTGCGCGACATCATCGACCTCGAAGCCACCTATGCCGGCCCCGACGCCAAGACCGCGCCGCAGGTGGCCGCCGAGGGCGCAGAGGAAACCGAGGAGGCCGAGCCCGAGGGGCCGCAGCCGCCCGAGGGCGACGACGAGGACGATCTTGAGAACAACGTCTCGCTCGCCGCGATGGAAGCGGAAATCAAGCCGCGCGTGCTCGAGACCTTCGACGCCATCGCCGGCAATTACCGCAAGTTGCGCAAGCTCCAGAACGAGTCGAACGACCGCCAGGTCTCCGGCGAGAACTCGACGCCGGCCCAGGAGAAGAAGCAGTCCGAGCTCAAGGACGTCGTCGTCACCGACGTGAAGTCTCTGTCGCTCAACTCCAACCGCATCGAGGCGCTGGTCGAGCAGCTCTACGACATCAACAAGCGCCTGATTTCGCACGAAGGCCGCCTGATGCGCGCCGCCGAGAACCACGGCGTCGCCCGTGATGAGTTTCTGCGCCACTACCAGGGCTGGGAGCTCGACCCGAACTGGATGGAGCGTGTCGGCACCCTCGGCGGTAAGGGCTGGAAGAACTTTGTCGAGAAGGGCGGCCGGCAGGTCGCGGACCTGCGCGAGCAGATCCTGACGCTCGCCTCCGAGACAGGCCTGCAGATCGGCGAGTACCGCAAGATCGTCAACATGGTCCAGAAGGGCGAGCGCGAAGCCCGTCAGGCCAAGAAAGAGATGATCGAGGCCAACCTCCGCCTCGTGATCTCGATCGCCAAGAAGTACACCAACCGTGGCCTGCAGTTCCTGGACCTGATCCAGGAAGGCAATATCGGCCTGATGAAGGCGGTGGACAAGTTCGAGTACCGCCGCGGCTACAAGTTCTCGACCTACGCCACGTGGTGGATCCGGCAGGCGATCACCCGCTCGATCGCCGATCAGGCGCGGACCATCCGCATCCCGGTCCACATGATCGAGACGATCAACAAGATCGTTCGTACGTCTCGCCAGATGCTGCACGAGATCGGCCGTGAGCCTACGCCCGAGGAATTGGCCGAGAAGCTGGCCATGCCTCTGGAGAAGGTGCGAAAGGTTTTGAAGATCGCGAAGGAGCCGATCTCGCTCGAGACGCCCATCGGCGACGAGGAGGATTCGCATCTCGGCGACTTCATCGAGGACAAGAATGTCGTCCTGCCGATCGATGCGGCGATCCAGTCGAATCTTCGCGAGACGACGACGCGTGTTCTGGCCTCGTTGACGCCCCGTGAAGAGCGCGTGCTGCGCATGCGCTTCGGCATCGGCATGAACACCGACCACACCCTCGAAGAGGTCGGCCAGCAGTTCTCGGTGACCCGCGAGCGCATCCGCCAGATCGAGGCGAAGGCCCTGCGCAAGCTGAAGCATCCGAGCCGGAGCCGGAAGCTGCGGAGCTTCCTCGACAACTGATCCGGCCGGAAGATCGGATTGAGAAACCCCTTGCGGCGCTGCCGGAAGGGGTTTTTTCGTTCAGGCCTGCCGGACGGACGGTGTCCAGTTGCGCACAGCTAGAATGGCTGCTCCACCACCGAGGACCGCCGTCACCGAGAAGACCGCGAGCAGCGCCAGCCCGACGCCGCCCAGTCCGAAAACGGCATCGTTCAGCATTCCGACGATCAGCGGCCCGGTGCCGGTGGCGACCAGGGTCACGGCGGCGAGGAAAAGCGCGTTGACGCCGCCCCGCAGCGACGGGGGCGTCAGGAACTGGATGCCACCCAGCCCCAGCGGGCTGGCGAAGCCGAACAGGAGCGCGAGGGCCGCGTACCCCGCCAGCGAGACGTGCAGATCCGGCGAAAGGCTCGTCGTCACCGTCGCCGGCACCGTGAGGGCCAGGGCCAGGGCGAGGAGCCGTGGCGCGGCCGCCGCGTCACCGGTGCGGCGCATGCGATCGAGGAGGGCACCTCCGGCCAGATGGCCGCACGGAGCCGCCAGCAGAGCGATCAGTCCGAGTGTCAGCCCGCTCTCGGCCGGCGTGAAGCCAAAGGCGCGGACGTAGAAGGTCGGCGCCCAGGCGGCGAGCGTCTGGATCATCAGCACCGAGGCCGTCGCCGCGGCGGCGTGGGGCAGGTAGGCGCGCCAGCGGCGTAGGACCCAACCCAGCGCCTTCATCCGGGGCACCGGCTTCGCCCGCGCGGGCGTCTCGCGGATGCGGAGGATCAGCCCCGTCAGGACGAGGTTCGGCGCGATCGCGACGACGAACAGCATCTGCCATGGGGCGAGCGGCTCGAGCCCCGGCACGGAGATGCCTCCGGACACGGTCAGCCATGCGAGCACCGCGCCACCTGCCAGCAGCGCGACGCTACGGCCGAGGCTGGAGCCGGCGGTGATGAAAGAGACACCGCGTCCGAGCTGGCCGCGTTCCAAGCGGATCGCCAGCAGCGAGAGCGCGGCCGGAAGTATGCAGGCCTGACCGAGCCCGAGCGCGGACCGACTGACCAGCAGTCCCAGGAAGCCGCCTGCGAGCCCGAAGCCGAGGGTCGCCAGACTCGACAGGACGATCCCGAGGAGCAGCAGGCTGCGGCGTTGGCCGCGATCCACGAGGTAGCCGAAGAGCGGCGACGCCAGGGCGAAGGGCAGGGCGAAGGCCGCGCCCTGCAGCAGGCCGAGTTGGGTGTCGCTCAAGGCCAGCGCCGCCTTCACGGGTGTCGCCACCAGGGTCAGCAGGAAGCGGTCGCTCGACGCCATGAGCTGCGTCGCAGCCAGGAGGGCGACGAGCGGCCAGCCCGTCCGGCCCGCGCTCGCCCAGCTCAATACAAGGTACTTACCCACTCGGCCATGAGCTGTCGCGGGCTGATGGGCGGCCCGTCGGGATTGGTAAGCCGCCCGCCGCCCATCTCTGCGCGATAGCGGCCCGGCGGCATGCCGTAGGCAGCGCGGAAGGCACGGCTGCAATGGCTCTCGTTGGAGAAGCCGAGATCGTAGGCCAGGGTCGAGACGCTGCGCAGTTCGGTCGGCCGTTGCAGGGCCGACCGCATCTGTTCCAGCCGCCGGGTCGTGATGTAGTGCCCCACCCCACCGGCCGGCACGAACAGGCGATAGAGCACGCTCCGCGAGATCGCGACGCCCGAGGCGACGGTTTCGGCATCCAGGCTTGGATCGGCGAGGCGGGCGTCGATGAAGGCCTGCGCGCGTTCCAGCCGCAGGGCCGCCATCCGCGCCGGCGAGACGGCCTCGCTGGCGTCGTCCGTGCCGATTGCCACCGCGACGAGCTCGGCGACGGCGCGCGAGACATGCGCTGCGGCCTTGTCCGGCACGGTGTCTCCACGGCGGGCCAGCGAGCGCATCAGGTCGCCGAGCAACCCCGAACCCGTCCGGGGCAGGATCCGGCCGTGATAATGCCCGGCTTCCGGTGCGGACGCCTCCACAACGTCGCGCGGCAGGCTGAGTGTCAGGAAATGCGCACCTTCGGCCAGAGTCCGCTGCGGCCGGGTCATGTCGAACAGGATGATCTCACCCTTGTTCAGCGGGCTCTCCGCACCGAGCGCCCCGCCCTGGAAGCTGCCCTCGCACAGGAGCTGGAGCGTGTAATGGTCGTAGCCGTCACGCCGAACCCGAGCAGGGCTCCGACTATGCATGACGCCGCTCAGGCGCCGTTCGAACAACATCAGCCGGTCGAAGTGATACCCGTCGACGCGCGCATGAAATCGCGCCCCGCTGGCCGTGACGTCGGAGCCGACGGAGTAGAGGTCGCGGTAGGATGCGAAGCCGTCGGCTTCGTTCTCCGCGGTGAAGGTGAAAGAGGGTATGGACACGCCTGTTAAGCCTGACACCCCGGTTCGGCACGCTTCAAGCGTTGAAGACAGCTGAGCCGTGCAACCTAACGGGTGTTTTAGATGCCGGCGTCCGTCAATGCCCTTTCTCGGGCATCGGACAATCCGGCTTGTGTGTGCCGAAAAACGAGACGAAATGTCCGCTGAGCAACGTGGGCGAAACGAGCCTCGGATGACAACGGCGATCGTCAGGCACTCCATTCGGCTGGCGGACGGCGACGCCGCCTATCGTGTCGCCGCGTGGCAGGAGGCAATGGGGACGTCGGGCGAGATCCAGATGACGGCCGAGGAGGCCGAGCGCTTCACCAGCGAGAGCACGTGGCGGCGTCTCGGGCCGGCGATGGTCGGGCGGATCACGGCGAGCGATTTCCGCCTCGTGCGGACGAAGGCCGCTGCCGAGCGCATCGGCCTCGATCACGTCTTCGTCAATGTGGTCGAGGACGGCCGGGGCCACGGCACCTGCGGCAAGCGGAGGATGGATTTCGGCATCGGATCGCTGATGATCACGAAGCTGTCGAGCCCGGCCCACTACCAGATGGAGGGCATGACCTTCACCGTGATCGTCCTGCCGCGCAATCTGCTTGAGGCGGCGATGGGGCCGGTCGATCCCTTTGACGGGCGGGTCTTCAAGGCGGAATCGCCGGAGGCTCTCATCCTCGGCGCACATATCCGCGCCTTGCTCGATCTGCCCGATCCGCTGGCGCCCGCCAAGGCGGCGCTGGCCGGCCGCTCCTGCCTCTCGCTCCTCGCGAGCTGTCTCGACAGGGCTTCGCCTCGGCCGAGCATCGGCACCGACGAGGACCGGGAGACGGCGAATGCGATCCGGCGCTACATCGACGAGCATCTCGCCGATCCCGATCTCGGGCCGGCCATGATCGGCCGGGCGTTCGCTCTGTCCCGCTCCCGGCTCTATCGGCTCATGAGCGCGTCGGGCGACGTGGCTGCGACGATCCGCAGGCTGCGCCTCGCGCGGGCTCATCGCGAGATCGCCTCGCGGCGCATGGTCGACGTGCCGGTGGCGCAGATCGCGGCGGGTTTCGGATTTCGGCAGGAGCGCAGCTTCCGCCGGGCCTTTCAGGACGCCTTCGGCTACTCCCCCGCCGCCTTGCGCGACAAGGCGCGCGCAGGGGTTCGGGTGGTGCTCCCCGCATCGGGGGCCGTGATCGAGGATTGGTTCAAGGAGCTTTGAGGATCACGATCGAGACGGGGCCGCCGCGCCGGATTGCAGCAGCGGCGGACCGTCCGATGCCTGGCCCCGCACGGCATCGGAACCTGCGTCGTGCACCGCTACTCGGCGACCGCCCGCGTGGTGCCGGCCTTGCGGTTCCAGAACAGGCTGACCTTGGTGATGTCGCAGAGATTGACGTTGTGGAATTCTGCAGCATCGCCGTCGTTGTAGACGACCCGGATGTCCCACTTGCAGCCGCCGCCACCCTGGAAGCTGATGTCGGCGCTCTCGCCGTCATCGATCGCGTCCTTGCCCATGACGTCCTTGCCCCACTCGGAGCTCGAGACCGGGCCGACATAGACTTCGTCGATCTGGTAGCCGGTACGGTTGACGAGGGTGAAGTCCTGCTTGGACTGAGCCAGCGCGAGACCCGGCGCGAAGATCGCGGCCAGAGCGGCGAGACGAAGTGCGGTATTCAGCATCGGATGGGTCCCGGGAGTTCGATCGCGAGGGTTCGTCGGACAATGCCGAGCTTCCGAACCCTCGGACGCCCCTTAGAGCGGCCGCACCCGATCTGCATTGATCGTCTGTCCCAAAGTTCCGATTGCACGTCTCATATCCACAGACTTGTTGGGCCGTACCACTTGGCGATGAATTTCGGGAATACGTTGCACGCACGTCGAGCGTCCGCGTGACGACGGGATGTCGAAGATCGCACGGTTTCGGGGTATGACACGCCAGGACGAGCCGCAGGATCCGGGGCGCACACGAGGTGGTCGCTGACTTGCGTCCGCACTGCAACTCGACCGCACCGGCGAACCTTGCTTTACCCCCCATCGCCCCCACCTTGGCCATATGCCCGACGAGGACACCACGCCGCAGCCATCGAGAGCTCTCGCGCCGACTGCCTTCGCCGACGGCTCCGAGGCACAGGACGTCCCGTTCGGCGCGATTCAGCAGAGCGTAGGCATCCGTGACTGGCTGCTGGGCGAGGGCGCGCGCCTGCAGAATGCCAGCGACCTGCTGTCGGGGCTGGCGCAGCGCCTGATCGACGTCGGTGTCCCGATCGACCGTGCCTCGACGGCGATCGACACGCTGCATTCGGAATATTCGGGCGTCGGCCGGGTGTGGACCCGTGAGGCCGGCACGACCGTGCGGCTGTTTCCGCACGGCGAGGCCTCGGACGCGGCCTATCGCGAGAGCCCGTTCCACGCCGTCCACCAGAGCGGCGAGTGGCTGATCCTCGATCTCGCCGAGACCGATCCCGGATTGTTTTCGATCATCCCGGAGCTGAAGGCCGAGGGCTACACGGCCTATGTCGTCGTGCCGGTGTTCTTCACCAACGGCACCCATAACGGCCTCACCCTGGCGACCCGGGCGAAGGATGGGTTTGCCGACGAGGACATCGCGATCCTGCGCTTCATCATGCCGGCGCTCGCCGCAGTGATGGAGATGCGCATCGTGAACAAGCAGCTCGACCAGGTGCTGCGCATCTATGTCGGCGACGAGCCGCACCGGGCGATCCTCTCGGGCGACATCCGGCGCGGACAGGTGAAGCGCATCCGCTCGGCGATCCTGTTCGCGGACATGCGCGACTACACCCGGCTCTCGGCCGACCTGACGCCGGAGGAGGCGGTCGAGCTTCTCAACCACTTCTTCGACTGCCTCGTGCCGGCGATCGAGCGCGAGGGCGGCGAGGTGCTGAAATATCTCGGCGACGGCCTGCTCGCGATCTTCCGCGAGCCCGGCGACGACCTTGGCGGCGCTGCGAAAGGTGCACTCACGGCGGCGCAGGGTGCGCTGGAGGCGCTGGCCGAGGCCAACGCCGTCGGCCGCTTCGGCGGCAAGCCGGTCGCCGCGGGCATTGCCCTCCACCACGGCGAGGCCGCCTACGGCAATGTCGGCTCGGGCACCCGGCTCGACTTCACCGTGATCGGCCGCGACGTGAACCTCGCCAGCCGTCTCGCCCGGCTCAACCGCACGCTCGGCGAGCCGCTCCTGATGTCGAAGCCCTTCGTCGATTTTCTCTGGGGCGATCCAGAATCCGTCGGCGTGCACGGCCTCGACGGGTTTTCGGAGCCGATGGAGGTCTATCGGCCGAGCCGGAGGCGGGCGGCAGGGACTTCCAGCGGACAACCTGCCGATCGTGGATCGCCGCCGGGCGTCCTCGTGGCGGCTGCTCTCGCACAGGATGCGGATTGAACCGTCGGATGGCGCGGAACAGGCGCTGCGCGCATCCCGGAAATGGGACGTGTCATCGATCGGATCAGCCGCAAACCGCATGGTTCGGTTTAGCGTCGAAAGGTCCGGCGGGAACGTCCAACCGCGATCACCCAACGACTCCGCGACGGCAAACAGAATGAGGCCGCCCCTGGCATGGCCGGTTTCGATACCGATTGAGGTCGACTTCGACTCTCCCTCGGTCGGCCGTTGATGTGACACAACGCGCCATTGTTTCCGGATGTTGCCGGCGCGGCACATCGCGGTGAATCAATCCTCGTTAATGACGGATTGAAACGAAATCCTTCGAAGATTGCATATGTTCGGTATGCAACTTTAAAGACGTACGTTTGTACAGCAAGCTCAAGTCATTCCGGGGAGCAGAATGAGACGATCGGGCAAGGCGCGGCCATTCCGCAAGGCGGGATTGGTGGCGGTCTCGACGGTGCTGGCCCTCGCATCCCGTCCGGCCCGCTCGCAGGCCGTGGATCTGTCCACCTTCGCGTATTTTCCGCAGCGGACGGCGCCGGCGAGTGCGGCGGATCCTTACGGCTTCGCCCTCGACAGACCGAGCCTCCCGCCCGGTACGCCCCAGCCCACGCTGTTCGAGTTCAACGCCAACTGGGGCAGCTTGGCGGTCGGACAGGCCGCCGCGCTGAACACGAATGCGACGCGGGCCGGCCTGCCCGTCAACGGCCTGACCGGTCTCGGCGTCACGGTGGCGGTCATCGACAGCGGCATCGACGCCCAATTCCGGACGACCAACCCCGCCGACGGCTTCTCCAGCATCCATCCCGAATTCGTGAGCCGCCTCGACACCCGTAGCCGCGCCTTCCTGGCCGAGACCGGCCAATCCCTCGACATCCTCGACCGCGACGGCCACGGCACCCACGTCGCCGGAACCATCGGCGCGAACCGCAACGGCGTCGGCATGATGGGCATCGCCCCCGACGCCAACATCGTCGCCCTCAAGGCGATCGGCGCGAAAGGCGAACCCGCCTTCGACTCGGAGGCGGCCCTCGCCTATGCCGCGTCGCTCCCCGACGTGCGGATCGTCAACGGCAGTTACGGCCCGACCATCGCAGCCGGCACCACCGTCTGGCAGACCGGCGATCTCACGAGCGAGTATGCGGCGGTCCGCGCGGCGCTCACCGCCGGCAAGATCCTCGTCTTCGCCAACGGCAATGATTTCGCCTCCGCGCCGGTCGTCTCGCGCAACCCCACCGGCATCGCGCTCTACCCCTTCATCCGCCCGGCCAATGCCGGTCTCGGCGTCTACAACGACGGCGGCCGCAACTTCGACTTCTCGTCGCTGGCCACCTTGCCCGGCAGCATCATCGCCGTCGCGAACGTCGATGCGAGCCTCAAGATCTCCGGCGATTCCAACCGCTGCGGCGTCACCGCGAACTGGTGCGTCTCCGCGCCCGGCGGCGGCACCGACGACGGTGCGGCGGCTATCCTCTCGGCCTACCCGCGCGCGGTCGCCGGCACCAATGTCGGCCCCTCGGCGCAGGAGACCTACCGGGCGATCACCGGCACCTCGATGGCGACGCCGCACGTCTCGGGTGTGCTCGCAGTCCTGTTCCAGGCCTTCCCGGCCTACTCGTCTCTCGACATCGTCCGCGTCCTGCTCTCCACGACGCAGGATCTCGGCGTCCCCGGGATCGACGACATCTACGGCCGCGGTCTCGTCCGCCTCGACCGCGCCTTGAGCGCGCCGGCCATCGACCCCGCCGCCTCGGCGAACACGGCGAACCTCGCTCCCGGCGAGACCCGCTACTGGTCGGCTCCCGTCACCGCCGCCGGGACACTCACCGTCACCGGAGCCGGGCGCGAACAGGGCACGGGCAGCGAGCTCGTCGTGGCCGGCCGCACCACCCTGCGCGGCACGGTGCGAGCCGAATCCGTCGACATCGAGGTCGACGGCACCCTGACCACGCCGCAACTGAGCATCGCCCAGAACGCCTCGCTCAGCGGCGAGGGCGACATCTTCGGCAACGTCGAGGTGAAGGGCCTATTCAGCCCTGGGTCGGGCAATGGCGGCGACCTCGTGGTCCACGGCAACCTGACGCTGGCCGAGACCTCGCTGTTCCATGCCTTGATCGACGCCTCCGACGCGGAGGACGGCGTCGTCGATTACAGCATCGCCATGGTCACCGGGCAGGGCCACGCCTTCAGGGCGGCCGGCGCCCTGGTCTTCGACATCTTCGGGATCACCGGCACCAACCGGATCGGCGAGATCGGCGCAAAATTTCCGCTGGTCCTCGCCACGGACGGCGCAAGCGTCCTCGGCCGCTTCATCAGCGTGAGCGTCACATCAGACACCGGCCGGACCGGCTTGCCAGCCGCCTCGCGCATCGACCTCCTCTACCGCCCGAATTCGATCGTCGGCGCGATCACGCCCGCCGCCTATGCGAGCCTCGAGGCCAACGGCGTCGCCTTGAGCGCCCGCCAGCGCGCGGTCGGCGCGGCCCTCGACCGTGCCCGCGGCCAGCCCGGCGACGCGATGAGTGACCGGGCGCTGGGGGTTTTCGATCCGCTCTTCGGTCAGTCTGCCGCCGACCTGCCGCGCGTGTTCGAGCAGCTCTCCGGTGCCGGCAGCAGCGCCAACGCCCAGGCCTCCGTCGAGGATTCGCGGCGGTTCACGGGCCTGATCGGCGGTCGCCTCGACGCCCTGCGCTCGGGCACAGCCAGCGTCCAGGGCGACTTCGCGCCAAGTCTCGCCACGGCCTCGACCGGCACCGGCGGGCTCTTCGTCTCGCCGACGGCCTTCGTGCCGACGACGTTCACCGCCCTCGGCGTAAGCCCTTCGCGTGTGGCGGACCCGGCGGAAACACGGTCCGGCACCGGCATCTGGGGCCTCGGCTTCGGCAACGGCTACCGCATCGGCGCCGACAGTTCCGGGCCGGGCCTGCGCGCGCAGGGCGGCGGCCTGATGCTCGGCGCCGACCGGGCGATCGATCCCTCGCTCCTCGTCGGCGCGGCCTTCGGCTATGCCCGATCGAGCACGACCGCGTCGGGCACGCGGGGCACCTCCGACACCTATCTCGGCGCCGCCTATCTCGGCTACCAGCGCGACGGCGTCGAGGTCGATGCCATCGCCGGCCTCGCCTACGCCACCCTCGATTCGCTGCGGGCCGTCGCACCGTTCGGCGGCGTCATGACCGCGCGCGGCCGTACCGACGGGTTCGGTGCCATCGCCTCGGTCGAGGCGGGATACCGCTTCCTCGTGCCGACGGAGGCCGGCCTTCTCGGCATCAAGCCGCTCGCCGGCGTCGCCTACAACGACCTGCACCGCTCGGGCTTCGCCGAGACGGGCGCCGGTGGGTTCGGGCTGAGCTTCGCGGGCCAGAACTTCGGGCGCGCTACGACCTTCGCGGGCGTGTCGACGGGACTCGATCTCGTCACGGCCGGCGGCCTGGCGCTCAGGCCCGACCTGCGCCTCGGCTGGACCCACGACCTCATCGACGCCAGCCCCTTCATCACGACCGCGCTGCTCGGCCAGCCTTTCCGGACCCGCGATGCCCGGCCCGGCCGCGACGGGCTCCTCGTCGATGCGCGGGTGACGCTGTGGTCCTACCAGTCGGTCAGCCTGTTCGCCGGCTATCGCGGCGAATACCGCCCCAACGCCGCCAGCCACCAGGGCCATGCGGGGTTGCGGGTTAGCTGGTGAGACTCGACCGGCAGTCGTGTTGCGCCATCACAGGCGGATAGGCCAAAGACTGCATCCGTCATTGCGAGCGCAGCGAAGCAATCCAGGGCCGCATCCGCAATCGTCGAAGTCTTGGCTGTGGATTGCTTCGCTGCGCTCGCAATGACGGAGTTGTACTGACGTGCTGATGGCTATTGCCGATCCAGTTGCAACCACGTCTATTCGAAAAACGACTGTGTTGGTTCGAACGTCCAGACGCAAAAACAGGAGCCCATGCGAATGCGGCTCCTGTTTTCGTGTCGATCGCGACGCCTCGGCTTCCGGTCGTGACCGAAGGCGGCCCGCTGGTCAGTGGCGCGGCAGCCGGTGCAGTGCCTTGAGGAAGATGTCGACGTCCTCGCGGGTGTTGTAGAAGGCGAGCGAGGCGCGGATCGACTGGTCGACGCCAAAGCGGCGGAGTGCCGGCAGCGCGCAGTGGTGGCCGGAGCGCACCGCGACGCCGTGGCGGTCGAGGTGATGGGCCACCGCCTCGTTCTCCAGGCCGTCGATCGTGAACGACATCACGCTGGCCTTCTCGCGGGCCGTGCCGATGAGGCGCAGGCCCTTGATGTCGGCGAGGCCCGCCTGCGCGTAGTCCAGCAGGTCGTGCTCGTAGGCCGCGATGGCCGGCAGGCCAACGCTCTCGAGGTAGTCGAGCGCCGCGCCGAGGCCGACGGCACCGGCGATGTCCGGGGTCCCCGCCTCGAATTTTTCAGGCGCGCCTTTGTAGACCGTCTTCGTGAAGGTGACGTCCTCGATCATGTGGCCGCCGCCCTGCCAGGGCGGCATCGCCTCGAGCAAGTGCTTCTTGCCGTACAGCGCCCCGATGCCCGTCGGCCCGAAGACCTTGTGGCCGGAGAAGACCACGAAGTCCGCATCCAAAGACTGCACGTCGATCGGGATGTGCGGGGTCGACTGGGCCGCATCGATCAGCACCGGCACGCCGTAGGCGTGAGCCAGCGCGATGATCTCGCGGACCGGGTTCACCGTGCCGAGCGCGTTGGCGACATGCGTCACCGACACGATCTTGGTGCGGCCCGACAGGAGCGCGGCGTATTGCTCGAAGATGATCTCGCCGCGATCGTTGACCGGGATCACCCGAAGCGTCGCGCCGGTGGCCTGCGTGAGCAGCTGCCAGGGCACGATGTTCGCGTGGTGCTCGATCGTCGAGACGATGATCTCGTCACCCGGGCCGATATTGGCGCGGCCGTAGGAGTTCGCGACGAGGTTGATCGCCTCCGTCGTGCCGCGCAGGAAGACGATGTCGTCCTTCGACGGCGCGTTGAGGAAGCGGCGCACCTTCTCACGCCCGCCCTCGAACAGGTCCGTCGAGCGTGCCGCGAGGGTGTGCGCGGCCCGGTGGATGTTCGAGTTGTGGCGGCCGTAGAACTCCGAGGTCGCATCGATCACGGATTGCGGCTTGTGGGTGGTGGCCGCGTTGTCGAGCCAGACCAGCCGGTGTCCGTTCACGCTCTGGTGGAGCGCAGGGAAGTCCTTGCGGACATGGTCGACTTCGAAGGGCGCCCCGGCGGGGCTCGACTGGGTCGAGGTCACGCGCGGAGCCGGGCCCTCGTGACGCGAGGGTTCGACACGGGGAGACGCGTAGGTCTTGGTGTTCCGCGAAGAGCCGGTCAGGAAATAGTAGTCGCCCGACGAGAACGGCTCGTCGCCGCCATGCTCCACCGTGCGCACGGGATCGCCCGAGAGCCGGCCGGTGCGCTGGAAGTTCTCCTGGGAGACGTCGACGCCGCTCTTCGAAGGATTGGCCGGGACGAGGCTCGGCGCGACCGCGCTGGCGAAGGCGTTCGCCCGCGGATGGTCGGCCGCGATCGTGCGATGCAGGTCGGCGACACCGGGCAGGAAGGCGGCGACGTCCGGCACGCTCGGCACGAAGAATTCCGGCAGCCCGCGCTGTGCCGATAGCGGGTCGGCGAGCGGATGGACCGAGGGAATCGTCGTCGTGTCGAGGACGCCGGCGCTGGCGGGCGCAGGCGTCCCGCCGAACGGGTTCGCCGCGGACGGCCCGGTCAGGCCCGGCAGGCCGACGGCCGGACCGCCGAAATTCCGCGCGCTCAGCGATGCGGCGTCGGGCTGGATGCCCGACGGGAGGGCGCCGGAAGGCGCCGAGGGGGTGCCGATGTTGGCGCCCGGAAGAGACGGCTGCCCGGGGGCCTGGGGAAGATTCTCCAGGCCTTGGGGAAGCTGCGGCGAAGCCGGCAGCGCAGGGGCAAACGGCGCGGAGGCCGCGTTACCCTGGCCGTAGATCTCGCGGGCGAGACGCCCGACGAGATCGGCGTGGGCGAGATCGCCGGGTGCGCCCGTGGGGATGCCGATGGCGGATACTCCCAAAGGGCTGGCCTCAGGCGTAGTCATGGTAGTTGCCGAGCAGCACGTTATCGAGACGTGCGATGGCATCCTCGACCAGCACGGCGGCTGAGAAGTAGCGGGTCACAAGGTGCGAGGCGATGGAGTGGTCGTTGGTGCCCATATAGCGCACCGACAGGCCCGGCTCGATCTCGCCGGTGACGCCCGACTTCTGCAGGCCGACGACGCCCTGCTCGCCTTCGCCGACGCGCAGCAGCAGGATCGAGGTGGTCTGGGCGCCGGTGACCGGATCGATGTTGATCGGCAGCTTGTCGCTCGGCACCAGCGGCACGCCGCGCCATGTGATGAAGGGCGCGCCGAACAGGTGGACGACGACCGGCGGCACGCCGCGGCGGGTGGCCTCGCGGCCGAAGGCGGCGATGGCGCGGGGATGGGCGACGAAGAAGGCGGGCTTCTTCCAGACCAGCGTCAGCAGCTCGTCGAGATCGTCCGGGGTCGGCGGACCCGAGCGGGTCGGAATGGCCTGGCGGCCGCCGACTTCATGGAGCAGACCGAACTCGGAGTTGTTGAGCAGCTCCCACTCCTCGCGCTCCTTCACGGCATCCACCGTGAGGCGGATCTGCTCGCGGAGCTGGTCGATCTCGTTCGAGTAGAGATCGGTGACGCGGGTGTGGGTGTTGAGGATCGTCTGGATCGTCGACAGGTGGTACTCGCGCGGGTCGATCTCGTAGTCGACGAAGGTCGTCGGCAGGCGCGGTGCGCCGGTATGCACGGCCAGGAGCTCGATGCCCTGCTCGCCGTGGCTGTTGGTGTGGCCCTTCAGCCGGTCGCGCTCCTCGACATACTGGGAGATGCGGTTCTTGATGGCGTCGTCATCGAGCGCCTTGCGGTCGAGGGTGAGCAGCGTCACGGCCGAGAGGGCCTTAGCGGCGGGAGCGGGCTGGCCGTCGCCGGTGATGGTCTCGTCACCGAAGAAGTCGCCGCGGGTGGCGAGGCCGGAGCGCAGGCGGTTCTTGTAAGGGCCGGACAGGGACAGCTCGACCGTGCCTTCGGCGACGATCGTCAGGCTGCGGTCCTTGGCGCCTTCTTCGGAGATCGTGTCGCCGGCCTTGTGCTTGCTCTCGACGAACTTGTCGGCGAGCGCGGACAGCTCGGCATCGCCGAGGCGGCTGAACGGCGGCACGGACCGCAGCGAAGCCGGGCTGACGGCCCGCTTGGCACCATCGGTCGGGAGATCGATGCGGCCGGGCTTGGCCAGCACCACGGCGCGACGGTTCACGCGGTAGACGCCGCCGTCGACGTTGACGAAGGGCAGCAGCCGGAGGAGCCAGCGCGGCGTATTGGCAAGATTCTGGACCGAAGTGACGGTCGCGGTCGATAGATTGCGTGCTGCCGATGCGCCCACGCTCTGTCCCTGTCCGCTCATCGTTGATGGTCTCCGCTCGATTTTCTAAGGTGGATCGCGCTCTCCTCGGCACATGGCGGCTCAGGTACAGTCGCGAAGACTGCGCCGAAGCCGCGCTCGGGAGAAGCGCGTCCGGGTCAACAGGGTGAATTCTTGGGTTCCGGACGCGACGACTTGTGTCGCCCTGGGAACGGTCAATGGTCTAGCCGCGCCTGCGACATCCGGTCAATGGAAGGATTTTCTTAATTTATGCCAATAGGCAGTGCATCATCCTACTGATAGGTAAAATACAAAATTATCCTACTAAATAAATTCAATCTAGTAGAATTTAATTCTTGAAATGCCGCCGTCGACGGGGGCGACGGCGAAAAAATCATCTACCGTTGCGCCGCGCCTCCTGCATGTGTGCCCGGTGAGTACCGCTCACTCATGCGCCGCCGTTGCGATCGTCCGGCACCCCGTTCTCAAGTCCAGCGCTGCGGTCGCTCGTCGAAGCGGAGCTCGGCTCGCGGGGCTGATTCGCACGCAGCCGATCAGATCCCGTCGCCGAAGAACTGGTCCATGCTCTGCGCCGGTTCCTCGTTCCGCGGCAGCTTCGAGACCACGCGCGCCGGCACACCGGCGACGGTGGTGTGCGCAGGGACGTCGTGTAGCACCACGGCCGCGGCGGCGACCTTCGCGCCTTCTCCGACCCGGATGTTACCGAGCACCTTGGCGCCGACGCTGAGGAGGACTCCCCGTTCGATCTTCGGATGGCGGTCGCCGCTCTCCTTGCCGTTGCCCCCGAGCGTTACAGACTGCAGGATCGAGACGTCGTCGGCGACCATGGTGGTCTCGCCGATGACCACGCCGGTGGCGTGATCGATGAACACGCCCGAGCCGATCTGCGCGGCCGGATGGATGTCGGCCCCGAAGATCTCTGAGATACGGCTCTGCACGTGGAGAGCCAGCGTCGCCCGGCCCTGCTGCCAGAGCCAGTGCGCGACGCGATAGCCTTCGAGCGCCGCAAGCCCTTTGTAGAACAGGAACGGATCGAGATAGCGTCGGCAGGTCGGATCGCGCTCGCGGATGGCGACGAGGTCGCGCACCGCATGGGCGCTCGCATGCGGGTCGGCCTCGAAGGCCGATAGGCAGAGGTCGCGCATGGCGAGCCGCGACAGGTCGCCGTCGCCGAGCCGGTGGGCGAGGCGATAGGCGAAGGCCTGGGCGATGCTGCGCTGGTCGAGCACCGTCGCCTGTATGATCCCGGCATAGAGCGGTTCTTCGATCAGCGCCGCCTCGGCCTCAGAGCGCAACTCGTGCCAGACCGCGTCCACGGTCGAGGATCGGCTGGTCGCCCGGAGCGGGGCCTTGGACAGCGACGACCGCGCATCGAGAACGGCGCCGAGACTCACGCGGGGATCCTTACTTGCGGGGACATTCTTAGTTCGTCCGTTTCTCGAACAGGTCGGGCAGGTAGCGCTGCAGGGTCTCGTGGCCGTCGAACTGCACGTCGACGGTGACACGACCCTCGGAGGCGGCCTGCGTTTCGTCGTGGGTGTCGACCACGCGGCCGGTGGCGTGGCGCCAGATGCCGAGCGCCTCGGCCACGTCGAGCCGCGCGAAGACGACGCGGTCTCCCGGGACCATCGCGCCGGGTCCGACGCTCGATTTCGCCGCATGCCGGTTCGCGCCGCCCGCCGGCCGCCCGGCGCGATCCGTATCCGATGCGGTGGGAGAGTAGCTTTCCTCCGAAGCGTCCAGATGGGAGAAACTTTGCGTCGCGGAAACCCTGTCCAGCAGCATGATTCTTCCGTTAAGCCATTGATCTGATTACATAATTGGCGATTGCTGTCGGTTTTGCAAGCCTTGTTTCGCGTCGTCCGCCGCGATACGCCGACACAGCCGGCGGACGCGCTCGCCGGTGGGAGGCCGGTATGAAACTCACCCCCGTCCACGAAAAGCTCTCGGTCGCTGACCAGCCGGACGCCGCGGAGATCGCCGCGCTCGGGGCCGGCGGCACTGTGCTCCTCATCAACAACCGGCCCGACGACGAGGAGGCGGCCCAACCGGGCACGGAGGTCGAACGCGCGGCGGCCGAGGCCGCGGGCCTCGCCTATCTCCACCTGCCCGTCACCGGGCCGAGCCTGAGCCGCTCCGACGTCGACCGCTTTCGCGAGGCGGTTCTCGCCGCCCCTGGCCCCGTCGTCGCGCATTGCCGGAGCGGCACGCGCTCCCTGACGCTCTGGGCGATCGGCGAGGTGCTGGCCGGGAACCTCTCCCGCACCGAGCTGCTCGCTTACGGTTCGGAGCGCGGCTTCGACCTGACCGGCGCGGCGCGCTGGCTCGATGCGCATGGGGATCGGACGTGAGCCCGTATCTCGCCTCCCTCGCCGGTGGCGCACTGATCGGCCTGTCGGTGGCATTGCTGCTGCTGCTGAACGGCCGCATCGCCGGTGTCAGCGGCCTCGTCGCCGGCCTCGGCACCGACCGGGGCGAGCGCAGGCTCATCGACGCCGCCTTCGTCGCGGGCCTTGTGCTCGGGCCGCCGGTCTTCGCGTGGCTCGCCGGAGCTTGGCCGGCGATGACGATCGTCGCCTCCCTGCCGGTGCTCGCCGTCGCGGGCCTGCTCGTCGGCTTCGGCACCCGGCTCGGCTCGGGCTGCACCAGCGGCCACGGCGTCGCCGGACTGGCGCGGTTCTCGCCCCGCTCGCTCGTTGCCGTCCTGACCTTCCTGTCGGCCGGGATACTGACCGTGGTGCTCGCCAGGGCCTGCGCGACGTGGTGGTCCTCGTGAGCGCCCCGGCGCGCCTTGTCGCGGCGCTCGGATCGGGCCTGATCTTCGGGCTCGGCCTGTCGCTGTCGGGCATGCTCGATCCGGCCCGGGTCCGCGGGTTCCTCGATGTGACGGGAGCCTGGGACCCGAGCCTGATGTTCGTTCTCGGGGGAGCCGTGACCATCGCTGCGCTCGGCTACCAGCTCGTGCGGCGGCTCCCGAAGCCGGCCTTCGCGCCGGAGTTCCAGATCCCGACGAACCGCCGGATCGACGGAGGGCTGATCGGTGGCTCGGCCCTGTTCGGCATCGGCTGGGGCCTGTCGGGCTTCTGCCCGGGCCCGGCCGTGGCCGCGCTCTCGACGGGGGTGCTCCCGGTGGCGGTGTTCGTCGCGACCATGCTGATCGGCATGACGGCCTATCGGCTCGTCTCGGGATCCTGATCCCACCTACCGGTTCCGGCCAATCTGTTCGGGCGGCGCGCATCCCCTCGCCCCGCTTGCGGAGAGAGGGGGCACGCGCACCACCGATCTGATCGAGAGGAAGCGGTATCGGGAGCCGCAGCCGGCTCAGTGCCGGAGCACCAGCGGTGGCGCTCCGGTGGGAACCCGCGGGATCGGTGGCGCTGCAGCGAACACGGCGCCTATCCCGAGCCAGCTGCCCTGCACCGCCTGCCGAAGCGTAGGCAGGTCGCTGCCGTCGATCATCGCCAGCGGGAAGGTGTCGAGGCCGAGCGAAGCGTAGACGTTGGCCCGCGCGTTCTGCACGGCCGCATGGGCGAGGTCGTACTTCACTTCGGCGATCAGCGTGTTCATCTCCTCGCGGATCAGGGTCTGCTCGCTCGCCGACTCCACCGCGGCCGAGGCGCGCAGCTGCTCGACGATGCGGCGCTGGACCCGGCGGAATTCCGCTGCGGTCTGGAACTCCTTCATAGACAGGATGTGGCGGATGCGGCTGACATGGACCTGCGTCAGCACCGCCATCGTCACCGCCAGCGCGCGCTTGTCGAGGAGCGCATCCTGCGTGTCGATCAGCCCCTGCCGTGCCGGATAGCGGAAGACGTTCAGGAGGTTCCAGCTGGCCCGCGCTCCCCAGCCGACCCAGTTCGAGTTGTAGAGCAGGCGGTTCGAATCCGCGTTGCCGCCGACGATGAGGTTCATGCCGGGCAGGAGTTCGAGGAGCGCAGCGGTCGCCTCGCGGCCGTTGATGCGCTGGCGGTAGGCGACTTCGCGCAGCTCCGAGCGGTTCTCGAGGGCGACCTTCACGAGGTCGGAATCGGGCACGCCGAGCTTCAGGCCGGCCTCGACGCCCTCCATCTCGGCGAGCCGGAACGGCAGGTCGGGCGGCAGGTTCATGAGGGCGGCGAGCTGGCTGCGGGCGACGAGCAGGTCGGCCTCGACCCGCTGGACCTCGCGCTTGATTTCGATCAATTCGCGCTCGTAGGTCAGCGCGGTGATCGGCGAGGTCTGGCGGTCCGAATAGAGCTTGCGCGCGTCGCCGATGGCGGCTTGGGCGCGGCCTTCGAGGCGGCGCAGGCGGTTGACGAGGCGCTCGCTCGTCAGCGCGCGCCAATAGGCCGTGCGCACGTCCTCGATGATCCGGCTAACCACGCGGCGGCGGCATTCCTCGGCGATGAGGACCGCGTCGGCGGCCTGCCGGGCGCGAATGTAGGACAGGCCGAAATCGAGGATGTTCCAACTCAGCGAAAGGTCGCTGAAGACGTAGTTCTTGTCCTGGCTGTAGGACGGCTCCAGCGACTGGCGCTGCGTCAGCACCGAGATCGAGGAACTCGCGGCATAGCTGTCTCGGCCGGCATAGGCGCTGTTGGCGACGAAGTTCGGCAGCATCGAGTAGCTGGCGAAGCTCAACTCCTGCGCACGCACCGCCGTCTGCATGATCTCGACGCGCTGGTCGAGGTTGTACTTCAGGGCGCGGGCGAAGGCCTCGTAGAGGTCGATCTGGGGCCCTGGCAACGGCTGGTCGGCGGTCACGCGGCGCAGCTTGTCCGCGGCGTAGGCGCCGAGCTCGGCCGGTCCCATCTGTTGCGGCTTCAGCGTGCAGCCCGCCATCGTCGTCGCGAGCGCCGTCGCCCCGACAAGGGCGGCGGCGATGCGGCGTATCCGCCGGCCGGCGGCGTGCCGATACTCGAACATGGTCCCCGATACCCCTCAGCTCGGGCGTACTCGGGAACCCCCGGGGACACGCTCTCGCGACCCCTCGATGTTTCGGCGTTTAAGGTAAACGAAGCGTCAAAGTCGGCCCCCGGACAGGTCTCACGGTTCAGTGCCCTCGGGCGAGCGCCATTTCGATCAAAGCAAGATCATGGGTGCCACGTCCTCCGAGCGAAGCGAGTTGGGCCGTGAAGAGGGGCGCATCGGGCCGCGGGGCAGGCTCCGGGTCGCGGGCGCCGCGAGGTTTCGGGTCGCCCGCGGGCTTTGCCGGCGGCAATGCGCGAATCTCTCCGGTTTCGGCGTCGATGCTGAGGGGCCGACGGACGATGCGCCCGTCCTCCAACTCGATCTCCAACTCGATCCGGACGAGACCGGTGCCGGCCGGGGGACGTCCCCAGAAACCGCCCTTGCCGTCGCTCTCGATCCAGTCGGGACGGGGCGCGCCGTCGATCCCAAATAGGCGGACCGCTGCCACGGTTTCGAGGCCGGGGGCGTGGTTCCGCAGGTTGATCGCCAGCGCGTCCGGCCGGCGGATGGCCTCGACTGTCAGATCGTTCGTGCCGAAGCCGTCGGCATCCGCCGTCAGCGAGACGCCGAGGGACCGTCCGAGATAGGGCCGGGGTGAGAACCAGGGCGTCTCGTCGATCGGCACGCGCTCCAAGCGCTCCCACGCGAGCCGCGCGATCCGGTCGCTCTCGTCGAGCGTCACCGACCGGTCGACGAGGATCGTCGTGCCGTGCAGCGAGGCGACGCCGTTCACTGCAGCCACCACGGCTCCGTCGGCGAGGATGACATCCCCGATGGAGCCGAGCGCATCGATCTCGGTCACGGCGGGCAGGACGATCCCGTTGGCGGCGATGGCCGATGCCGAAGGCAGCACCGGCGGCGCGGCCGGGCGATCGGAGAATGGCTGGGACGGCGACAGGATCGGAACCAGCGCGGATGGCGGCACCTGGACCGGGTTCGGTGTGATGGTGATGGCGACCGTGACGAATGTGCGGCCGCCGTTGCCGTCGCTCACTTCGACGACGAAGCTGTCGGCACCGCTGAAGGCGGCGTAGGGCCTGTAGGCATAGGAGCCGTCGGCAGCGAGCGTGACGGTGCCGTTGACCGGCTGATCGGTCAGTCGGAACCTCAGGGCATCGCCGTCGCGGTCGGCGGCGGCGATCCGGCCGGTGCCGATGGTGTTCGCCGGAAGCGTGAGCGGGTCGGCGCTGGCGGTCGGCACGTCGTTCACCGAATCCACCGTGAGGTGGACGGTGGCCGTCGCGCGGCCTCCGTCGGAATCGATCAGGGCGTAGGTGAAGGCGTCGGTTCCGTGGAAATCGGCGTCCGGCGTGTAGGTGAACGTTCCGTCCGGCCTGAGGTCGAGGCGGCCGTGGGCGGGCCCGGCCACCGGCACCGGATCGACCCGGAGCGCGTCGCCGTCGGGATCGCGGTCGTTGCCGAGGACGCTGCCGGTGAGCACGCCGTCCTCGGAGAGCGTGGCGTCGTCGTCGGCCGCGATCGGGACGGGATTCGCCACGGTGATCGTGAACCGCGTCGTGGCCGAGCCTCCGCCTGTGTCGGTGGCCGTCAGCACGATCGTGTAGGCGCCGCCCGGAACACGGCCGGAGGCATCGGAGGCGATGGTGCCGGAGATCAGGCCCGTCGCCGGATCGACGGTGAGGCCCGTCGGCAGGCCGGTCGCGCTGAAGGTCAGCCGGTCGCCGACGTCAACGTCGCGGAAGGCGCTGCCGGCCGGGATCGCGACCGATTCTGCGTCGTTCGCCGAACGGTCGGCGAGGGCGGGAGAGGACGGATCGAAGATCGGGGCGTCGTTGACCGGTGTCACGGCGACCGTGACGGAGGCCGTGGCGAAGCCGCCATTGCCGTCGGTGATGGTGTAGACGATGCGGTCGGTGCCGTTGAAATCCCGATCCGGCACGTAGCGCAGGCTGCCGTCCGGGTTCAGGGTCACGGTGCCGTGCTCCGCCGCCATCGAGCCCGGCACGACATTGAGCGCGTCGCCGTCCGGATCGGTGTCGTTCGCGGTGACGTCGATGTCGACGGGCGTGTCTTCGGCTGTCGCGATGGTGTCGTCGACGGCCGTGGGAGCGGGGTTGGTCACGGTCCAGGCGAAGCTGCGCGTGACAGCGAGACCATTCGGATCGGTGGCGGTGAGGGTCACGACATAGGTCGCGCGCCCGCTCGGCCCGGAAGCGGCCCGGTCGATCGTGCCGGCGATCTCGCCGGTGGCCGGGTCGATGCTCAGGCCCGGCGGCAGGCCGGTCACCGAGTAGGCGAGCCGGTCGCCGTCGGGATCGGCGATGAGGTTTTCGAGGGACACCCGCACGCTCTCGCCGTCGGCGACGGTGCGGCTGGGCAGGGTCTCCGGCGCGACCGGGCGGTCGTTCAAGGGCGCGACGTTGACCGTGAGGATGCCCGTGGTGCGGCCGCCCTGCGCGTCGGCGATCGTGTAGACGACGGTATCGCTGCCGGAAAAGCCTAAATCGGGCGTGTAGGCGAGAAGGCCCGTCGCCGGATCGACGGTAACGCTGCCATGGGCTGCGCTCGCCGCGCCGGGCTCGTCGACGAGGCGGATCGGGTCGCCGTCCGGATCGACGTCGTTGGCGGTGACCGCGACGAGGACCATCGTTCCCTCGCGGGTGGCGGCCGTGTCGGGTGCGGCGAGCGGCGCGATGTTGCTCACCGTCCAGGTGAAGCCCCGAGCGACGCTCGCGCCCGAGGCATCCGTCGCGGTGATGGTGACGGCGTAGCGTGAGACCGCGGAGGCATCGCTCGGTAGCGTGCCGATGATCACGCCCGTCGCCGGATCGATGCTCAGGCCGGGGGGCAGCCCGGTGGCGGTGAAGCGCAGGCTGTCGCCGGTCGGAGCCTGCACGATCGAGGGGTCGGTGTCGGCATCGTGAAAACGGCTTGAGACGTCGTAGCGGACGGGGGCGCCGTCGCGGCCGAACTGGTCGGGGAGAGGGCCGGCATCCGGCGCGTCGTCGGCCGGGCTCACCGTGACGGTGACCGAGGCGGTGCTGGTGCCCCCGTTCCCGTCGGAGACCGTGTAGGTGATCGTGTCGGTGCCGTTGAAGTTCGGGTCCGGAATGTAGGCGAGGCGGCCGTTCACCACCGTGACGCGGCCGTGGCCGGCGCTCGGGGCGGCATCGCCCGTGGCGACGATGGCGAGCGCGTCGCCGTCGGGATCACGATCGTTGGCGAGGACGTCGATCGTGATTGGCGTATCCTCGACCGTGGTCGCTCGATCGTCCGCCGCCTGCGGGGGCGGGTTCGTGACGCGGAGGGTGAAGCTGCGCTCCGTCGTCGTCCCCTGCGGATCGGTCGCGGTGATCGTGACCCGGTAATCGGCGAGCCCGGTGGCACCCGAGGCCGCACGGTCGACCGTGCCGGTCACGGCGCCGGTCGCCGGATCGATGCTCAGGCCCGGCGGCAGGCCGTCTGCGCCGAATCTGAGCGCTCGGCCGTCGGGATCGGCGAACAGGCTGCCGAGTGGCAGCGCCACGGTCTGTCCGTCGGCGAAGGCACGGTCGCCCGGTGCGAGGGTGGCAGGCGGGGCGTTGCGCCCCGTCACGGTGACGGCGACGCTCGCCTCCGCGGTGCCGCCGTCGCCGTCGGCGACCGTATAGGTGATCCGCGTGGTGCGGGTCTCGCCCGGGGCGAGATCGGCGAAATCGCTGCCCGGATCGAAGCGGTAGCTCCCATCCGTGAGCACGATGAAGCGGCCGCCGGCCGAGCCGGCGACGGACTGTCCGATGTTGGCTGCCGCGCCGTTCACGGCGGCGACTGCGAGCGGGTCGCCGTCCGGATCGCTGTCTGGACCGTTGCCGTTGTCGGCGAGAACCGAGCCGGCCACCGGGGTCGCTGCATCGACGATCGCACCGTCGTTCCGCGCGACCGGCGCCGGATTGACGACACGCCAGACGAACGTGCGGCTGGTGACGCCGCCACTGCCGTCGTCGGCTGTGACCGTGACGGCGTAGTCGCCGTTCACGCCGCCGCGCGAGGCCGAACGGTCGATCGTCCCGCTGACGAGGCCGGTCGACGGATCGATCGCGAGACCGGGCGGCAGGCCGGCGCTCGTGAAGCGCAGCGTGTCCCCCTCGACATCGGAGAAGTAGCGTCCGAGATCGGCAGTCGCGACGGCATCGCCTTCCAGCGAGCCGATCGCGGGCAGGATGCCGGACCGCGGAGCGTCGTTGACCGGGGCAATGGTCAGAGCGATCGCGTCGGTGTCGCTCTGCGCGCCGCCCGAGCCGGTATTGCCGTTGTCGTTCGTGAGAACGGTGAGTGTGTCCGCGCCGTTGTAGTCCGCCGCCGGCCGGTAGGTCGTGCCGTCGAGGGCGGCATTGATCGCGTCCACCGTGCCCGTCAGCGTGACCGAGCCGGTGCCGTCGCCGGCGACCGTGACGCCGCTGGTCGAGCCGAGCGTCAGCGTGCCGTGCAGGACGCTCAGCATCGTGGTGATGCTGCCGTTCTTCGCGTCCGCATCGGAAACGCCGATCCGGTTGCCGTTGGCCGTCGAGAAGACGAGCGGCGTGTCCTCGGCGAGGCCCTGATCCGCCGGCATGCCGTTGATGGGGGCGTCGTTCACCGCAGTGAAGGCGATGGTGGCGATGGCGAGGTTCGACTCGAGCCGGCCGTCGTCCACGCTCACGGCGATGCTGCGGGTGACGGTCGAAGGATCGCGCTCCGCCGAAGAGAATCGAACCTGCCGGAGGGCGGTCTGGTAGTCGGTCTTGCTGGCGGCCCCGGTCAGCGTCAGCGTGTAGGTCTGGGCGTCGAAGGTTGCGCCGATGCCCGCGGGCAGGGTGCCTTCGACGGCGAGCGTGTCGCCGGTCCGGCCATTGGTGATGACGGCCTTGGCCGACGCCATGCCGGCATCGTCGACGTCGATCACCGAGACGTCGGCGTCGGCGATCGCCACGCCCGGGGCGCGCTCGGTATAGGCCGTCGCGTAGCCGGTGCCGGCGGCGGCAGTGCCGAGGTCGAGGATCGGCGCGTCGTTCACCGCGCTGACCGTGACGGTGATGGTGGCTGTTTCGGTCGTGCCGCCGGAGGTCACCGTGTAGGTGAAGCTGTCTGTCCCGTTGAAATCCGCCTCCGGCGTGTAGGTCATCGTGCCGTCGGGCTGGAAGGTCACTTGACCGTGGACGCCCTGCGTCACCGCGGTCACGGCCCGCGTGAGGTCCTCGAAACTGTCGGCGGAGGCGCCGTTCGTGCCGGTGATGGCGTTGAACGTGATGGCGGTGTCCTCATTCGTCGCGACCGAATCCGGCACGATGTCAGCGACCGGCGCGATGTCGATGGCGATGGTGCTGGAGGCGGTCGCGCCCTGCGGATCCCGCGTCGTCAGTGCGATCTGCACGGGGCCGTTGAGGTCGGCGTTCGGATCGAAGCGCAGGCCTTCGAGGGCGGCGTTGATGTCGGCGATGGTGCCGGAGAACCGCATCGTCCCATCGCCACCGCCGTCGCCCTGCAGGAAGGACAGGCCATTGGTCTGCGAGAGCGTGAGGCGCCCTTGCGCCGAGCTCAGTGTCACAGTCACGGTGCCGCCGTCCGGATCGGCGACGCGGATGCCGTTTCCGGTGCTGGTGGAGAAGACCAGCGGCATGTCCTCGTCCACCGTCTGGGTCACGGCAGGGACCGAATTCGTCGGGGGGTCCGCAACCGGACGCACGGTCAGGGCGAGCTGATCCGTGTCGTTTTTGGCGCCCCCTGCGCCGGTGTTGCCCCGATCGTCCGTGGTGATCGTCAGGGTATCGGCGCCGTTGTAGTCGGCCGTCCCGCGATAGGCGGTGCCGTTCAGCGCCGCGTTGATGTCGGCGACCGTGCCGGTGAGCGTGAGCGTACCGGTTCCGCTTCCCGATACGGTGACGTTGGCCGTGCCGCCGACGGTCAGGGTGCCGTGCAGGACGCTCAGCGTGGTCGTCAGGCTGCCGCTGCCGGCATCGATGTCCGAGACGGTGATGCGGTTGGCGTTGGCCGTAGAGAAGACGAGGTCGGTGTCCTCGTCCACGGCCTGCGCCGCGGGGAGGCCGTTGACCGGCGCGTCGTTCACCGGACGAACGGTCACGGTCACGGTCCCCGTTTCGGTCGTGCCGCCGGAGGTCACCGTGTAGGTGAAGCTGTCGGTTCCGTTGAAGTCGGGATTGGGCGTGTAGGTGAGCGTGCCGTCAGGCTGGAAGCCGACGGTACCGTGCGCGCCCTGCGTCACCGAGGAAATGGAGCGCGAGGGATCGCTGAAGCTGTCGGCGGAGGCGCCGTTCGTGCCCGTCAGGGCGTTGAAGGTGATGCCGGTATCCTCGTCGGTGGCCACGGTATCCGCCACGACGTCGGGCACCGCGGCGATCACGACGTGAATGTTGCTCGCGACCTCGAAGGATTGCTGGATCCGGATGCCGTCGACGAAGTTTCCGATGCTCGGCGAACCGCCGGCCGCGCTGATCGAGCGGAACTCGAAACGCAGGGTGTTGCCGCTGGCGTTCTGGGCGAGGTTCTCGTGATAGGCGCCCCAGGCGGTGTTGCCGTCGGCATAGGTCTTGTCGAGCAGGACCGAGTCGTCGGCCGTGCCGAGGGTGTTGTCGGCGCCGAGATCCGTCACCACCACCTGCATGGTATCGACGCCCTGCCGGCCACGATGGGCGAAGTCCAGCGAGATCTTGGTGCCCGCCGTCGGATTGAAGGTCTGGAAGAGCGCCGCGACCTGGTTTGCATTGATCTCCGCGAACTGGTTGCCCTCGTAGGCCGTGACGCCCTGGAAGCCCGACTTCCAAATCTCGATCTGGTGATCGGTCGCATCGGTCATCCAGCCGGGCACCGAGGAATCCTGGACGAAAGCATTGCTCGAACCCGAGATCACCGGGTTCTCGAAGCCGCCATTCGTGAAGTTGGCGGCGCTGTTCGGGCGGCTGCGCGTCAGGAGCCCGATATCGGCCGCGCCGTTGTAGTCGGCGGACGGATCGAAGCGGAGGCCTTCGAGCGCAGCGTTGATGTCCGCCTCCGAGCCGGAGAAGGTCATCGTCGCGTCGGTCGTTCCGTCGCCCTGGACGAAGCTCAACCCGTCGAGGCGTGACAGCGTCAGGCTGCCGTTGGCGGTCGACAGGGTGACGATGAGGCCGCGGCCCTCCCGGTCGGTGACGCTCACGCCGTTGCCGGACCTGGACGAGAAAACGAGGGGTGTATCCTCGGTCGCCGCCTGGGAGCCGGCCGGAACCGCATTGCTCGGTGCGTTCGGGTCGGAGCCGACCGTGATGGCGACCGTTTCGGTGTCGGAAAGCGCGCCGCCCGTTCCACTGTTTCCCTGGTCGTCCGTCGTGACCCTCAGTGTCTCGGAGCCGCGGTAGATCGGGTTGCCGTGATAGATCGTGCCGTCGAGCGCCGCGTTGATCGCGCCGACGGTGCCGACGACGGTCACCGTGTCGGTCCCGTTACCGGTTACCGTCACGTTGCCGGTCCCGCCAAGGGTCAGGGTGCCGTTCACGACACTGAGGGTCGTCTTTACGGCAGCGCTGCCCGCATCGACATCGGAGATCGTGAGGGCGTTGCCTCCGTTGAGCGAGAAGACGAGGTCGGTATCCTGGTCCACGGCCTGGGCTGCGGGGACGCCGTTGATGGGCGCGTCGTTTACGGCCGCGACGGTGATCGCCAGCGCGTCCGTGTCGCTCTGTGCCCCGCCGGATCCGGTGTTGCCGTTGTCATCGGTGACGACGCTGAGCGTGTCGGCACCGTTGTAGTTCGCGCTGGCCCGGTAGGTGGTGCCGTTCAGCGCGGTATTGATGTCTGCGACCGTACCTGTGAGCGTCAGCGTACCCGTCCCACTCCCCGACACCGTGACGTTGGCGGTGCCTCCGATGGTCAGGACACCGTGCAGGACGCTCAGGGTCGTGGTCAGGCTGCCGCCACCGGCATCCGCGTCCGACACAATGATGCGATTGCCTCCGGCGGCAGAGAAGACGAGGTCGGTGTCCTCGTTCACGGTCTGCGCGGCGGGGAGGCCGTTGACGGGAGCGTCGTTGACCGCGGTGACGGTCACGGTCGTCGTGGCGACGTTCGAATCGAGCGCGCCGTCGTTGACGGTGACCGCGATGCTGCGGGTCGCTGACGACGGATCGTCGCTCGTCGACAGGAACCGGATCTGCTGGAGCGCGGTCTGGTAGTCGGCCCTGGTCGCGGTACCGGTCAGGGCCAGGGTGTAGGTCGCGGGGTCGAAGGTCCAGGCGATGTTCGACGGCAGCGTACCGACGACGCTCAGCCGATCGCCTAGGCTGCCGTTTGCAATGACCGCCCTAGCCGATGCCATCGTCGTATTGTCGACATCCGTGACCGAGACGTCGGTGTCGACGATGGAGACGCCCGCTCCGTTCTCGGTGTAGCCCGTCGTGTAGCCGGTGCCCTGTGAGGAAGCGTCGGCATCGAGCACGGGCGCGTCATTTACGGCGACGACTGCCACTGTCGTCGTAGCGGACGTGCCCTGAATGTTGTTGCTCGTCACGCGTGTCTTGACGACACGATCGATCGTGCTCGGATCGCTGCTGGTATTCTCGAAGGTGATCGCCTGGAGGGCAGCCTGGTAGGTGGCGGGATCGGCGTCGCCCGAGAGCGTCACCGTGATCGTGCCGGAACCGGTCGACGGCGTGGCGGTGATCCCGTTCGGCAGTGCGCCGATGTTCAATTGGTCGCCCGCCTGAGCGTTCGTCAGGGTGACCGTTGCGCTCGATACCGTCGCGGCGGTGTTCGTGACGAGCGGATCGGTGTCGGCGATCGCGACGGCGCTCCCCTTCTCGGTGAAGCTCGTCCTGTAGTCGGTGCCGGTGGCGCCGCTCGAATCGTCCGCGTCGAGATCGACCTTGGGGATCGCTTTGACCGCACCGGGCGTGAAGGCGAGGCTGCGATCACCGTCGTGCTGGAACGCGGCCTGACCCGTGGTCGCGTTGGACGCCAGATCGTAGGTCACCTGCCAACTGGAAACGTTGGTCCAGTCGAAGCGCACGATCGACACGGAATTCGGTGGCGAGGCGGTTTCGTCCTGGGTACCCGAGACGCGGATGCGGTCGTTGCTCGAATCCACGATCAGGTCTGTCGTGTCGGCCAGCGTGTACGACGTTAGCCCGGTCTGGGACGGCGTGACGGACTCGCGCGTGTTCGGCTGGCCGCCGATACCGTCGATGTCGCCGATCTGGAGATCGATGTCGGCGGCCACCGCGACCGATGGATTGTCGGCGCGAACCAAGTCCCAGCGGATCGTGACGGAGGCGGCGTGGTTGGCCGCAGGGCTCGTCGTCGCCTGCGCACGAATGAGCACCGATGCGTCGCCTCCGGTTGCGGACGTCGCGAAGGAGACGGCGTCGTCCGACTCACCGACCGCGATCACCGTGGCACGAAGGCTCACATTCACGCCGCCCACCATGCCGGCATTCGCCCAGAAGGCGGTGGAGCCGACGACGCCGCTTTCGACGTCTAGATAATTCACGCCATTGCTGGCGCGCGCGGTCGTGATCGCGTTTCCGGCACCGTCCTTGACGACCGGATCGCCCGAAACGGTGATCGTGGCCACCGCGAGCAGGTGGTGCCAGCCGCGCTGCGCCGCATCGCTGAGGATGACGCCGCTCTCGATGGCACCGTCATGCACTTCGAGATCCCAGTCGCCGCCGAGTTCGGTGTGGCCCGTCGCATCGTTCGAGGCGGCGACGTCTGCGCCGGTGGCCTGGGCCAGCAGCGCCGCGGCGCGCGCGCCGACGTCCCCCGCGGCGAAGTCGCAGCCGTAGATCAGGAGATCGCCGGTAACGGTGAGCGCGCGGCCGATGATCGCGAGGTCGGCAGCGTAGCGGCCCTGGATCGTCTCTGCCGTCAGATCGCCGGTGCCGAGACGCAGGTCGCCGGCCGTACCGTGCGAGAGGATGTGGATCGCGTCGATGTCGCTGCGCCCCTTGAGCGCGTCGGCGAGCTGGTCGAACCCGTCCTTGCCGGAATCGATGAGGATCACTTCGGCCGAGGCCGGAATGCCCGCGAGCAGGGTCTGCAGGTCGGCGACACGCTGATCGATCACCACGATCTCGTGGCGGCCGTTGGCGGAGGCGGTTTCCGTGCCCGGTGACGCCGCGGCCGGGGCGGCCGCCTGCTTGTCCGAAGGCTCGGCATGAGAGGTATCGGGATGAGAGGTGTCGGCCCCGTCGCCGTGCGATTGCGCGGCGGCGTCCGACTGTGCCTGGGCTGCGGCCGGCGCGGCGGCTCCGTCGAAGATGAAGCGCAGCTCGAGCGCGCGGATCGCTGGGGCCGGCATCGCCGCGGGGCCAGCCAGCGCATCCGATCCGTTTCGCGACCTGCTGCGGAAGCGCTCGAACATCGATCTCAGCCCATCGTCCATCGGGGGCGCAGCGAGCGTCCCTGTCGGGCGAGGCTAGATCGGCATGGTTAAGGAAGGATGGGACGAGGGTCCGATCGCCCCGCGATCAGAACCCGCTCTCGCGTACGACCACGGCGACGACACGGCGAAGCGCATGGGCGGCGATGCTTTCGCGATGGCCCGAGACGGCCACGACGCCGCGCGCCACACCCGGCGTTCCGGACAGGCGCAGTTCGTCGTCCGGCCGGTTGAGCACGACGGCGTATTGCGCCTCGACCGGCACCGGGCCGACGCCCTTTTCCTCGCGAACGGCCACAGGGCCGCCGAGATGCGAGGCGAGCGCGGGAATCTCGACGGTCGAGACCGCGGCATTCGAGACGGAAGTGACGGCGACCGGGATCGCGCCGGTGGTGAGATCGTCGGGCACGAAGGTGCCGGCGGCGCCGGCATAGAGCCGCGCCATCGCGTCTTCGGCCACGAGGCCGCGCACCTGCCGTCGTCCGTTCGAGACGAGCGTGCCGAGTTCCTCGCCCTTGCCGACCCAGCGGCCGGGCTGGAGGTCGGGCTCGATCTCCGCGACGATGCCGTCGAAGGGCGCGCGGATCACGAGTTCGTCGTGTCGGCGCTGCAGGCCCTGGAGAGCTTCCCTCCGCACGCCCTGTTCGCCGTCGAGCACGAGGCCGCCGGCCCGGTCCTGCGCGTCGGCGGCGCGGCGGTCCTGCTTGGATTCGACGAGGGCGAGGCGGATCCGTGCGGTGGCCAACTCGTGGTCGAGGCGGGGCGAGCTCAGTCGCATCAGGATCTGCCCGGCGCTGACCGCCGCGCCCGGCTCGACCTCGACGGATTCAACTCGCGCCGGCGCCACGGCGGTGAGGCGCTCGGTCCGCTCGGGCTCTGCGATGGCCGGGATGTCGACGCGGCCGGAGAACGGCAGGAAAACCAGCACCAGCATGACGGCGAGCGCCGCCCCGGTGACACGCGCGCGCCCACCCGGCGCGATCCGTGCGCGGTTGGCCCACCAGAACAGCGTTTCGCGATAGATCGGGCGGATGACAAAAACGCCGATCTCGACGGCGAACAGCAAGAGACCCAAGATCTTGAAGGCCATGGTGTAGACCATCACGGCGATGCCGGTGAACAGCACCAGCCGGTAGATCCAGACCGCGACGCCGTAAGCGATCAGAGCCGCGCGCCGGCGCGGGCTCCAGGCCTCGGGGCAGGGATCGCCCAAGCCGAACAGCGTCTCGCGCAGCGCCCAGGTGGTGAGGGCAAAGGCGCGGGGCTGCAGGTTCGAAACCCCGAATAGGTCGGCGGCGATGTAGTAGCCGTCGAAGCGCATCAGCGGGCTGAGGTTGATCGCGATGCTCATCACCCAGCTCGTGGTGGCCAGGAAGAAGGCGATGGAGCGCGGCGTGCCCTCCGGCAGAAACGACCATGCCAGCGTCGCGATGGCCGCCACGGCAAGTTCCACGGCGACGCCGGCCGCGTCGATCGCCACCCGCTTGCGGCGGTCGCGCAGGCGCCAGGCGTCGGTGGTGTCGGTGTAGAGTACCGGCATCAGCACCATGAAGGCGACGCCCATGCTCGGCACGCGGCAGCCGTGATGGGTCGCGACATAGGCGTGGCCGAGCTCGTGCAGCAGCTTCACCGCGACGAGCGCGGCGAGGTATCCGGCCATGCCCTCGGGCGTGAGGAACTGCAGGAAGGTCGCCGTGAAGGCGTCCCATTGCTGGGCGGCGAGGTAGAGGCCGAGCAGCCCGGCCATCGCGATGGCGATCAGGCTTCGGCGGCCGGCGAGCCGGCGCGCCAGGGGCAGGGTGCGGTCCAGGAAGGCCTGCGGCCGCACCAGTGGGATGCGGACGAACAGGTAGTTGTGCAGCAGCCACGCGCCGGGCCCGTGCCGGCGCGCCGCCACCTGCCGGGCGAGCCCCTGCCAGCCGCCGCGATGCGCGACGAGGCCGTTGCTCTCGCAGAAGCCCCGGAAGCTCGCCACTTCGGACGGCGTGACGTCGCGGCCGAGCGCGGTCCCGGCGGCCTCGGCGAGTTCGGCCGGCGTGATGCCGGCCCGCCAGGCGCGCAGGAAGGCGAGGCCGGTCCCGTCGATCTCGTAATAGCGATGCGCCAGCGGGTCGTAGACGAGCCAGGGCGCCGGCCCGCCGTCGCCCGGCACGGCGCCGCGCTCGATCCGGAGGTCTTCGCGGAGCGCGGTGAGCGGGAGTTCGCCGGGAGGGGCCATCATGCCCGCACCCTCCCGTCATCCGTCATTGCTTCGCTGCGCTGGCGATGACGGAGGAGGGTCGGCATCCCGCTCACAGCCCGACCTTCTGCCGAAGGAACGTCAGCGGCTTGCGCAGCAGGTAGAAGCCGAACGGCACGGTCGAGCCGTAGAGCTGCGCCGTGCCGTGCGCCCCGAGCCGCGGTGCGGGTGCCGACGGATCGAGCCGGGCGGTGACGCGGTGGGCGAGCACGCCGGCATCGGTCAGGCGGGAGACCGGCGTCACCTGCTGCACGCGGGCTTCGAGGGCGCTCAACGGGTCGGTGTCGAGGAAAATGCGCACGCGGGCATCCGGTGCGAGGGCGATCGCATCCGAAACCGGAAGGTCGATGCGGACCTCCACCGTCTTCGGATCGGCGATCTCGAGGATGCGCTGGCCGGCGGCAACGGGCTTGCCGTACCACTCCTTACGGTCGGCATAGACCGCGACGCCGGGGCGCTCGGCGCGCACCTGCGTCTTGGCGAAGGTGTCCCGCGCGAAGTCGCGCTCGGCGGCCTTCAGGGCGAGTTCGGCGCGCGCTTGCCCGACGTCGCGCCGGGCGCGCTCGTCGGAATAGGCGCCCTGGGTGACCTGCCGTAGCCGGGCTTCGGCGACCTGGACCTCGCGCTCGGCCACCGACAGCGCATTTCGCTGGGCGGTGTCGACGTAGCGCAGCACGATGTCGCCGATGGCCACGGACGCGTTCGGCGCCACCGCGATCTCTTCGACGATGCCCTCGATCGGCGCCGCGACGACGAAGGGCTTTTCGGCGGTGACGGTGGCCGGCGCCAGCACGGTCATCGAGACAGGCAGGCAGAGCGCCAGCAGGGCGGCGACGGCGACGGCGAGCGCGGGCTTGCGCAGATCGCCGGACAGGCGCGGCAGCAGGGGAGGGCGTAGCGCCAGCAAGGCGTGCGCGCCGGTTTCGGCGAGCCGTGCGGCCAGGGCCGTATCGGCGTCGTCGAAGGCGCGCTCACGGGCGAAAAGAAGGCCGCCGATGAGGGCGCCGGCCCGGTCGAGCAGCGGCATCCAGAGGCCGTGGCCGAATGGATAGCTGCGCGCCTCTTCGCCGCCCTGGGCTGTGAGGTCGAAGGGGCGGGGCTTGAGGCGCTCGGCCCCGGGGATCGCGGCGGCGGCGGTCTCGACGAAGGCGATCAGCGGCGCGTTGCGCTCGACCTGGACCGTGCCGGAGACCCGCTCGACGATCAGGCCGCCGATCCCGTCCTTCTTCAGCAGGAAGCCTTGCCGGGCACGGACCAGCTTCACACTCTCGTTGACGAGGGCGAGGCCGAGCGCATCGCGATCCGAGGCTTGGCGGAACGCCGCCTCGATGCCGAGAAGCTGGCGAAGGCCGGCGCCGGCATCCTCGACCGGGGTCGGCTTCGATGCCGGTATCCGCACCAGCGTCTCTCCGGCCGGATCGACGAGGAGACGGCGGCGTGGCGTTTCGGTTTTCGGCTGTAGTGCGGGCATTACGACAACCGCCCTCGTGCTTCTTCGAGGCCCTGCGGACGGGTTCGAAATCCCCTCCCGTCATTCCGGGGCCGCGCAGCGGAACCCGGAACCCACGACTGGCCGGAGCGTGTCCGGTGGGTTCCGGGTTCTCGCCTCTGGCGAGCCCCGGAATGACGGCGGAGGGTGCCGGAGCCCTCGAGACGGCAGGAGGAGAACACTATGAGCCCGGACGTTCGAACGTCGCGTCGAGGCTCATGCCGGGCAGCACGGCGGAGGTGTCGCCGGGAGCGAAGCCGGCGGTGATCTTGATGGTCTGCGAGACGGGATCGACGGCGGCGGCGGTGCGGATCACCTTGGCCGCGTAGGTCCGGCCGGTCTCGTCGACCTTCACCTGCAACGGCGTCGCGACCTTCAGCCAGACGAGCCAGGCCGACGGCACGATCAGATCGATCTCGACGGATGCCGCGTCGACGATGCGCAGCAGCGGCTGGCCGGCGGCGGGCATCTCGTGTTCGCGCGCCCGGAGTTCGGCGACGCGGCCGGAAAACGGCGCGACGATGCGGCAGTCGCGTACGCGGAAGCGCAGGGCGTCGGCCGCGGCATGGGCCTTGTCCCACTTCGCCTTCGCGGCCTGGACCTCGATCTTGCCGATGGCGTGACGGCGGTCGAGCTGCTGGGCGTTGTCGAGGGCGATGCGGTTGACCGTGTCCTCGGCTTCCGCGGCGCGGAACTCGGCTTCCGTCCGGTCGCAGTCGAAGGCGACGAGGGTCTCGCCGGCCTTGAACGACTCGCCTTCGCGGAACGGGAGCTTGACGATGCGGGCGTTGAGGTCGGTGGCGATGCTGGCATCGCGCACGGCGCGGACGACACCGCGCACCGGCGGGTCGGATTGGGCGAGGGCGGGCAGGCCCGCGAGCGACAGTAGAACGACCGTTGCCAGACGCACGAAACCCCCTCACGCACGCTCGATACCGTGGGGATGGTTGTGCGCGATTAGGGTTAAGACATCGTGCGGCGGGGCGAGGATCCCGGAGCGATCGGCCTCTCGCCCCCGCTCAGACCGGCTTGTTCTCCAGCCGGCGCTCGATCGCGTGCGGCTCCAGGCCCGGCGCCACCAGCGGCGGTTCCGGCACTTCGGCAGGGTCCTTTCGCGAGGAGAGGGCGCCGGCGAGGCGCGAGCGCTCGAACAGCAGCACGACGACGATCGCGACCGCGAAGGGCAGCAGCAGGTAGAACAGCCGGAAGATCAGAACGGCCGCGACGACCGAGGCCTTCTGGTCGTCGGCGTCGATCTGCATGGCGGCGAGGAAGACGAGCTCGAACACGCCGAGGCCGCCCGGTGCGTGCGAGGCCAGCGCCACCGAGAACGAGGCCAGGAAGATCGCGAGCACCGGGATGAAGCCCGGGTTCAGGCTGTCGGGAAGCGCGAAGTAGATGATGCCGGCGGCGCCCAAGAGCTCCATCGGCGCGGCGACGAGCTGCCGGAGCATGATGCCGGGACGCGGATACTCGACCTTGAACGAGCGGATCGTCAGCGGCTTGAAGTGCAGCACCGAGCCCAGCACGTAGAGCGCCACGAAACCGAGCATGGCGAAGCCGACGATGCGGGCCGTGGTCGGGTTCGTGAGCAGGCTCGGCAGCAGGGTGTCGAGCCGCGCCAGCAGATGCGGATCGTAGACGAGGCAGAAGCCGCCGAGCAGCAGCGTGCCGAGTCCGAAGGTGAAGGAGCAGAGCGCGACCAGCACCGCGACCTGCGCGGCCGAGAGCCCCTTCGCGGTGTAGGCCCGGTAGCGCACCAGCGCCCCGGAAAACACCGACGCGCCGATGTTGTGGGACAGGGCGTAGGTCGTGAACGAGCAGAGCGAGACGAACACCCAGCCGATGTGGCGCACGCCGAGATGCAGCAGCGCGATCCGGTCGTACCAGGCGAGGGCTGCGTAGGCGACGAGGGTCGAAAGCGCGGCGAGCAGGAAGTGGTGCAGCGGGATCGCTGCGAAGGCGGCCTGAAGCTGGACCCAGGACAGTGTCTTGAGCTGGCCGTAGAGCAGGTAGCAGGAGACGACGACCGCACCGAGACCGATGAGCGGCCAGAGGAATTCGCTGATCTTCTTCATGCAGAACCGGCCGCAGCTTGGGGACCGGGTCCTGATGCGCCACGGTGCCGTGCATCGCAAGCGGGACCGGTCAGGTCTCGTGATGCGCGCACCCTTGCACCGGGATCATGACATTGTCGTGCCGCGGCTGTCGTCCGCAGCGCGGGGGGCGGTTCAGGCCCGGGCGCGGCTGAGGCCGATGGCGTCCATCTCGGCCTGCTCGCGCACGCCGGCGGCGGCACGCTCGGCGGAGCGCTCGCGATCCTCGAGGATCTCGACCTTCTTCAGTTCCTCGAACGCCTCGCCGAGTTCGGCCTTCGCCTCGGCGAGCTGGCCTTCGAGTGCCAGCGCCGACTGGCGCATGTTGTCGCGGCGGTTGGCGGCGGCGCGGGCATAGGTCGGGTAGGCGAAATGCGCGATGTCGGTGATGCCGGCGCGGGCCTCCTCGTGGGCGACCTCGCGGTCGAGCTCGACCACCATGCGGTTGAAGTCGGACATCATCATTTCGATCTGGGCGACCCGGCGACGCTTCTCGTCGACCTGGAACCGGCGCAGCCGTATCAGCGTGTCACGCGATTTCATCTCGGGCCATCCATCTCAACGCAACGCGGGCTACGGGCCGCTCTCGCGCACCCGGCCTTTCAGCCGGTGCCGACGATCGTGGCCAACCGTGCGTAACCCTCGCCGATGGAGGTTGCTTCTTCCTTACTTTGCCCCAGAAAAGCCTCAAGATCCGGCATGAGCGCGACGGCCTCGTCGACCTCCGGCGAGGAGCCCGCACGGTAGGCGCCGAGCCGGATCAGCTCCTCCATGTCGGCATAAGTGGCCAGCAGCGCGCGAGCCCGCCGCATGGTCGGGAGGAAGGCCGGATCGCAGGCCCGCGGCATGGTGCGGGAGACCGAGCGCAGCACGTTGATCGCCGGATAGCGCCCGCGCTCGGCGATGCGCCGCTCCATGACGATGTGGCCGTCGAGGATGCCGCGCACCGCGTCGGCCACCGGCTCGTTGTGGTCGTCGCCCTCGACGAGCACGGTGAACAGGCCGGAGATCGAGCCGTCACCGGTCCCGGGTCCTGCCCGCTCGAGCAGGCGCGGCAGCTCCGAGAAAACCGTGGGGGTGTAGCCCTTGGCGGTGGGCGGCTCGCCGCCGGCCAGCCCGATGTCGCGCTGAGCCATGGCGAAGCGTGTGATCGAATCGATCATGCAGAGGACCTGCGCGCCCTGGTCGCGAAAATACTCGGAGAGGGTCAGCGCCAGGTAGGCCGCGTTGCGGCGCATCAGCACCGGCTCGTCGGAGGTCGCGACGACGACGACGGAGCGGGCGAGGCCGGCCGGGCCGAGGTCCTCTTGCAGAAACTCCTGCACCTCGCGGCCGCGCTCGCCGACGAGTCCGATCACGGCGGCGTCGGCGGTGGTATAGCGGGCGAGCATCGACAGCAGCACCGACTTGCCGACGCCCGAGCCGGCGAAGATGCCCATGCGCTGGCCCTGGCACATGGTCAGGAAGGTGTTGATGCAGCGAACCCCGAGATCGAGTGGCGGCCCGACGCGGCGGCGTGCGTGGGCGGGAGGCGGATCGGCCCGCAGCGGGTAGGCCACCGGCCCCTGGGGTAGCGGCCCGAGCCCGTCGATCGGCCGGCCGAGGGCGTCGACCGTGCGGCCGAGCCAGGCCGGCGTCGGTCGGATCGCGCCGGCCGTGTCCTCCCGGACATAGGCCGGACAGCCGCGGCGCACGCCGTCGAGGGAGCCGAACGGCATGGCGAGCGCACGGTCGCCCTGGAAGCCGATGATCTCGCACGGCACCGCTGCCGCCCCGGTGGAACCGACGGCGATATCGATCCGGCCGCCGAGCCGCATGGCGGCGATCGGTCCTGCAACTTCGACGAGCAACCCGCGAATCGCCGTGACGCGGCCGTACACTTCGAGCGTTTCGACGCCGGCGAGTGCATCGATCGCTGCGGCCAGGCTCGGCCCGGGTCGTGGAGTGGCCGTTCCACGACGGTCCTCACTCATTTTTTCAACCTCAACGGTTCGTTTACCTCCCTCCTTAACATTAGGCGCATCGCTTCGTTAACGGCTGGAGCTTCGGTGTGTCTAACACGCCACGCAGGGCACCAATCGTTATCGCGGAAGGAGTTAGCAGGTAGTTCCGAGGGTTGTGCAGCCCCGGATCGGCGTCGGACCGGAACGGACCGACAACGACTCGGGCAAACTGGAAAGACCTTCAGAAAGAGCGTGCTTGCAACTGGGATTCGGGTTTTGTTAACGGTTAATCGTTAGCGTTTCGAAACAGGAACGAAGCAACGTCCGCCGAGGCCGTCGGCGGGCGAGCGGCGGGCGCATGCCCGCCC
>NZ_BJZT01000019.1 GCF_007992175.1 Methylobacterium haplocladii | reverse complement strand
GGCGGGCGCATGCCCGCCCGCCTTAGACGGCCGGCCGGGCTGGGGACCGACGATGCGCGTACTTCTTATCGAGGACGATGGCGCCACGGCGCAGAGCATCGAGTTGATGCTCAAGTCCGAAAACTTCAACACCTATACGACGGACCTCGGAGAAGAGGGCGTCGACCTCGGCAAGCTCTACGATTACGACATCATCCTGCTCGACCTGAACCTGCCCGACATGTCGGGCTACGAGGTTCTGCGCAACCTGCGGGTGGCGAAGGTCAAGACGCCGATCCTGATCCTGTCGGGCATGGCCGGCATCGAGGACAAGGTGAAGGGCCTCGGCTTCGGCGCCGACGATTACCTCACCAAGCCCTTCCACAAGGACGAGCTGGTCGCCCGCATCCACGCCATCGTGCGTCGCTCGAAGGGCCACGCCCAGTCGGTCATCACGACCGGGGATCTCATCGTCAACCTCGACCAGAAGACGGTCGAAGTCTCCGGCAGCCGCGTGCATCTCACCGGCAAGGAGTACCAGATGCTGGAGCTGCTCTCGCTCCGGAAGGGCACGACGCTCACCAAGGAGATGTTCCTCAACCATCTCTACGGCGGCATGGACGAGCCCGAGCTCAAGATCATCGACGTGTTCATCTGCAAGCTGCGCAAGAAGCTCGCGAACGCTTCGCAGGGCAAGAACTACATCGAGACCGTCTGGGGCCGCGGCTACGTGCTGCGTGAGCCCAACGAGGTCGAAGAGCGCATCGCCGTCTGAGCCCCCCAGCCCGAACGGTCGCGAGAAGAGCCCCGGATTCCGGGGCTTTTTCTTTTGGAGTGATGATTCCACTCAGTGAAGATCCCGCGACTTCGGCAGGATTCGGACATTGCGCGGATGGTTGTGCGGCCCGCGCGGCTGCTGGGGGTGTGTGAACTCGTCGGCCCGGCTCAGGGCGATGGTGACGTCGCGCTCCTCCGACAGGCGCTTGAGTTCGCCGCTGCGGTCTGACAGGCGCTCGGCCATCAGGTGAACCACACCCTCCGGGCTCTTCTGCACGCGGCCCTCGACCAGCAGCAGGCGCGCCGCCATCACGTCGCGGCGGAAGCGCTCGAAGGTGCGCGCCCACAGCACGACGTTGGTGATGCCGGTCTCGTCCTCGAGCGTGATGAAGATGGCGTTGCCCGCGCCGGGGCGCTGGCGAACCAGCACCACGCCGGCGTTCCTGCAGAAGGTACCATCGGGCAGCGCGGCGAGTCCGGCGCAGGTCACGACTCGTTCGGCGTCGAAGATCGGCCGCAGAATCTGCATCGGGTGGCCCTTCAGCGACAGCCGGGTCGACTGGTAGTCGGCCGCCACATGGGCGCCGAAGCCCATTTCCGGCAGGAGCACCGCCGGCTCGGGGCCGAGTTCGCGGGCCTCCGCAGCGGCGAAGAGCGGCAGAGGGGCATCGTCCGGCAGGCGTCGCACGGCCCAGAGGGCGGCGCGCCGGTCGAGCCCGAGGGAGCGGAACGCGTCCGCCTCGGCCAGCAGCCGCAGCGCTCGTCCCGAGAGGCGCGTGCGCGCGGCCAGTTCCTCGACATCCGTAAAGCCCGACCCACGGGCTGCGGTCACGCACTCGCCTTCCGCCTCGCCGAGGCCGCCGACTTGCCGGAAGCCGATGCGCAGGGCGAGCGCGCCGTGCGGGCCGCGCTCCAGGGTGTTGTCGCGATGGCTGTGATTGACGTCGACCGGGCGCACCGCGACGCCGTGCTCCTGGGCGTCCCGCACGATCTGCGCCGGGGCGTAGAAGCCCATCGGCTGCGAATTCAAGAGCGCGCAGGCGAACACCGCAGGGTGGTGGCATTTGATCCAAGACGAGACGTAGACGAGCTTGGCGAAGGAGGCGGCGTGGCTCTCGGGAAAGCCGTAGGAGCCGAACCCCTTGATCTGCTCGAAGCAGCGCTGCGCGAAGGCGCGCTCGTAGCCCCGTGCCACCATGCGCTCGACCATCAGCCTTTCGAAGCCGCCGATCGTGCCGACGTTGCGGAAGGTCGCCATGGCCCGGCGCAGCTGGTTCGCCTCGACGTCCGTGAACTTCGCCGCGACCATGGCGAGCCGCATCGCCTGCTCCTGGAACAGCGGCACGCCCTTGGTCCGGTTGAGCACCTGATAGAGTTCGTCCGCCTCACCCTGTCCGGGGGCCGGTGAGGGGTAGGTCACCGGCTCCAGGCCGGCTCGGCGGCGCAGGTAGGGGTGCACCATGTCGCCCTGGATCGGCCCGGGCCTGACGATCGCCACCTGGATCACGAGGTCGTAGAATTTTTCGGGCTTGAGGCGCGGCAGCATGTTCATCTGCGCGCGGCTCTCGACCTGGAAGACGCCGAGCGAATCCGCTCGCCGCAGCATGGCGTAGGTAGCCGGATCGTCCTTCGGGATGGCCGCAAGGTCGAAGTCGCCGACATCATTCTCGCGCAGCAGATCGAACGCCTTGCGGATGCAGGTCAGCATCCCGAGCGCGAGCACGTCGACCTTCATCAGGCCGAGTTCGTCGATGTCGTCCTTGTCCCACTCGATGAAGGTGCGCTCCTTCATGGCCGCATTGCCGACCGGTACGGTCTCGTCGAGGCGGCCGCGGGTCAGTACGAAGCCGCCGACATGCTGCGAGAGGTGGCGCGGAAACCCGAGCAGCCGCCGCGCGAGGGCGACGGCCCGGCGGATCGACGGGTTCTCGGGGTCGAGCCCGGTCTGGCGGATATGGTCGTCACGGATATGGCTGCCCCAACTGCCCCACTGGGTCGAGGACAGCCGGGCGGTGACGTCCTCGGTGAGGCCCAAGGCCTTGCCGACTTCGCGCATGGCGCTGCGCGGCCGGTAGCTGATCACTGTCGCGGCGATGCCGGCCCGGTGGCGCCCGTAGCGGGCATAGATGTGCTGGATGATCTCTTCGCGGCGCTCATGCTCGAAATCGACGTCGATGTCGGGCGGCTCGCGGCGCTCCTCCGAGATGAAGCGGGCGAAAAGCAGCTCGTTCTCGGCCGGGTCGACGGAGGTGATGCCGAGGACGTAGCAGACGGCGGAGTTCGCCGCCGAGCCGCGCCCCTGGCAGAGGATGCCCTTGTCCTCGGCGACCCGCACGATGTCGAGGATCGTCAGGAAGTAGCGAGCGTAGTCGAGCTTGGCGATGAGGGTGAGCTCTTCGCGCAACGCCGTTCCGACCTTCTCGGGGATGGCGTCGGGATAGCGGACCGCGGCGCAGCGCCAGGTCTGCGATTCGAGCCAGCCCTGCGGGGTCCAGCCCGGCGGCACGGTTTCGTCGGGATAATCGTATTTCAGCGCGGACAGCGTGAAATCGATGCGGTCGAGCACGTCCTGCGTCGCTGCGATCGCCTCGGGCGCGTCCTGGAGCAGCCGCGCCATCTCTTGCGGCGTCTTCAGATGCCGCTCGGCATTGGCCTCCAGCCGGCGTCCGGCCGTCTCGACGGTCGCGCCCTCGCGGATGCAGGTGAGCACGTCCTGCAGGTCGCGCGCGGCGGGCGTGTCGTAGAGCGCGTCGTTCACGGCAAGCAGTGGGACGCCCGTCTCGCGCGACAGCAACTGGTGGCGGGCGAGCCGGCGCAGGTCGTCGCCGCGCCGGTGCATGGCGACGCCGAGCCAGACGGCCCCCGGTGCGGCCTCCCCGACCCGCCCGAGCGCCGCGGCGAGGCCGTCCGCCCGGCGTGGGGGCATCACGATCAGCAGCAGCCCCTCCGAATCGGTCAGGAGATCGTCAAGATGCAGGATGCACCGGCCCTTCGCCGCACGGCGGTTGCCGAGGGTGAGGAGCCGGCAGAGGCGGCCCCAGCCCGCGCGGTCGGTCGGGTAGGCGACGACGTCCGGCGCTCCGTCGGAAAACACGAGCCGCGTGCCGACGGCGAGCTTGAACGCCGCGGCCTGCCGCTTGATCGCCTCCTGCGAGACCACGGTCTCCGGGGCTAGGGGATGCTCGACGAAGACGAACTCGCCGGGTCCGGAGCCGTCGCGCAGCTTCTCGGGAAGCGGTATCCCCTCCGCGCGCAGCTCTTTCAGGGCGCGATGGGCGCGCACCACCCCGGCCACGGTGTTGCGGTCGGCGATGCCGATGCCGGACTGGCCCAGCAGCAGGGCGGTCAGCACCATGTCCTGCGGCTGCGAGGCCCCGCGCAGGAACGAGAAATTCGTCGCCGCCACCAGTTCCGCATAGGCCGGCGGCAGGGGCGGCTCGGCATTGTCCTGCTCGATCATGCCGGCCGCGATCGATCACGCCGCGTTCCCCCTCTCCCCGCAAGCGGGGAGAGGGCCACGACGGTCGATGCGAGACCATCCGATCGCGAAATCACGCGAACAGGCCGTGCAGGTACCAGCGCGGCCGGTCGGTCTCGCTGCCGTAGAGCCCGGCGCGAAACAGCCAGAAGCGGCGGCCGTCCGCGTCCTCCACGCGAAAGTAGTCGCGCGTCGGTTCTTCGCGCGCGCGCCACCACTCGGCGGAGATGCGCTCCGGCCCCTCCGCCCGCACCACCCGATGCAGCACGTGCCGCCAGCGGAAGCGGACCGGCGGCCCGTCCGGCACCTCGGCCAGCGTCTCGATCGGCTGCGGCGGCTCGAACAGCTGGAGGGGGCGCAAGGGAGGCTCGCCCGGTTCGGTCATGGGCGAGTCCGTCGACCGGCCAGGGGGCGCTGAAGCCGGGACCAGACGCGCGGCGCGCACCGGGTCGTGGGTGTCGACCGGGACGAAGCGGACCACGCGCGCGGAACCGAAGCGCGCCACGAGGCGGTCGACGAGATCGGAGACCTCACCGTCGCCCACCGTCTCGCCGTCGAGGCTCACCTGAACCGGTGCCAGCGGCTCGGCGACCGGCACGCCAAGGCGGATCAGGTCGAATCCGTAGCCGGGGTCGAGGGGATCCGCCAAGGAATCGAGCCGTTCGTGCAGCAGGCGCAGGATCGCGGCCGGCTCCCGAGAGGGCCGGCCGGTCTCGACGGCGATGCGCCGGACCTCGCCATCGGTGCGGAAAAAGCTCGCCTCGAAGACCCGGCCGCCCCGGCCGGCGGTTTCGAGCAAGAGCGCGGCCCGCACGATCAGGTCGCGCAGAGTCCGCTCGATTGCCTCGGCATGAGAGATAGGTTCCATGAAGCGCTGTTCGACGTAGCAGGCCGGCGCTAGCCGCAGCGGGGTGATGCGCCGATCCTCCCGGCCGAGCACCCGCCGCAGCCGCCGCGTCAGGTCCTCGCCGAACCGGGCCGCGAGGGAGCGGCTCGGCAGGTCGGCGATGTCGGCGATGCGCTTGAGCCCGGCGAGGGCGAGGGCCGCGCGATCGGCCTCCGGAAGGCCTAGGGCGGCCACCGGCAGGGAGCGGATCGGCGTCGCTTCCTCGCCCGGCGGCACGACCTCGACCTGTCCGTATCGGGCGAGCGCGCGGGCGGCATCCGGCGTTCCCGCGAGCGTCCCGCGGGTCGAGATGCCGCGCCGACGGAAGGCGGAGACGATCCGCTCCCGCAGGGCGGCCTCGCCGCCGAAGAGATGCGCGCAGCCGGTCACGTCGAGGACGAGGCCGTCGTCGGACTCGCGGGCGACGAGAGGCGTCCAGCGGTCGCAGGCCTCGGCCATGCGGCCGAGCAGGGCCGCGTCGGCCACCGGGTCGTGCTCGGCCGCCGCGAGGGTCGGTATGCGGGCGCGGGCGTCGGCGAGTGTCAGGCCCGGCTTCAGGCCGAGCGCCAGCGCCTCCCGGCTCACGGCCGCGAGACGCAGGGCGCCTTTGAGAGACTGTGTGAGCACGAGGGGCTCATCCTGCGCGACGCCAGAGCACGCCGGTTTCCGCCGCAACCGGTCGATGGGCAGGAACGGAAACCACAGGGCGAGGTAGCGACGCGGATGCGAAGGATGCGCTGTCACGGTCCCACTCCAACCTCCAGTTGCGTTGGCCGAGCCCGGAGCGATGGCGCAGCAGGGAGGCCGCGAAGGCCGGGCGGCCGGGGGCGTTTGCTTCCAGCGGCACCGAGGCCGAGGCTGCGACGCCCCAGCGGCTCGCCGCCGCGCTCGGCGCCGGCTCGGCCTGGAGCCGGATCATCACCAGGGTCACGCCCGAGGCCCCCGCCGCCAGCGCCAGCCGCCGGCTCGCCTTGAGGTCCAAGACCCGCGGATCGCCCCAGATCTCGACGAGGGCCGCGCCGACGGCGGCACAACGGACCGCCTCGGCCACCGCCCTCAGGGCAGCGGTCGGATCGCGCGCCCGCACCAGGATCAGCCCCGCCGGATCGAGACCGAAGGCGGCGAGACCCGCACCGTGAAGCTGACCCGTCTCAAGGCCGACGAGATCCTGTCGCGCCCAGACCACCGGACGTCCCGCCGCCGCTCGCGCAGCCACGCCGAGCCCGAACCCGGCCGCCGCCGCGGCATCCGTCACGCGGTCGGCATAGACCTCGTGCAGCGCGCCGTGGGCGAGCCCACCGCCGAGCCAGGTATCGAGCGAGGCCAGGCCGAGCGGAAAGCGATCGGTCGCGCGCACCGTCGCATCCGGCTCGATGGCCGAGACGGCACGACGCAATGCGGACAGAGTGGTGAGTTGCGCCGCGGTCATAAATGTTCCTGATTTGTTCCCATAACGACTCTCCTGCCGAGTGGAGTCAAGCTTCCTGCGAGCCCCTCATAGGCCGCCTTGCCGAGGGCGGCGATGGGGTCGGGAAAGCTCATTTATTCTGGGGATAAGCGCCGTAACGCGGGGATCCGACCCGCCCACGGTCATCGCGGGTGCGGAGCCGAGCTGTCGTGAAAGGCTTCGGCTCGCGCCAGCAGCCCCGGTATCGCGAACGGCGTCCTCGGCACCGAAGCGGTGCAGGCGGCGTTTACCGATGACCGAGCCCAGGGGCTTCGCGCCCCTGCGCCTCGACCGCGCCGATGAACGGCTTCTCCCGCCGACATGCCGCGCGAAAGCTTCTTCCGGGATCGACGGTGAATACAGGATCGTAATTCATTGACGCAGACCGTATTTTATCCAATAAATCAGCACAGTTAAGATAAAATAACTAAAAAAATCCTCATCATCGAGGACATATCTCGGAAGATCACGTTATTTTGGCTCTATAGTCTATCGTTTTACTCGTAATCGTACCAAAAATGCGCCGCCTTTACGATCGGAATCCCGGCCCGGTTGCGCCCGCATGCCCGTAAGTCACGACATGAGACTTCATGACCGACGTCGCATACCCCATCGTTCCAATCCGGAAGAGCGGCCGTCGCCTGGGGGCTGTCCTCCTGGGCGGTTGCGTCGCCTGCGTCCTGCCGCCGGCGATCGATGCCGCATGGGCTCAGTCTCCGAGCGCCGTCGAGAGCTTCACCGGCGAGGCCGGTCCCCGCACCGATCCGGGTGCGATCGGTACGGCGCCGGATGGAACCGTGAAATGGCACGGGCCGCTTGGGCCATCCGCAGCTTCCCTCGCAACGGCGGGTCTGAGCTTCGACGTCAACGTCTACGAGTACTTCTTCTCGAACCCGAGCGCGGGATTGCGGCCGGGCCAGCTCTCGAACTCGACCTACTTTCTGCTCAGCCTCGATGCGGACCTGAACACCATCGCCGGCATCGAGGGCGGCTGGATTCACGCCACGCAGACCTTCTTCGGTTTGCGCTGGAACAACCGCAACATGGACGGCGACGTCGGCGACTCGACGGTGGGCTACCAGCCGACCTTCAACCGCGACTTCGCCCGGCTCTCGATCCTGACCTACCAGCAACGCCTGTTCGACGATCGCTTCGCCATCGAGGTCGGGCGGACGCACCCGAACCGCTACTATGCCCTGCCGCCTTGCCAATCGAGCGTCAGTTGCTTCCAGGACATCTTACAACTCAATGCCGGCGTCACCTCGCCGCTCTATGGAGTCTGGGGCGGCAACCTCGCCTACAAGATATCGCCCGAGGACTACATCCAGGCCGGTGCCTTCGCGGTGACGAGCCGTGCCAACTTCTTCTCCGGCTACGATTGGGGCAGCGAACCCCTCGACGGTGCCCTGGTCCTCGCCGAGATCGGGCGGTCCACGACCTTCGCGAGCCAAGCCTATCCGGGCCGCGTCGCCCTGACCGGCTTCTACAACACTGCCGACCACGAGGATAACCTCAAGACGGTCTCAGGCCGCTCGAAGGCGCTCAATCCCGCCGATCCAGTGCTGCAGCGCTCCGGCACCTCGGGCGTGATCCTCACCGCCTCCCAGGTGGTCTGGCGTGCCGATGGCGGGACCGATGGCGGCAACCTGAACCCGACCTCGGTCCAGGCCTATACCAGCCTCGCCTACGCCCCCGACCCGACCATCCCCATCCGCTGGAACGCCTTTGCCGGCCTGACCCTGCAGTCGCCAGACCCTTCGCGGCCGCTCGACCGCTACGGCATCAAGGTCAATTGGCAGCGCATCGCGCCGGATTATGCGCAGTTCCTGTCGGACGCCAACCGCATCTCCGGTGGTAGCGGCGCACCCTATTCCCGAGACAAACTCGTCTTCGAGGCGAACGCGCATCTGGCCCTCGGCAGGGGCGTGTTCTTCGAACCGGTGGCGCAGTACCTCGTCGACGGCAACTCGTATTGGAATCCCTACACGGCCAACCGCCCGAAGGACGGTTTTTACGTCGGCGCCACGCTGATCGTGCCGCTGGGGGCGATCCTGGGACTTGCCCCGGGCTGAGGCTCGTGACCGGCGCGCCGATCACGGTTGTCAGCGTAAGACGCCATTCACAAACCCGCTACAGCGCCAGAAGACGCTGGCCAGTGTAGCTATATGCTGACGACAGTTTCAGATCTGCACACGTCGTTGGCGGTTGACCGAAGCAGTCGCCACGAACTCACACGTCGAGGTTGGCCACGTTCAGCGCGTTCTCCTGAATGAATTCGCGGCGCGGCTCAACGATGTCGCCCATGAGCTTCACGAACAGGTCGTCGGCGTCCTGGGTGTCCTTGACCTTCACCTGGAGCAGCGAGCGCGTCTCGCGGTCGAGGGTGGTCTCGAAGAGCTGGTGCGGGTTCATCTCGCCCAGGCCCTTGTAGCGCTGGAGCTGGAGGCCCTTGCGGCCGAAGGCCATGATCGTCTCGAACAGGCCGACGGGTCCGTGCAGGACCTCCTCGTCGCCCTTGCGGGCCAGCACCACCGGCTCGTCGTAGATCTCGCGCAGGTTCGGCGAGCGCGCATGCAGGCGCCTGGCTTCCTGCGAGGCGATCAGCGAGGCGTCGAGGGTCGAGACCTGCCGCACACCGCGCAGGGTCCGGCTGAAGGCGTAGCCGCCTTCGCTGGCCTCGCCGACCCAGCCGCGCTCGATGTCTTCGGCGATCCGGTCGAGGCGCTTGGCGACGACATCGGCCAGGGCCTCGGCCTCGCCGACATTCTCGGCAATCTCCGGCGAGAGGGCACCGCTCAGCACGGTCTGCTCGACGACCGAGCGGTCGTAGCGCGTGTGCAGCCCCTGCACGACGCCGCGGAAGGCACGGGCTTCCTCGACCAGCACCTTGAGTTGCTCGCCGCCGAACTCCGTGCCCGAGGCGAGGCGCAGAACAGCACCCTCGACGCCCTGATCGATCAGGTAGTCCTCAAGCGCACGCTCGTCCTTGAGATAGATGATCTTGCGCCCGCGCTCGGCTTTGTAGAGGGGCGGCTGTGCGATGTAGAGGTGACCGCGCTCGATCAACTCGGGCATCTGGCGGAAGAAGAACGTCAGCAGCAGTGTACGGATGTGCGAGCCGTCGACATCGGCATCCGTCATGATGATGATGCGGTGGTAGCGCAGCTTCTCGGCGTTGAAGCCTTCGCGGTCCGTGCTCGATCGTCCGATGCCGGCGCCGAGCGCCGTGATCAGCGTGCCGATCTCGGCCGAAGACAGCATCCGGTCGGCGCGCACGCGCTCGACGTTCAGAATCTTGCCGCGCAGCGGGAGAACCGCCTGGAAGGTGCGGTCGCGGCCTTGCTTGGCCGAGCCGCCGGCGGAATCGCCCTCCACCAGCAGGATCTCGCATTTCGACGGATCGCGCTCTTGGCAATCGGCGAGCTTGCCGGGTAGCGAGGCGATGTCGAGGGCGCCCTTGCGGGTGATGGTCTCGCGCGCCTTGCGCGCCGCCTCGCGCGCGGCCGCTGCAAGCACGACCTTGGCCATCACGGACTTGGCCTGCGACGGGTTCTCCTCCAGCCAGTTCGAGAGGCCCTGGTTGAGGATGTTCTCCACCGCCGGGCGCACTTCTGACGAGACCAGCTTGTCCTTGGTCTGCGACGAGAATTTCGGGTCCGGCACCTGAACCGAGACGATCGCGGTCAGGCCCTCGCGGCAATCGTCGCCCGTGAGAGCGACTTTCTCGCGCTTGGCGACGCCCGAGGACTCCGCGTAGCCGGTCAGCTGCCGCGTCAGCGCAGCGCGAAACCCCGCCATGTGGGTGCCGCCGTCGCGCTGCGGGATGTTGTTGGTGAAGGGCAGCACGGTCTCGTTGAACGAGTCGTTCCACCACAGGGCGCACTCGACCCGGATGCCGTCGCGCTCGCCGCGCACCATCAGGGGCTTGGTGACGCCGTCGATCGGTTTGCGCGAGCGGTCGAGATAGCGCACGAACTCCTCGACGCCGCCCTCGTAGCAGAGCTCCTCGCGCTTGTGCTCGGCATGACGCGCATCGGTGAGGACGATGCGCACGCCCGAGTTCAGGAAGGCGAGTTCGCGCAGCCGCTTCTCGAGCGTGGCATAGTCGAACTCGACCATGGTGAAGGTGTCGGTCGAGGCCAGGAACGAGACCTCGGTGCCGCGCCGGCCGTTGCCGGGTCCGACCGCGACGAGCGGGGCCACGGCATCGCCGTGGCGGAATTCCATCGTGTGCTCCATGCCGTTGCGCCAGATGCGCAGGCGCAGCCATTGCGACAGAGCGTTGACGACCGAGACGCCGACGCCGTGCAGGCCGCCGGAGACCTTGTAAGAATTCTGGTCGAACTTACCGCCGGCATGGAGCTGGGTCATGATGACCTCGGCCGCCGAGACGCCCTCTTCCTTGTGGATGTCCACCGGGATGCCGCGGCCATTGTCCGAGACCGTCACCGAACCGTCGGCGTTGAGCGTCACGGTGACGAGATCGGCGTGACCGCCCAGCGCTTCGTCGATGGCGTTGTCCACGACCTCGTAGACCATGTGGTGCAGGCCGGAGCCGTCGTCGGTGTCGCCGATATACATGCCCGGCCGTTTGCGCACGGCGTCGAGGCCCTTGAGCACCCGGATCGACTCAGCCCCGTACGCGTCGGCGCTTTCAAAATTCTCGTTGTCGGACATCAACTTCCTCTAGCAGGCGAGGCGTTCGCTCGAGGGTCTTTTGGCCCGACGACGTGAGGATGGTGCGCCGGGCGCACGCCTGCGATTCCTGTGCCTGGCTGATATAGGCGTTCCGCCTTGCGAATGCATCGATTTTCGACTGCGCGCGCCGGCCGGCAGGGGAGATGGCAGCGAGGAAACGAACCGAAAAAGTCAGCCCTGAAGAAACGGGTTCGACTGCCGCTCCTGGCCGAGCGTCCCCGTCGGGCCGTGGCCAGGGATGAAAGCGACGTCGTCTCCGAGGGGGAGCACCTTGTCGAGGATCGCGCGGATCAGCTGCTCGTGGTTGCCGCCGGGCAGGTCGGTGCGGCCGACCGAGCCCTGGAAGACCACGTCGCCGACGAGTGCCAGACGCGCGTCGCGGCTCATGAACACGACGCTACCGGGGGAGTGGCCGGGCGCGTGCAGGATGTCAAAGGTCAGGCCGGACACGGTGACCTGATCGCCCTCGTCGAGCCAGCGGTCCGGCGTGACCTCGCGGGCGCCGGCTATGCCATATTCCGCCCCGGTCTGCGGCAGGCGGTCGAGCAGGAAGCGGTCGGCCTGATGCGGCCCCTCGATCGGCACGCCGCCGAGACGCTCCTTGAGTTCGGCCGCGCCGCCGGCATGGTCGATATGGCCGTGGGTCAGCAGGATTTTTTCGATTTTGAGACCCTGCTCTCGGATCGCGGCCTCGATCCGGTCGAGGTCGCCGCCCGGATCGACCACCGCGCCGACCTTGGTCGCGTCGTCCCAGATCAGCGTGCAGTTCTGCTGGAAGGGCGTGACCGGGATGATCCCGGCGCGAAGCGTTCCCGTCATCGGCATGCGATCCGTTACGCGCCGTAGGCGGCGCTACGGTTCTCCTTAGCGGGATCGCCGTGACGATGCACCCGCTGGCCCCTGGCTCACATGACCCGACGTCGCGTGGTGACGTGTGGCGCCAAGGCCACGCTCGAACGGATACCGATCGAGGGATCGGGAGGGGCTGGCGTGCGGAAACGGGCGCTCATATCCGAGGAGGGATCGATCCGCGCAGGATCGACGAAGAGAGGCCTGTGACGCATCGCGGCATCATCGGGGCGGGACTGATCCTCTTCGCCCTCTGGCTCCAGGCGCTCGCGCCCGTGGTGGGCCTGCGCATGCTCGGCGCCGCGGCCGATCCGCTGGCCGGCGCGGTCATCTGCAGCAAGGTGTCGACCGGCGACCGGGCAGGCCCGGCCGAACCGGCGCAGCATGCGGGCTGCAGCCTGTGCGCGCTCTGCACCGCCGGGCTTGCGGCGGTCACTCTTCCGACGACGGCCGCCTCCGTCGCGCTGCCCGCCGGGATCTGGCGCGCCGTCTCCTGGCCGATCCCGCCGCCGGCTCCGCTCTCCGCGCCCGACCATCCCCCCGGGCAACCCCGCGCACCGCCCACGCTCGCCTGATCCGCGCCCCTTCCGACGCCCCGGAGGCTTCTGCGCGCCGCGCACCTCCCGATCAGACGAGCCTTTTCATGCGTGTTTCCCGTTCGCCGGGGGCCTTGCCCCTTGCGTTGTCGCTCGCCCTTCCGTTCGTGCTCCTCGCCGCCGCCCACCCCGCCGCCGCGGAAGACGCCGGTGAGGTCACCCTTGAGGAGGTCTCGGTCACCGGCGAGGGCCGCGGCTTCGGCGTCTCCTCTCCGGCGGGCTCCGCGTCCCACGTCATCGAGAACCCGGTCGGCCAGATCGTCACGGCGATCGGCCGCGAGGGCGCCATCGCCAACCGGCCGGCCACCAGCATCGGTTCGGTGCTGCTCGACAGCCCCGGCGTGACCGTGCGGCAGGGCAATGGCGGCCGCGACGTGGTCATCTCGATCCGCGGCAACAACGCCCGCTCGACGGGCGTCACCAAGAACATGGTCGTGCTGGAGGACGGCTTCGTGCTGACCCAGCCGGACGGCGCCTCTCGCTTCGATCTCGTCGACCCGCGCGCCTATTCCCGCATCGACGTGTTCCGCGGGCCGCAATCGGCCCTGTTCGGCAACTATGCCACCGGTGGTGCGCTCGCCTTCCGGACGCGCACCGGCCGCGAGATCGGCGGCTACGAGATCGGCACGGATGCCGGCAGCTTCGGCTACCTCAGCAACTATTTCACCGTCGGCGGCGCCAGCGGCCCGGTGGAGATCAGCCTGTTCGCCAGCGACGTGCGCGGCAACGGCTACCAGGGCCATTCCTCCTACGACACGCAGACGGTCAACCTGCTGGCGAGCTACACGCCGACGCCCGACAACCGCTTCACCTTGAAGGTCATCAACAACGACCTGCAGGCCGACATCGCGGCGCGATCGTCGCTCAACCAGTACCGCATCAACCCCTATCAGCGCGGCTGCGAGGCGGCGGCGACGGCAGCTCCCGGATGCACGACCTTCAACTTCTTTCGCAACGGCGCTTTCGGGGCGATCGTGCCGGTGACGGCCGCCGAGGGCGGATTGGAGCGCAAGGACCGGCGCACCGTCATCGCCGGGCGCTGGGAACACGACATCGACGCTCAGACGACGTGGCGCACGCAGGTCGGCTTCGACGAGCGCAATTTCAACCAGCCGTTCTTCACGACCTCGTCGCGTGGCTCCTATCCGTCCTATTCGGTCCAGACCGACCTGACCCGGCGCGGCGACTGGTTCGGCCTGCCGGCGGTGAGCTACGTGGCGCTCGGCTACAACGCCCTCGACCTGCGGATCTCGACCTACAACCGCGCGCTCTATGGCGGCCCGCGGCTCGGTGCGCTGATCGGCGACCAGGAGGCGGTGCAGTCGAACCTCGGCGGCCGCGCCCGCACGGAGATCGCCCTCTCCGAAGCCTGGACCGGCGTCCTCGGCATCGGCGCCGAGAACAGCTGGATCACCGGGCGAAACCTCGCCTACGCGTACTCGGCGGCCGGGGTGACGCGCACGCTCGCCTCTACCGATCGGAGCTTTCTCAACCTGGCGCCGGAACTCGCGCTGGTCTGGCGGCCGGCGACGGACCTCGCCTTCCGCGGCCGCGTCGCCACCGGATACACCACGCCGGCCGCGAGCAACCTGTTCGTCACCTCCGCGGGCCTGCCGGGCAACAACACCGATCTCAAGACCCAGCAGAATCTCGGTTTCGACTTCGGCACGGACTGGAGCCCGGTCGAGGGCTTACGCGTCAGCCTCACCGGCTTCTACGAATTCTTCCGCAACGAGCTGCTCTCGCAATCGCCCGGCGCAGGACTGCTCAACTACACCTTCAACGCCCCGGCCTCCGAGCATCGCGGCATCGAGGCGGGCGCGGTCTATGCCTTCGCCGAGGGCTGGCGCGGGACGCTCGCCTACACCTTCGACGATCAGGTCTACACGGACTACGTCGAGCAGCTCAGCGCCGGCACCCGCACGGCGCGCTTCGACCGGGCCGGCAACGCCATTCCCGGCGTGCCCGCCCACCAGCTCCTCGCCCGCATCGGCTACGACGTCCCGAGCGGGCCGCTCGCGGGGCTCGGCGCCTTCGCCGAGACGGTGGTGCAGGACGGCTACTTCCTCGACAACGCGAACCTGCTCAAGGTGCCCGGCTTCGCGATCGTGAACCTGAACGTGCACTATTCGAGCCTACTACCGGGCTGGTACGCCAAGCGGGTCGACCTCTACGGCGAGGTGCGCAACGTCTTCGACACGGTCTACGTGGCCTCGGCCAACCCGCTCGCCAATTCGATCGGCGCAGCGACAGGACTGCAGAACGGAGCCGCCGTGCTCGCGGCGACGACGGGCTCGGTCTATGCCGGCGCGCCGCGGAGTTTTGTCGCGGGGATGAAGCTGAGCTTCTGAGCGAGGCTCTGTCGGACGGCCGCTATCATCCTAAAACCGCCGCGTTGTGCAGCGCATATTCAGACGACCAGGCGTAGCGTTTTTCACGCCCGTCGTCGCGTCCTTGCCCCGGTGCCTGCCGCCCGATGAACGTCATCCTGATCAAGCTGTTCGCGACCGCGCTGACCCTCAGCCAGGTCACGACGCGGCCGGACGCGGTCAAGACGCAGTTCGATCCCGCGACAGATGGCGCTCAGGTCGTGCAGATCCTGCGCGATGGCTGCGCGCACATGCGAAAAGCCTTCGACATCGAGGACATCAACCTCGACGAGCTCATCACTACGGCGATGGAGGATCCGACCACGGTTGCCGGGGACAACGCCCCCAAGATCCTGCACGGGCTCGATCTGGCCGAGTTGAACACGAGCTACAAGCAGTTCTGCAAAGGTGAGAACCCGCAGAAGTCCCCGTTCGAGGCGCGGGCGGTGATCGAGTTCTACAACAACGCCGTCAAGGAGCTGCCCTCGGCCGAGGCGCTGCGGGACATGAAGCTGCCCGGCGCCAGCACCATCCTCGATGCCGCCGGAAAACCCTATTCCGAGGCCTTCGAGGCGAACGGCCGCCGGCGCGTGGTGCCGATCGCCGAGATCCCCGAATTGGTCCAGAAGGCCTTCGTGGCGGCCGAGGACAAGCGCTTCTACCAGCACAAGGGCATCGACGAACGCGGCGTGATCCGCGCCTTCATCGGCAACCTCGCCGCGCCGGGCCGTCCCGCCGGCGGCTCGACGATCACGCAGCAGGTGGTCAAGAACCTGTCGGTGGGCGACGACGTCACCTACGAGCGCAAGATCCGCGAGATGATCGTCGCAGCGCGGCTGGAGCAGATCCAATCGAAGCCGCAGATCCTCGGGCTCTATCTCAACGGCATCTATCTCGGACGGGGCGCCTACGGCATCGAGATGGCCGCGCGGAGCTGGTTCGGGAAGTCGGTGGGCGCGCTCACGGTGCCCGAAGCTGCGTTGCTCGCCGGCCTGCCCAAGGGTCCGAACTACTACAGCCCCGACAAGTACCCCGACCGCGCCCGCGAGCGCCGCGGCTACGTCCTGTCCCGGATGAAGGAGGATGGGGTGATCACCGAGGAGCAGCTGGTCGAGGCGCAGAAGAGCGACCTCGGTACGAAGCCCGTCGAGACGGCACGGCGCGATTCCGGATTCTACTTCGTCGAGCATCTCAGCCGCGAGGCGCGGACCTTCGCCGGGCTCGAATCCCTGACGAGCGCTTCCTACACCGTTCGCTCTACCGTCAATGCCGGCCTGCAGACGGCCACCGAGACCGCGCTTCAGGAGGGTCTCGCCACCTACGAGCGCGGCACCGGTCGGGTCTTCTACGACGGCCCGGAGATGAATCTTTCGGACTCCGTGACGAAGTTCGAGGCCCTGCCGCCGACGACGGAGGTCGCGCTCCCACCTGCGCCGGCTCCTGTCTCCGAGCCGAAACCGGCATCGGCCAAGAAGGCCGCCCTCAAGCAGCCGCTACTGCCGAAGCCGACCGGCCCAAAGCCCGCTTGGCAGCGCGCCCTCGAAGCGGCGCGCCCGGTCCTCTACGACGTGCATTGGCCACTCGCGGTGGTGATTTCTACCGGCAAGGCGGGCACCAAGGTCGGACTTGCCGATGGGCGCGTCGCGACCCTCGACGCGGGCGCGGCGCGAGGCCGGCTGCAGCTCTACGACGCCGTGCGGGTGAAGCTGCTCGATCCCGCCGCCCGCGCGCCCCGCGCTCAATTGCGCATCCGCCCGGCCGTCCAGGGCGCGGCGATCGTGCTCGACAACAAGACCGGAAAAATCCTGGCGATGACCGGGGGCTTTTCCTACCCACAGAGCCAGCTCAACCGCGTCACGCAGACCGTGCGCCAGCCGGGCTCGACGCTGAAGCCGCTGACCTACCTCGCCGCGCTCAATGCCGGCCTTCAGCCCAACACGCTGGTGATGGACAGTCCCGTCACGCTGCCGCCGATCGGCGGCGCCGGCGATTCCTGGTCGCCGAAGAACTACGACGGCGGCGGCTCCGGCCCGACGACGCTGCGGCGCGGGCTCGAGTTCTCCAAGAACCTCGTCACCGCCCGCCTGCTTCAGGGCGGGATCGCGGAGAAGGCGCCGGCCAGCCTCAAGCGGGTCTGCGACATTGCGCTGGAAGCCCAGCTCTACGCCGAGTGCGAGAATTACTATCCGTTCGTGCTCGGCGCGCAGCCGGTGCGGATGATCGACCTCGCGAGCTTCTACGCCGCCATCGCCAATGAGGGCGGCCGCCCGAGCGCCTACGCGCTGGAATCGGTCGAGAAGGACGGCAAGCTTGTCTTCACCCGGGCGGCGAAGCCGCCGGTTCGGATCGGATCGGCCGACCGGGTCGCCTTCTATCAGCTCAAGACCATGCTGCAGGGCGTGACCCAGCATGGCACCGCCGCAGCGCTCTCGGGCATCTCGCAATACGTCGCCGGCAAGACCGGCACTTCTGAGAACGAGAACGACGCCTGGTTCGCGGGCTTCACCAACGAGATCACGGTGGTGGTCTGGGTCGGCTACGACAACGCCGACGGCATCCGCAAGACGCTCGGGCGCGGCCAGACCGGCGGCCACGTCTCGGTGCCGATCGCCAAGGCGATCTTCCAGGCGGCCTGGGCCAACGGCGTGCCGCGCACGGCCCTCGCGCCGCCGTCGCCCGAGGCCGCGGGACAGATCGCCGACATCCCGATCGATCCGCGCAGCGGCCAGCGCATCGCCGGCGGCGGCTTCCTTGAGCATTTCCGCCGGAAGAATGGTCAGGTGGCTGACACGCAGTACAACCTCGTCCCGCGCGAGACGATGTACGCCATGCGGCCCGATTCCGAGGACGGCGACTTCGGCAATTCCGAGGACGGCGCCGACATCGCCGGCGGCTACCGACCAGGACGCAGCGGCAGCGATCTGCTCGATCCATTCGGCAGCGACGAGCGCGACCCCTACGCCGCCCGGCGCACGCAACGCTACGACCCCTACCAGAACTGGCCCGGCCGCAACCGCTACGGACAGGCCCAGCCCTCTCCGTTCGGAGACGACGGCGAGGCCGTTCAGCGCCCGCGCCGCCGCGACCCGGACTACCTGTTCGGCGAAGACCCACGCTATTGATGAGCGATCACGGCAGCTCGGCGGCCATTTGGCCCCTCCACCGTCATTCCGGGGCACGCCAAAGGCGCGAACCCGGAACCTACCCGTGATGCTGCCGGTCGATCGTTCTGTCGTGCTCGCTCGTGGATTCCAGGTTCAGCATCGCGGCCCCGGAATGACGACGTGAGGAATTGATCTTCGGACCCGCCAATTTTCCAACCACAAGGAAACCACGTGCTGAAACGACTTTCGGCGGCCCTGTTCCTCGCCTCCACGCTGGCGGCCACGGCCCAGGAGGGCATCAAGCTTCAGCCGGCTGCAGCCGCGGCCAACGTGAAGGACGTGGCGAGCCTGGAGCCGTCCGACGTCGCCACCCTCAAGCCCGGTACGATCCTGTTCACGGATTACCGCGAAAAGGCCTCGGCCAACCCCGAGAGCGGGCTCATCGCCTATGCCGACTGGCTCAAGACCCGGCCGGTCGAGGCGGCTGCGCTCGCGCCCTATCCCGGCTATGCCGAGCCCGATTACAGCGTGACGCTCAACGGCGTCACGAAACAGCGCCACGAGACCCTGAAGGTCTATGTCGCGGAAGGTCGCTTCGTGGTCGCCAAGCCCCCGGGCGCCATCGACCTGTCGCGCTACGCCACCCTCGACTTCGTCTCGAAGATGGACGGCGCGATCCGCCACAAGGCCCTCAACCCGGCCGAGGTGACGCCGACCAAGGACCCGGCGGCCGCCTTCGCCCGCCGCCCCGACCGGCCCTGGTGCGAGGCCGCGAACACGGTCTGCCTGGAATCGCGCTACGACCTCGAAGGCAAGCTGCCGCTCGGCGTCAAACTCGCCAACAAGCTCGAACTCGGCTCCACGAAGAAGGTCGCCGAATTCGTCTCCTTCCAGAGCGAGCTGCGGCTGCTGTCGGCGGGCGAGGCGGCGGGGCTCGGCACGCTGACGCGGATCGAAACGCCTGTCGCCGGGGGCCTCGAACAGACGATCTTCTGGGTCAACCAGATCCTGCGCTTCGGCAAGTTCCTGGCTGTCGTCCAGCCGGCTCCGAACGACCCGGGCAAGTCCGTGGTGACGACCTATATGGCGCTCGCCGTGAAGGCCGACGTGCTCGACCGCAAGCAGGAATATGCGCGGGTGCCCGTGCTCAAGAACCTGTTGCCAGTGCAGGTGCTGATGGGCAATTCGTCCTTCAACACAGGCACCTCGATCAGCGCCGGCCTGCCGACCTATGCGCGCAACCGGCTCAGCGCCTTCGCCGAGGCGGTCGCGAAGAATTGAGCGAGCTCAGTCCTTCGAGTCCGGCCCCGCCTCGATGACGCGGCGCAGGCGGCCGTTTCGCTTCTCGTAGCGGAAGATCGAAGTCAGGGCCTCGGCCGAATCGTCCGCCTCGGACATAGCCTCTGCCGGAACGATCTGGGTGCGGCCGCTTCGGGCGAGGACACCGAGCGCGATCTCCCGGTCATGACGGATCGCCGCGACCAGCTCCGCCGGCATCCTCGCGACCAGCGAGGCTCCATCGCTGAACGCGACCTCGACGATCTCGAGGTCGTCGCCTCCCGGCGCGAACCCTTCCTCGATCACGCCGAGCCCCGCGCGCACGGTCGAGACCGCGAGACGTGCGGGCATCGAGAGGCGGGTGGAGGCCGGCAGGGCGCCGCGCAGGGTGTCGAGAAAACCGGGAACGCGCTGTGACGCCGCGCTCCTGCGGGTGGCGTCCTCACGTGCGGTCAGACTTGCGACGGCCTCGACGCCGCGTGCCTCGCCATTCGCCAGGGTGAGCAGACCGCACGCGTAGGAGCCGGTCCCGGCGCCGCCCGAACCCTCGTCGATCGGAAACACACTCATCAGGTTTTCCGTGCGGACCCGTGCCGCCCCGGTCAGAAGCCGCGGTTCGAGATCGTCGGCAAGGAGGGCTGCGTGAACTGGCGGTTCACGTCGGGCCGGGTCTGCGTCCCGTTGGTATCGTTCGAACGGCGGTAGTTGTCGACGTTGAAGCTTTCGGCGAGCCCGCTGCCGTTGGGACCGGAGCCCGAGCTGCTGCAGCCGGCGAGGGCAACGGCCGAGAGCGCGGCGGCGAGGAGGCAGGTCAGGCGCATCGATGGATTCCCGTTAACAAGATCTGGAGGTCGCTGGCCGTCAGGCGAGGGTCGTGCAAGAACGAGGGCCGCTATCGTCGTCGTGCGCATCCAACGGCCAGCCCCCCGGACTGCGGCTCGGATCTCGTCCCGTCAACCAACCCTCAACCGTCTCCTAACGGTTTCGCTTGGATCTGATGTCGAACGGCCACGCTGGGATTACCAACCCGCACGGAACACCGTCCCAGAAGCCATTGCAGCGCGGCATTCGTGTGGAGGAAGCCGGCCAGCGGATGGCGCAACCGCGGCGAATTCGCGAAGAATCGCCTCATGAGCAACGTCGTCCTCTTCCGCCGTCCCGCACCGCCCGCCGCGCGCGCTCGCTGCGACGTGATCTCGGTAGCTGACGACCTGTTCGCTACGCTCGACGGGCTCCAGGATCTGGCCGAGCGTGCAGCCCTGATGGGCCGACCTGCCATCGAGGTCGAGCGCACCGTGCGCAATTTGCGCGATGCGGTCGGTGCGCTGGAGCGTGCGCTCGACTGCCTTGGCGAGGGCAGCGAAGCCGCGCCGGCCTGACCGCGGGTCTCGGGCCGCAGGTGCATCCGTAGTTCCGGGTCCGTCATGACCGGGCCATTCCGCATTCGCTGCAATAGCTGACGGGATTGCGTATCCACCGATACGGGCAGCAGCGCGTCGACGTCCGTTTCAGCACATTCGGCCGAATGGTGATGTAGTCGTCATACGCAGTCCGACGGCTTGCCAGCCGATTGCGATCGTTCATACAAGCTGTTCGCAAGTAAGCGCCGGCCGTAATGCCGCCGCTCTCTCTGAGGCAGGAGCGATCCCGGCCATGACATCATCAGTGAAACCCGGTGAAGCCTTGGATTTGAACACATCGCATTTGGGAAACCAGTTTTCCATTGTCGAGCGGTCGAACGAAATGCACCGCTCCATGCTTGTCCTCGAGCGCCTCGCACTGACGCTCGGCGTGCCGGTCGGGGCCTTCTTCGCGGAGCACGCGAACTCTGCGCCCAGGGATGGCGCGACGGCGGCGGACGTCGAAGAACTGACCCGGGCCTTCGTCGGAATCACCGATCCGGTCATGCGCCGGTACTGCCTCGACGTCGTCAGGGCCGCGGGCCTCGAAGAACCGTCCGACAATCCGGCCGACGCGTCGGTCTGAAGCGATCAATTTCCGGCGGCCATCACGCTCGTGATGACGGTTCCGTAGTGACAGGCCGCGGCCGCCAAGACGAAGCCGTGCCAGATCGCGTTCTGGAAGGGGAGGCTGCGCCAGACGTGGAAGACCACGCCGAAAGAATAGAGCAAGCCGCCGATGGCCAGCATCCACATGGCCGGCGGTGACAGGCCTGCAATGGTCGACTCGTAGGCGAGCACGCCGCTCCAGCCGAGCATGAGATACAGGGCGATCGAGACGCGATCCCAGCGGCCCGGCATCAGCAGCTTGAGCGCAATCCCGATCGCGGCCACCGTCCAGATCACGGCGAGCAGGCCCCAGGCGACCGGACCGCTGCCGACGAGGACGACGAGGGGCGTATAGGTGCCCGCGATCATCAGGTAGATCAGGGCATGGTCGAACCGGCGCAAGATCCACTTGCGGCGCGAGACCGGCCACATGTTGTAGGCAGCCGAGATGCCAAGCATCGAGACGAGGGCTGCGGCGTAGATCAGGACCGAGGCCCGCTCCATCCAGCCGAGATGGGCGAGGGTGGCGGTTGCCACGAGGGCGACGGCTCCGGCGATGCCCAGCGCGACACCCAGAAGATGAACGGCGCCGTCAGCCAACATTTCCTCGCGGGTGTAGTGCCAAGTCAGCGCGAGCGGCCGTCCGTCTTCCGCCAGGAACATATCGAGCTCCTCATCGATCGTTCCACAATAAGTCCTGGACTGCGCAAGTCGTTCCATACGAGAAATACCGATATCCGTTCTTCGTCGACAAAACTCTAACGCATAGTCGATTCGAGGCACTTGTGCGGTGCGATAAAATCTATTGCAGTATAGTGCATTGCGCAACTTGACGCCGGTCAGTGTCCATTTCTGATGCGCCATCGCTCCAAGGCCTGCACGGACCATGCCGCCCCGGGCGTCCCGGCACGGGATGCGGCACTCAGCCTCTGCGAAATGGCCTGAGCACGCGCCGTCTCACTTCCGCGACAACACCCGCGTCGTCCGGTTCGCCACGGTCGAGCCATTCGGCGCGTCTCAGGAGGGCTGCGGCCACGCCACGCGGGTCGGCCACGGTCCACGCCAGATGCCAGTCGGAGCCCTCCTCGTAGAGGGTGCCGTGGGGGTGGTAGTAGCGCGCCGTCGCTCCGTTCACGCGGTCGAGCAGGGCGAAGTTGGCGTTGACGGCGTGCTGCCAGTTCAGTCCCACGAGACGGCGGCCCGGCGCCGCGAAGGCCGCCGTGTGGAAGGCCGAGCCGAGCGTCCCCATGACGATCCGCCGTCCACTGAGCAGCCGCACCTGATCGGCGAAGGCGAGCGTCTCGGGAAATGCGATCTCGACGCCGCGGCGTTCGAGTTCCGCGAGGATGGCATCCTCGTTCGCCACGTGCGCCACACCGGAGCGCATCCGCGTCTTCGACAGGTAGAGCGGCCGTCTCAGGCCATCGACCGCCACGTCCTGCCAGAGCGGCTGGCCGATCGTGCGGCAGAGATCGGCGAAGACAGCGTGAACCGCGGCCTGCTCCTGCAGCGCGGGCTCGGGCACCACGATGTCGCGCAGCGTGGTCGGCCGGTCGAACGTCACCACGTCCGCCATGTCGAGGCCGAGTCGTCCGAGGATTGCACCGAGGAAAGGAAGCTCCTCCCAGGCTTCGCGCGGGCCGGGTACGTGGCAGAGGATCCGGGGCAGGGGTCCTTGCCAGGAGACCAGGGGCCAGAGCCGCGGCAGCGTGTTGATCAGGAAGTGGCCGTAATGGGTCGCGAGCGCCCCGACATAGAGGAACTGGCGCTTCGCAGCGGTCTCCGCCGCCGCGAGCCCCGCCTCGGTCGCGCCGTCGCCGATCGAGCGACCCTCTGCAAAGAGCCCCCACGGTGCCTCGGCCGACCAGGGCCGATAGATCGCCTCGGGCAGGCGGCGCAGGGCAGGGTCCGCCGCGATCCAGTCGCTGGTGCCCCACAGGCTCGTACAGCGAAGGAGTCTGGCTGCCATCGCCGCGGTTTCGCCGATCCGGCCGCGCGGGTCGAGGGCGCGTCAGGCCCGGCGGCCGGCGAGCTGTTCGAAGCCGAACGGCACCGCCGGGGGGTGGATCGCCGTCGCGGTGGCCGCGGTTCCGCCGCTGAGCCGGGCATGGGCGCTCGCCATGGTCAGCACCAGCATCGCGAACACCTGATGCGCCAGCGCCGCCCAGAGCGGGACAGCCAGCAGCAGTGTCGCAATCCCGAGCGCCACTTGTCCGAGCGTAAGACAGGCGACGCCGGTGGCTCGGCGGGCGGCGCCACTGCCGGGCAGCGTCAGACGCGTATCCAGCGCGTGCAGCAGGGCGGCGAGCACCACGCAGTAGGCCGCGAGCCGGTGGTTGAACTGCACCAACGTGACGTTGTCGACGAAGTTCTCGATCCAGGGCGTCGCCGAGAACAGGCCGTCGAGGGGCGGCACCAGATCGCCGTTCATCGTCGGCCAGGTGTTGTAGGCGAGCCCTGCATGCGACCCTGCTACGAGGCCGCCGAGCCCGATCTGGACGAGCACGAGCAGCATGACGACGACGGCGCCCGCACGGATGCGGGCCGGGGCGGGCGTCAGAGCATCCTCGCGGGTGCCGGCGGCGAGCCAGACGAGCCCGGCGAGGATGATGCTGGCAGTCGTCAGATGCAGGGCGAGCTTCAGCGGCGCCACCGCCGTCATGCCGGGTTGCAGCCCGGAGGCGACCATGACCCAGCCGATCGCCCCCTGGAACGCGCCGACGATGCCGAGGGTCACGAGACCGAGGGCGAGGCGCCGGTCGAGGGCGCCGTGCACCCAGAACACGATCAACGGGAGGAAGAAGGCGAGACCGATCAGGCGCCCGAGCAGCCGGTGGCCCCATTCCCACCAGTACAGCGTCTTGAAGGAGTCGATCCCCATGCCCTCGTTGAGGATGCGGTATTGCGGCGTGTCCCTATACTTCTCGAACTCGACCGCCCAGTCCGCCGCCGAGAGCGGCGGGACCGATCCGGTCACGGGCCGCCACTCGGTGATCGACAGGCCCGAGCCGGTCAGGCGGGTCGCGCCGCCGAGAGCGACCATCACGATGACGAGGAACGCCAGCAGGTAGAGCCAGATCCGGACCGCGCGGCGATACGGGCGCGCCTTGGCATCCGACGATGCCGTACCGGCGGGCAGGGTAGGGGAGAGCTGCATGGTGGCTCGGCGGCGTCCTGCGGATCGGGTCGGACCTAAAGGTCCAGCACTGGGCCGTGCTTTAGGACGGCCACATGCCGACGGGCAACGCCGGACGCTGCCGCAGGGACATCGCGTCCGTTGCAAGCGGTGGATGGCCGGATTAGGCCTGCCCCACGTCGAGCCATCGAGACACGCGTCCGGAACCCGCCATGCGCCGCCGCACCCGCTCCCTGGTCGGGACCTTCGCGATCCTGGCCTTCGTGATCGTCTACGCGCCGCTGGCGATGGCGCTCGCCGACAGCCGCATCGCCGAGACGCCGGCGCTGGTGCAGGCGCTCCTCTACTCGATCCTCGGCATCGCCTGGATCTTCCCGCTGATGCCGCTGATCCGCTGGATGGAGCGCCCGGACGATCCTGCCTGATCCTCCTTTTTTCGCCGCACTCCCCCGGCAGAAGGCCGCGATCCTCGCTCGCACAGCCGCGGAGCCGACTGCGCCCGATGCCACGCCTGCCCCCATCGACGATCCGCCTCCTCGGCGCGACCGGCCTGCTGTCGCTGCTGGCCTCCAGCGCATTCGCGCAGGGGACGCCCCGCTCGGTGGGGGAATGCGAGCGGCTGAAGAACGATCTCGCCTACAACCAGTGCCTCGCGATGTTCGGCCCGGCGGCCAAGAACGTGGCCGGCGGCGACGGATCGGGCGGCGGCGGCAGTCCCGTTACCGTGCCGCCGCCGACGCCTTCGGCCATCGCAGGCATGCCGGCCCTGGAAGAGCCCGTGGTCGACGAGAGCCCGCGCCGTGGCCGGCGCGGCCGCTACACGCGGTCCGGCGGACGCCAGAGCGTAAGCTTCGACCTGAACGGATCGAGCCGGAGCCGCTGGCATCGCCGACGCCGATAGACCCTGGTCAGGCGACGTTGAGGCGCCGGCCGCGGTTCCAGGCGAGGAAAGGCACACCGGAGATCAGGCTCGCGAGCGCGGCGTCGGTCTGGTGGAAACCGTTGATCGAGACCCGGGGCAGCGCGTTCAGGTGTCCGGCATGGTCTGCGAAGAGATGGCCCGGCCGCGTGGTCACTGCCGTGGCGAAGCCGAGCTCAGCGCTGATCGCGAATTCACGCCGGCCGGCGGAGGTCGGATCGCCGACGGGATAGGAGAGGTGCCGGATCTCGCGGCCGAGTTCGGCGGCGATCCGCGCGCGGCTCTCGGCCATCTCCCGCCGCGCGATGTCGGCTCCGTGCTTCGCGAGCATCGGATGGCTCAGCGTGTGCGCGCCGATCGTCACGGCGGGATCGGCCGCGAGGACCCGCAACTCATCCCAGGACAAGCACAACTCGGCGGCGACTTCGCCCGGCGCGAAGCCGGCCTCCGTGCAAAGGCCGGCGATCACCGAGAGCAGCCGCGCCTCCGGCCCCGACCGCAACTGTCGATACACGGCCTCGAACGCCGCCGACTTTTCCTCCGGGCTGCGCGCGGGGAAGTCGAGGACGAGCCGCCTCGTCTCGCCGTCCGTCACGCGCACGCGATCCAGCCGTGCGACGGCACGCTCCAGCTCGATCCACCAGAGGCGCCCACATCCGTCCGCGAAATCGCTGGTGACGAACAGCGTCCAGGGTGCCCGATGGCGGGTCAGCACGGGTAAGGCGAAGTCCACGTTGTCGCGATAGCCGTCGTCGAACGTGAGCACCGCGAACGGCGCTTTCGGGCTCGGACCGTTCAGGCGTTCCGGTACGGCGTCGAGACCGATCAGGTCGAACCCGCGCGCCTTCAGCAGCGTGAGCGTGCGGTCGAGGAACTCGGGTGTGATCGCGAGCAACCCATTCGGCGCATAGGCCGCCGGTGCCTCGGGCCGGACATGGTGAAAGGTCAGGATCAGGCCACGGCCCTGCGCGACGGGCGCGAGCCAGCGATCCGCGCCGGTCGAGGACACGGCTGCGAAGGCCGCCTTGAACAGCCGATGGCGGTTGCGCGACGACAGCATCGATGGGTCCCGCGAGCCAATGCATCCCAGAGCGACGATAGGGCCGCGGGCAAAAGCTTTCGTTACCCATCCGGCACGATCGCCGGTGATGCCCGCCTGCGGGTCCGACCGCCTCAATCGCCGGTTCAGGTCTCGCAAGTTATCCCGAACCGAGCAGGGACGGCGCGTGGCCGGCGGCGTGAGGCGGGGCGATGGCGGTTCTGGTGCGGGATCTCACGGGTGCCGACATGATCCGCGACCGCATGCGCGGCAACCTGACGGCGGAGGTGTTTGCCGACCTTGAGAGCGTCGAAGCCCTCTGGCGCGGCATGGAATCCGCGCCCGCCGCGGTCTCGACGCCCTATCAGCGTTTCGACTGGGTCGCGGCCTACGTCGCCGGCACCCATTCGGCGGAGGCCCTGCGGATCATGGTCCTGCGGGACGCGGCCGGCCGGCCGATGGCGCTGCTGCCGCTCCAGGTCTCGCGGGTCCGTGGCGTCTCGGTCGCCCGCGTGATCGGGGCCAAGCACGCGAACTACCACATGCCGGTCTACGCTTCGCGGCAATCCGCCGGGCTGTCGGCGGAGGAACTCGACGCATCGCTGGTGCTGGCCGCCCGCGAGGCCCGCATCGACGCCTATGCCTTCGATCATCAGCCGCGCTTCTGGGACGGTATCGCCAACCCGCTGAGCGCCAGGGGTAAGCCCTGCGCCAGCGACGCCTACGGCCTCATGCTCGGGCCCGATGCAGACGCCACCGTGAAGCGCGCCTTCAGTGGCGATGCCCGCAAGAAATTGCGCGGCAAGGAGCGCAAGCTCGTCGAGGCGCATGGGACGGTCGAGTATCGCTCGGCCACGACGCCCGAAGATCGCTCGGCCATTCTCGATGCGTTCTACGAGCAGAAGCGCATCCGCTTCGCCGCATTGGGCATCGCGAACCCTTATGCGGACGAGGCCATCCGGCGCTTCATCGCCGAGGCCACCACCGGCAGCGCGGGCCGTCCCGCGATCGAACTCCACGCCCTGATCGCGAAAGAGTCCGGCCGGATCTTCGCCACCTTCGGTGGTGCGGTGAACGACAACCGCTTCAGCGGCATGTGGACTTCGTTCGACCCCGACCCCGCGATCGGCCGATTCAGCCCCGGCGACCTGCTGCTGCACCATCTGATCGGCCAGCAGACCGGGGCCGGCCGACGCGCCTTCGACCTCGGCGTGGGAGAGGCCCGCTACAAGGCCAGCATCTGCGACGAGACGATCGAACTCGTGGAGGTGCTGCTCCCGGTGACCCTGCGCGGCCGCCTTTTCACGCTTGCGGCGGATGCGGCCTCGCGCCTCAAGCGACATATCAAGCGCTCTCCGCGTCTGTGGCAGGCGGTGGCACGCCTGCGACGGTTGCGGGGCGCCTGATCGTTCAGGCCGACAGGCGAAGCTGCATTTCCGGCTCTGCCGTCGGATCGCGGGCGACGAGCACCTGTCCCGCACCCGCTTCGGTGGCGAGCCCGTAGAGCGCGACGAGGCCGGCATCGTCCGGCTCGGCATCGGAGGCGATGACCACCGAATCCATGCAGGCCGACAGGGCCGAGAGCAGGTCGTCGGACGATGCGTCCGTGGCCGCGAGGCGGCAGATCACCCAGTCATAGGCCTGGGCCATGGCGTTGAGGCCGATCGCGAGGCCGTGCGGTTCGTCGAAGAGGATCGCGCGGTCGGTGAAGCCCGCGCGGACGACGTGATGGCGTGAGCCGGCGACCCGATGGATCACGTCGAGGAAGGCAGCCTCGCCGGCGACGAGATCCGTGAGGCCGGGATCGCTGCGATCCGTGGCTTGGCCGCTGACGTCGACGCTCAGCGTCGGCGCGCGGGCGGCCAGGGTCCGGGCGAGACCGGCGGCCAGACCGTCGGATTCGGAGGCCTGATCCGTGGTCTCGACGACGAGGACGCAGCGGCCGCCTTGGCCGGCCACCGTACCGAGGCGGTCGATCAGGGCCTGGAGCGCGAAATCGTCGTCTTGCTGCGGCGCGGGAGCCGGTTCGGTCTTCGGCGGCGCTCCGCCCATGGCGGGCATCGGCAGACTGCTGCGCTCTGCCACGAGCCGCGGGAAGTCGGCATTGGCGGTCACGACCGTCTCGAAGCCGCCATAGGCCGGCGCGAAGCGATGCGGTTCGCTGTGCTGCTCGGGCGGCATCGGCTCCGGATAGTCGATGCGCTCGGCGACGGGCTCCATGCGCTCGGACGGTGCGGGCTCGGAGCGGGCAGAGGTCTCCCGGCGATCGAGATGGTCCGGCGACGCCAGCAGGTGGCGGCCGAGAACGGCGGCGGCGGAGAGCATGAAGGCGAGCGCCGTGGCGAAGCCGACGACCGGGATCTTCTTCGGGAACGAGGGAAGCTCCGGCACCATGGCCCGCGAGACGATGCGCGCGTCTGCTGGCGTCGCGCTCTCGGCATCGCGTGCGGAGGCCTCGCGGTAGCGCGAGAGGTAGGATTCGAGCTGCTCGCGCTGGACCTTGGCCTCGCGCTCCATGGCGCGGAGCTGGATCTCGCTGGAATTGCCCTTGGCGACGACGTCGCTCTGGCCCTGAACCGTCGCCTGCAGGCTGTCGACGCGGGCACCGGCGATCTTGGCGTCGTTCTCCAGCGTGCGCACGATGCGCTCGGCGGCTGCCTTGATCTGCTTGTCGAGGTCGTCGACCTGCGCGGTCAGCTCCTTGATGCGCGGATGTGCCGGCAGCAGCGTGCGCGATTCGAGCGCGAGCTGTGCGCGCATGTTCATGCGGCTCTCGACGGTCCGGCGGATCAGATCGTTGTTGGCGACGTCGGGAATCTCGAAGGCGCGGCCGTCCTTGATCATCTCCTTGAGGATCTTCACCCGGCCGGTGAGGTCGGCCTTGATGGTGCGGGCCTGGCTGAGCTGGCTCGACAGCTCGCCGAGCTGCTGGCCGCCGAGGGAGGAACCGGCGGCGCCGGAGCTGATCAGTCCGTTCTTGACGCGGTAGGCCTCGACCTTCGCCTCGGCGTCGGCGACGCGGGCGCGCAGGGCGTCGATGTTGGTGCCGAGCCATGTCGAGGCATAGCGGGCGGTGTCGACCTTAGCCGCTTCGAGCGAGGCGATGTAGAGTTCGGAGATCGTGTTGGCCGCCTTGGCGGCGAGTTCGGGATCGCCGGCCCGGAACTCGACCTGCAGGATGCGCGACTTACCGGCCGGGTAGACCAGCAGCCGCTCGAAATAGGTGTCGAGGACGCGATCCTCGGGCTTGGCGTCGAGCGCCGGCTTGCCGAGGCCGGCCATCATCAGGAGGCTGCGGACCGGGCCGATCTCACCGACCGTCGGATCGAATTCGGGATTGCCGACGAGGCTCAGCCGGCGGACCGCCTCACGGGCCAAGTCGCGGGACATCACCACCTGGACCTGGCTCGCCACCGCCTGCTCGTCGATCGGCTGCGTCTGGTCGCCCCGCTCGGTGGCCGTGCGGGCGAAGGACGGGTCCCGGCTCTCGAGCAGGATCTTCGCCTCCGCCGTGTAGCGCGGCGAAACCACCTGCACGAACACGCCGGCGCCGATCGCAATCAGCAGCGTCGGGATCAGGATCCAGGCCCAGGCGCGACGCAGGATGGGAAACACCTGCGACAGCGTCATCCCGTCCCGCGCCAGCGGCGGGTAAGGCAGATGCGGGGAGGGATCGATGGTCGAGCTACGGCGAGGCATGGCAATCGTCTTTACGCGAGGCAAGACTTCGAAAGGCTGTCGGGCCTTCTCCACCAATAAGACCGGCCATGGTTTACTGCCGGTTAAAGTACGGCGCCGCGCCGGTGTGCGGATGCAGGACGTCAGTTTTCCTTAACCATATCGACGTAGAGCGAGGTCAGTCACTTCATTACGACGGCGTGTTTCATGAACCGGCGTGCATTCATCCTGGCACTCTCGTCGACGTTGGCGCTCGGGGGCTGCCTGCGTCCGAACTTCCGCACGAACGAGCTCGATGCCACCGGCACCGGCTCGATCGCGGCGCGATACACGCTGTCGGCGGGCGACAAGCTGCGCATCATCGTGTTCGGCCAGGACAACCTCTCGAACATCTACGCCGTCGACGGCGCCGGCCGCGTGGCGATGCCGTTGATCGGCACCATCTCGGTCGGTGGCCAGACCACGGCGCAGGCCGCGAAGGCCATCGAGAGCAAGCTCTCCAACGGCTTCTTGCGCGAGCCGCACGTGACCGTGGAGATCGACGCCTACCGGCCGTTCTATATCCTCGGCGAGGTCACGACCTCGGGGCAGTACCAGTACGTCAACGGCATGACCGTGGAGACGGCCGTGGCCATCGCCGCCGGCTTCGGGCCGCGGGCGGCGCGGGACTATGCGGTTCTGACCCGCGAGGGCCAGGGCGGTCTCGTCAACGGCATCGTGCCGATGAGCTACGCCGTGCGCCCCGGCGACACCATCGTGATCAAGGAGCGATTTTTCTAAGGAGCGCACCACCTCCTTCGAACTGGACCCGATCATTCGCGCGGAGCATGATGCACGCTCGACGCGATTCGGGGGAAAAGCTTAGATGGATGAGCCAGTTGCGGAAGCCGAGCCGAAGGGCGAGCTGACCGTGCGGACCATCGCCATGCCCGCCGACACCAACGCCAACGGCGATATCTTCGGCGGCTGGGTCATGTCGCAGATGGACCAGGCCGGCGGTATCGCCGGGGTCGACCGGGCGCAGGGCCGCGTGGTCACGGTCGCCGTCGACGCGATGACCTTCATCCGCCCCGTGCGCGTCGGCGACGTGCTCTGCGTCTACACGAACATCGGCCGCATCGGGCGCACCTCCATGACCATCGAGGTCGAGGCCTGGGCCCGCCGCTTCCGCACGCAGGTCCGAGAAAAGGTCACTGCCGCGACCTTCACCTTCGTCTCAATCGACGACGAAGGGCGCCCGCGACCGATCGCGACCTGAGGTCGAGGCTCGGCGGTGCGTTCCGAAATCCGCCGCGGTCGCCGTGACGATGACGCACCCCGATGAGCTTGACGCTTCGCGCTCGACCGAGGCCCTGTCGCGTTTTGCCGACGCGAGCGCACCATGAATCCCATTCGGGCCATCAAGGCCGCCTATGCCGCTCTCTGCGCGCGCATCTCGGACACGAGCGACAGGCTCGAACGACAGAACAGCGACCGGCTGAAGCGGCTCGCGGCGTACGGCGCCAGATATCCCAAGGGCAGCGCGGCGCACGATGCGGGTCGCGATCGGCATTGATGCCGATCCGGTAGATCGTCGGATATTTCGACGGCTGCCGATGCACCCGCCTTGCTTGCGAGTCCAGCGAAGCAAGCACGGAAACGACCGGTCGCCTCTGTCTCAGTTCCGCCGGCCCGACTGCGAAGCCGCCCGACGGAGCGCGTCGGCGAGCGCACCACCCGGCTCGTGCTGTGCGGCCGGCTTCGATTCCATGTGACGCGGATCGGGACGGGGGTTGCCCGGCCGCGGTGTCGAGCGGTCGATCGGGTCGTCGAGCCGCATCGAGAGGCCGATGCGCTTGCGGGGCACGTCGATCGACAGCACCAGTACGCGCACGACGTCGCCGGCCTTCACCACCTCCGAGGCCGCCGCGATCCGCTTCGTGGACATCGCCGAGATGTGGACGAGGCCGTCCTGGTGCACGCCGATATCGACGAAGGCGCCGAAGGCCGCGACGTTGGTGACGACGCCCTCCAGCTGCATGCCGGGCTTCAGGTCGGTGATCTTCTCAACCCCCTCCTGAAAGCTCGCGGTCTTGAAGGCCGGCCGGGGATCGCGGCCCGGCTTCTCGAGTTCGCTGATGATGTCGCGTACGGTGGGGATGCCGAAGCGGGCGTCGGCGAAGGCGGCCGGCTGCAGGCTTTTGAGCGCTGCAGCATTGCCGATCAGCGCGCGAATGTCGCTCTTCGTCGCCTCGAGAATGCGCCGCACCACCGGATAGGCCTCCGGGTGGACGCCGGAGCTGTCGAGGGGATCCTTGCCGCCCTGGATGCGCAGAAAGCCGGCCGACAGCTCGAAGGCTTTCGGGCCGAGGCCCGCCACGGACTTGATCGCCGTGCGGCTGCGGAACGGCCCGTTCGCATCGCGGTGGGCGACGATGTTGGCGGCGACGGACGTGCCGAGTCCCGAGACCTGCGACAGCAGCGAGGGCGACGCGGTGTTGACGTCGACGCCGACCGCGTTGACGGCGTCCTCGACGACCGCCGAGAGCGAACGCGACAGCTTCTGCTCGCTGATGTCGTGCTGGTACTGGCCGACACCGATCGACTTCGGGTCGATCTTGACCAGTTCGGCCAGCGGGTCCTGCAGGCGCCGAGCGATCGAGACTGCGCCGCGATGCGAGACGTCGAGATCGGGCAATTCGCGGGAGGCGATCTCGGAGGCCGAATAGACCGATGCGCCCGCCTCCGAGACCATGACCTTGGCCATCTTCAGATCGGGGTTGGCGGTCAGGATCTCGGTGGCCAGCCTGTCGGTCTCGCGCGAGGCGGTGCCGTTGCCGATGGCCAGCATCTCGACCTTGTGCTGGCGGCACAGTTTCCCGAGCGTCGCCACGGTGTCGTTCCAGCGCCGCTGCGGCTCGTGCGGATAAGTGGTCTCGACAGCCACGACCTTGCCGGTCGCGTCGACCACGGCGACCTTCACGCCGTTGCGGTAGCCGGGATCGAGACCCATCGTGGCGCGGCCGCCGGCGGGCGCCGCCAGCAGCAGGTCCTTGAGGTTGCCGGCAAACACCTTCACCGCCTCGGTCTCGGCTTTTTCGAAGAGGCGCGTGCGCAGGTCGGACTTGACGCCGGCGCGGAGCTTGGTGCGCCAGGCCGAGCGGACGACCTCCAGCAGCCAGCCGTCGCCCGGGCGTCCCCTGGCGGCGATGCCGTGACGGCGGCAAATGGCGAGTTCGTAAGGGCCCGGCGTGCCGAACGCGGAATCCTCGCCTTCGGCTGCGAGGTCGATGTCGAGGATCCCTTCCGTCTCGCCGCGAAACAGCGCGAGGATCCGGTGCGACGGCATCCGCTCCAGCCGCTCGCTCCAGTCGAAATAGTCGGAGAATTTGGCGCCCTCGGCAGCCTTGCCCTTCTTGACCGTCGAGACGGCCGCGCCGGATTTCCAGAAATCCTCGCGCAGGCGGCCGACGAGATCGGCGTCCTCGGCAAAGCGCTCTGTGAGGATCGCCTTCGCTCCCTCCAGGGCCGCCTCGACCGTGTCGATGCCCTTGGCGATCGATACGAATTCCTCCGCGATCTTGCACGGATCGATCTCAGGCCTCGCGAGCAGGCTATCGGCCAGCGGTGCGAGGCCGGCCTCGCGGGCGGTCTGCGCCTTCGAACGCCGGCGAGGCTTGTAGGGCAGGTAGATGTCTTCGAGCCGGGCCTTAGTGTCGGCGCGGGCGAGCGCAGTCGCGAGTTCGGGCGTCAGCTTCCCCTGCGCGCGGATGCTCTCGATCACGGCGTCGCGGCGCTTCTGCAGATCGCGCAGGTAGCCGAGGCGCTCCTCCAGATTGCGCAGCTGTGTGTCGTCGAGGAGGCCGGTCGCTTCTTTCCGGTAGCGGGCAATGAAGGGAACAGTGGAGCCGCCATCGAGCAGCTCCACCGCGGCGGCGACCTGGGCCTCCCGGACACCGAGCTCTTCGGCGATCAGCTGGGTCACGGACGTCATGAGGGCTCCGGCAGGCAGACGGGCGGCGATACGCCCATCCTAGCCGGATTGCGAAGAGAAGTGGTCGGATCGAAGGCGCAGGACGGCTGGGCGGAGCGACGATGCCGGCTGTCGGCCCGACGGATAGGGCTCAGTTCAGGGACGCAAAGACCGTATCCAGCGTTTTGGCGTCGAACACGTCGTCCCAACGTCGATCCGTCAACCGCAGCCGGTTCGCCTCGCGCCTTTCCAGATCGCCGGCCCGAGCGACAGCCTCACGCAGGGCAGCGGCCACACCGTCGATGGTCGCCTGACACGGCACGATGTTCGAACAGATCGCCTCCAGATCGTCTGCCGCGCGGTTCTCGTAGACATTGGTGACGACCACGGCACCCGTTGCCGCGAACTCGAACGGCACGACGCTCGGATGTGGCGCGAACATCAGGCTGAGCCCAATATCGATGTTGTTCATGAAGGTTTCGTACATGTCGAGCGGCATCTTCTGCCGCATCTGCAGGCTATGGCCACCGCCGAGCGGCAGTTCGTGGTCCTCGGTAAGACCTCCGAGCCCGAAGAACTGCCAGGACGCATCGAATACCCCGTCGGCACAGAGGCGGCGCAGGGCGAGATACCCCAACTCGAAGAGATTGCGGGCCGCGTGCATCTCCGGCCTAGCGTAGAATGCAAGTGTCCAAGACGTCTTCCTGCCCGAGAGAGGCTGGGTCTTCAATCGTGTCGGAACATGCTCGAACACATGGAAATCGCGACCTTCCGCGGCCTCGGCAGTCTCGAAAGCGCCGATCCCGTGTCCCCGGAAGAAATTGGTCAGGAACCTGCTGTTGAACAGCGGGACGTGGGCGTAATCATAGGCCGACTCGGTGAGCGCACGCGCCGAGCCGCATTCGTAGAAGATCGGCTCGTATTCCTGCGCGAACAACAAAAAGCGCTTGCTACGCGTGTGGGCGAGGTATGGCTGGACCACATACGCATCCCAGACCGAATAGACGACGAAGATGTCGTTCGGGCCGATCTCGATCTTCGTGCCGACCGATCTATTGACGTAAGGCGCGTCCGCGACGACCCGCTTTAGTGCCTCGTCCTTCTCGAGATAGAGAAAGTAATCGAGACCGTCGGAATTGTCTTCCGTGACGAAGATGCCGATCTGCCGGCCCGATCGGACGACGGCCTTCATGAACTCGAAAACGGCTTTATAGCCGCCGAAGCTGAGGTCGGGGTTGAGGTTCGGTAGGCAGAACCAGACCCGTGGAGCCGCGGTCGCAGAGATAGCATGTGGGAGTGCCTGCATGCGCTTCTCGATATCTTTGGCGCGTTGCAGGAGCTTGGGCTCCGATATGCCGGACATCCGTGCTTCGAGCGCATAGCGCATGTCGTGCTTCGGGCGCCGCTGCTCCTCGCGGCCGGCCACGACGTAGTGGTGGAAGGCCGAGCGCATCGTTCCGGCCTGCACGGCCGCCGCCACATCGGTGTAGAACAGGCGATACCAGGTTTCGTCGAACGCGTCCGATGGGCTGTAGCCTTGTGCTGCGCCAAATGCGATATAGTGCGGCAAGGCGTCTTGCGCGTTCGCCTCTTCAGGCAAGTACCGCGCCTTATAGTAATTCGCGTCGAAATGCTGCGGAAGCAAATCGTCGAAGACAGGTTGTCCGTTCTGCCGTTCCGGCGCGCGATGACCGAAGTACCGCCCATACGCATAGTAGAATTCGTAGACGCCTAAAATCGGGAAATGGCTGAGGAATTTTCGAGCGAACGGATGCGCATCGAGATAGCGCGGCCCGTCGAAATCCTCTCTTCGGACGTCCGAAGCCGGAGGCTGGTCCGACATCGCGAGAGCCATCGTGGCGTTCGGCGCGCGTCCCTCATGGAGCCCGTCGATGACGAAGTGGGTGAAGCCCGAATAGATCATGCCGGACGAAACCGATGCGGCGACGTCCTCATACGCGTCCAGGTACCAAGCCTCGTCGAACAGAGGATTGATGCTGAACGCGCGAAAACCCTGATCCGAAAAATACACCAGGATCGGGTCGTCGATCCGGTTCCGAAGATCCAACCGCCGGCTGAACCAAGTCTTGTCGAAGCAGGCCGAGATGTCGCTGCGCGCTTTCGCGCTATGCTCCATAAATCTTTGCCGTCCCCGCGTCAGGGATTCGACGACGTCGCGGCCAAGGGTGTCGCGGTTGGCTGCGGCTGCCATTCGGTCTCCGTTCTGATGAGGCCATCTTGGACTCGACAATTCATGCTTTGGCAATAAATAAACCAATCGAATTTGCATCAATTAATAAAACAAGCGGTCTATTTCGACGCTTGAATATTGTTTAGTTTGCCGAGCATTGATCCAAATTTTACTTTCCGTCGATTGGGCCGAATATCGTCGCGCTCGTCGACGACGCAGGACGCTAGCGGGGTGCGCCGGAACAGGAAAAGCCCGTTTTTGGAAAAGTGTTGTGTGCCTTTTGCGCTTTCGTTCGCCGCATTCGCCTGACAAGCCCAACGACCTTCGGAGGCCGTTAGGGTGTTGTTAAAGAATGAATAGCTCACTCGCTTCCAGCGCACGTCTGCCTGAATCCGACGCACAGCTCATGCTCGCGTTTCAGCCACCTTGCCGTCTCCTGGGGCGATTTCTGCCCGGCGCCGATCCGCACGCTTCCGTCAACGTATCCTGTGATGGACGCCACTGGGCCCGTGTGCCCGTCACGCAGGACGCCGACGGCCCGAACTTCGCACTCGATCTGCCGAGCGTCGCCAAAACCCGACCGATCGACATCGCGATCACGTCGATCGGCGAGGGGCTGCTGGGCGCCATGACGGCGCGTGTTCAGCCGCGCCTAAACGCGCATGGCCTCGCTGCCGCAAGCGTGCTCGCCGTCCACGACCAACCGCAATTCGGTGCGCCCTGGATGTCGTTCGACGGCGCCCGCATCGTGGTGTCCGGCTCGCATCTCCCGCCGGGGGGTGACCCCGGTCAGTTGTCCGTTCGGTTCGGCCCCGGCGTTGCCTTCGAAGTGGCCTATCCGCTTCCCTCGCCCGAGTTCGAGCATCACTTCTGGTACTGGCCGAACGGCGGCCTCTCGAACTTTCAGATCACGATCGATCTCGCATCGTCGGCCGCGGGGAGCGATCCGTTCTCGTTCGAGTTCGTCTATCCGACCGCAGCGCCCTCATCACATTCAACCGACGGCATCCAGGGTGTGGGCCGAAAGGTCTACATCCCGCGGCGTCTGGACAGTGCGGTCTGCTTTCCGCGCGACTCGAACCAGCTTACGCGCGTCCAGACCTGGTCGAACGACCTGAGCGTGAACTTCACCGGGTATTCGGCCTTCAAGACGATCGAATCGCTCTTCGGCCATTACGGCGTGCGCGCCGGACCGGGCGTCACCATTCTGGACTGGGGCTGCGGGCACGGGCGCGTGACGCGCCACCTGATCCAGAACTGGCCGGAGGCGCGGATCTCCGGGGCCGACGTGGACCGGCAGAACGTCGAGTGGTGCAACGCGCATCTCGACGGCGACTTCGTCACCCTGCCGCTGCGCCCGCCATCGAGCATCGCGGATGCGAGCCTCGACGGCATCTTCGGCATCTCGGTCATGACGCATCTGACCGCCGACGTGCAGCAGTTATGGCTGAAGGAGATCGCGCGCATCCTGAAGCCGGACGGCGTCGCGCTGATCACGTTCGCCGGATTTGCCGCGGTCTCGTTCGCGTCGGTGTTCCGGTCGCCGGAATGGTGGCAGCGCTGGCAGGAGACGGAGTTCGACGACGAGCAGCACGATCCCGCCCTCGACGGCAAGATCGACGACGGCACCTATTATCGAAACACGCTGCAATCCCCGAGCTACACGCTCGGCGCCTGGGGCGACTACCTGGAAATCGTCGACATCTATCCGGGCGCCATCGGCAATCAGGATGTCGCCGTCCTGCGGCGCAGAAACGCCGCCAAGCGATCCGCTTCTTGATGGGTCCGCTGCGTGCGCAGGGCGACGTCCGGATGTCCCCGTCCCCGCGGTCCGGTGCCATGAACTTGATCGATCAAGTCCACGCACATGCGGACCGGATGCCGGACAAGCCGTTCCTGGTACATTGGCAGGACGGTCGATACGTCGTTCAGACCTTCGGAGACCTTCGCGACGCGGCGATGCGGGTCGGGGCGGCATTGTCGTTGCCGGCCGACGGATCGACGTCCGACATCGTGCTGCTGTTCCTGAAACATCATCCGCTTCAGGTCCCGGCCTATCTCGGGGTCATGATGGCCGGCTTGGTCCCGTCCTTCATGTCCTTCCCGACGCCGAAGCAGCAGCCGGAACTGTACTGGCAGGCGCACGCGGCACTCATCCGGCGGATCCGTCCGCGGGCCATCGTGGCCTATGACGCGATCTTCGAGCCGCTCCTTCCGCTGGCCGAAGAAGTCGGCGCCAGACTTGTGGCGATCGACCGGATCGCCGACGGAGACGTCGACTGTCCGCGTGTCGACCGAGACGACGGCCATACGGCACTCCTGCAGCACTCGTCGGGGACGACAGGCCTCAAGAAGGGCGTCGCACTGACCTTCTCGCAGATTCGTATCCAGGCCGAGGCCTACGCGCCGGTCATCGGCTTGTCGGAGCAAAGCGTCGTCGTCAGCTGGCTTCCGCTCTACCACGACATGGGTCTGTTCACGGCCCTGCTGATCCCGCTCACGGTCGGGGCCACCGTCGTTGTGATGGATGCCTTCGAGTGGGTCGGGAAGCCGGAGCTGCTGTTCCAGCTGATCGAGCGCTTCCGCGGCACCCATTGCTGGCTGCCGAACTTCGCCTTCCAGCATCTCGTCAACACGGTCCCGGCCGACGGATCGGCACGCTATCGGCTCGACAGCATGCGGCTCTTCACGAGCTGTTCCGAACCGGTCAAACACGTGACCCTCGATGCCTTTGCCGATGCTTTTGCCGATCGCGGGGTTCGCCCGGAGCAACTCGCCGCTTGCTACGCCATGGCGGAGACGGGTTTCGCGGTGTCGCATTCTCCCGCGGGACGACGAGCACCGGTGCGCTGGTACGACGCCGATCTCCTCGCCTCGCGCGGGCGCGCCGTGGCAGCAGTGCCCGACCGCCCGGGATCCAGGCCGCTCGTATCGAATGGCCCTGCGCTCTCGGGCGCTGACGTCCGCATCCTTCCGCTGGAGACGCACGCCGACCGTTCGGATGCGGGCGGCGACGGACCCGGAATCCGCGTCGGCGAAATCGCCGTACGCGGCGCCTTCGTCTTTGCCGGCTATCACAACGACCCGTCGGCGACCGAAGCCGCCTTCGCCTCGGACTGGTATCGTACCGGCGATGTCGGCTTCATCGACGATGGCGAGATCTTCATCAGCGGCCGGATCAAGGACATCATCATCGTTCACGGCCGCAACTACTACGCGCACGACATCGAGGAGATCGTCTCGCACGAAAGCGGGGTGCTACCCGGCCGCTCGGTCGCCATCGGCGTTCCGAATGCCCAGACCGGGAGCGAGGATGTCGTCATCCTCGCCGAAACGCGGGTCGAAGGCGACGACACTCAGCGCACGCTCAAACGTACGATCAAGCAGTCGATCTTCTCGCGGCTCGAACTCACCGTGCACAGCGTGGTGCTCGTGTCGCCGGGATGGCTCACCAAGACCAGCAGCGGAAAGATCAGCCGATCCGAAAACCTGGCGCGCTACCGCGCGGATCGAGATGCGACAGCACGAGGATGATGCGATGAACACGGAGCGTGAAGCGATACGACGAGTCATCGCTCAGACATTCGCGGTCGATCTCGACGCCGTCCCTGACGCGGCGGGTGCCGAAGACGTCGACGGCTGGGATTCCTTATCCCACACCGTGCTGATGATCCGGCTTCAGAACGCGTTCAAGATCCGGATTCCCGAAAGTCTGGCCGCCGACGCCGCCAACGTCGGCGATCTGATCACGGGGATCGAAGGTCTGGTTACGTCGACACACGGCGCCCAGGCGTCCTGAAAGATCGCGAAAGCGGCCGAAGGAGAACGGGTTGCTAGCAGGATCGGATATTTCCATCGCCGAAGGGCGCGAGGGCTGGCTGTTCCTCGAACGCTATCTCGACGCGCGGCCGCTCGACTTCGCATCCAACCTGTCCGATTGGGCGCGGACGACGCTGCCGCTCCAGCGCAGCATCATGAAGAGCCGCCATGAGCGGCTCGCGAAGCGCGGGATCGACTTCGTGTTCCTCGTCGCGCCCGAGAAGTCGAGCATCTACGCGGAGCATCTCCCCGACGGGATCGTGCCCGACCTGCCGACGGCCGCGGGACGCCTGACCGCGGCGGCCGTTGCGGACGGCGTGCAGGCGATCGACCTCGTCAGCCTCCTGAACGGCGCCAAAGGTGTCGTGCCGGTCTATTACGACGTCGATTCCCATTGGACGAGCTTCGCCGCCTATCGGGTCTATCGCGAAATCCTCAAGCGGATGCCGGCGCATCTGGACCAGCGGCCGATCGATTTCAGCGCGATCCGCTATCATGACCGGCAAGTCTTCGGTGATCTCGGCATTCACCTGCAGCCGGAACGCACCGGATACCTTCAGCAGGCCGAGATCGCGGGACGCGACTTGGTCTCCGTCAGCGATACCTTCGACGAGCGCGAATACGCCTTTCAGCAGCATACCTGCCCGCAGGGGCGTGGCCGGGCGCTCGTCGTGCGCGACTCGTTCACGACCTTCCTCGCGCCGTTCCTGTCCCGCACCTTTGCCGAAACGACGTACATCGCTCCTCCCAGCGTTCTGCCGGACGACCTCATCGACGATCTGAGGCCGGACGTCGTGATCGTCCAACTGGCCGAACGGGCGCTGTTCTACCGGCCCGACCTTCTCGCGGATTGGAGTATCCGCGGCTGGCGCGACATCTACCTCGAATCGGAATCGGACCATCCGGCGCGCAAGCAGAACCGGCGTACGCGACAGGCAATGCGCGAGAACGATTGGGCGGAAGCCCTGCTCTCCGCCGAGGCGGCGGCCCTCCTCGATGCCGAAGGCCGTTTCACCGGCAATCTGGCCGAGTGCCGCCTGCGAACCGGAGACGCGGCCGGAGCCCTGGCGGCGGTCGAACGCGCCGACAAGCACACCGATCGATATCAGGGCACGCTCGCAGCCCTCGCGCTCGCAGCCCTCGGCCGCCGGTCCGAGGCGCTCGATCGTCTGGATGCGGTGCTCCTGCTCCAGCCGAACAACGCCCGCCTGCTGATCCAGAAGGCCGAATGGCTCCTCGAGGCACAGCGTCCGCACGAGGCGCTCTCACCGCTCGGATGTGCGCTGGCCATCGCGCCAGGACATGCCACCATTTTGTATCGGCTCGGCGAAGCGCGCCACGCGCTCGGAGATTTCACAGGCGCCAAAGCAGCCTTCGAGGCGAGTGGGCTCATATAAGAGATATTGTGGGCAAGCCTCTCTCAATCTCCGGCGATGCATGATGATCGCCGCGATGGGCGAAGACTTGGCTTGTCGGCACAAGTGTGGTTTGTAGACAGACGATCTGTCCTTTGGAAAACCGAAGGCACTGTACGCTCAAAAGCTTCAGATCGCGAAGAAGACTGCAGCGGCGCAGAGCCGCCGGAACGAACATCCGGTCCAGTCTGTCGCCCCCACGGCTTCACGTGCCGGACAGGAATCGATCTGCGCACGTGCGATGAGCGACATTCCGGTGCTTCATCCCACCATTCCCTGGTCCACCGTCAGCACGATCGTCGCCGACCTCCAATCCGGGCCGATGTGCTTCGGCATTCGATAGGGCGCCATGCGATGATCCATGCGCGTTTTCTCGGCTTGCCCTCCCATTCCGACCCCGCTATGACCGCCTCCGGCTTTCGCCGCACTGCCATGACGAAGCGTATTCGGTCTTGGTTTGCAGCGAACGCCCTCGGTGACGATGGTGGTGATGTTGGCGCTTCTGGCAGCCGGCGCCTCACGGATCTCACTGGAGGAGAGGTGGCAGAGCGGTTGATTGTACCGCACTCGAAATGCGGCATGGGTGCAAGCCCATCGGGGGTTCGAATCCCCCCCTCTCCGCCAGCCATCCCGGCAACCTCCTGAGGAATCACATACTTCGACCCTGACAAGGGTTTAGCTGCGCCGTCGTGGTACACAAAGGTGGTACGCACGATGATTCTCCCCGCATCCCGCCCATGGCGGCATCCCCGGAGCGGCGTGTTCTGGTTCCGCAGACGGGAGCCGAAGGAACTGCTGTTCCTGGTCGGCAGGACTGAGGAACGGAAGAGCCTCCGTACGAAGGAACCGACGATCGCCCGAAGCCGCTGGCTGCTCGCCGCCGTCGAGGTCGACGAACGCTGGTCGCTCCTTCAATGTGTCGTAGGTACCCTGGCCGCGCCCCGCTGCCGCGTCGCATCCGCCCCGCCTCCGCCTCCGCCCGACGCGTCCGCTCCTTCGGTTCCTTCCAAGCCCAAGCGCGCTACGTTCACCGCCTACGCCAGGGAGGCCGCCCTCGCTCCTTCGACGGTCAAGTGCTGGACCGGCGTCCTCGTCGCCCTCGAGGACGCGGTCGGCGCCGACGATCTGGCCGCTCGTCACCCGCGACGACCTCGTGGCCTGGAAGGGCGCCCTGCTCGAAGCCGGGCGCGATCTGGAACTCGATCATGATCGCGATGATGTCGTCGGGCGTCAGCGCCGCCGGATCGAAGATCTCGACGTCGGGCAGGACCTCGGCGATAGCCTCTTGGATGGCGATACGGATGCGATCCGCGTCGCCGTTTTCCGGCGCGAGGGCGCGGGCGATCTCCTGTGCGGCGTAACCGAGCGTCCGGCCGACGAGGCCCGACAGGTCGAGCCGGCGAAAGCGGCTCCGTCCCCACCCGCGCCAAGGTTGCCGAGCAAACCGTACAGGCTTCCGCCTGCTTGATCGGCTGGTTGGCGTCGTTCACCTACCTCGCCATGGAGCGGTATTGGCCACTTCACGGCAAGGCGCGCGCCCACAGGGCTGCATCCGCCAACCCATCCGAGGCCCGCCATCCGGGGGAGGCGCGCGCATCCGCGCGCCTAGCCTCCCGTCCGTCCGCTCCGATCCGACGCTTTTAAGATGAATTAAGGCGCCGTCCCGGATCGAACGCATGCTGCCTCGGTCCTAAACGACGGGAGCCGATGATGCCGACGGCGGATCAAAAGCTGACGGTGCTCCTGGCCGAGCACCAAGCCCTGATGGAGATGTGGCTGGAGGACGAGCTCGTCGATGCCGGCTACGTCGTCGACGGTCCCCACGGCACCTGCGAGGCGGCGCTCGATGCGCTCAGGTGGCGAGGCCCGACTACGCCGTGGTCAGTGTCGACTTGAGCCAGGGGCCGTGCTTCGCCTGGCCTGCGCGCTGCGTCGGGCCGACGTGCCGATCGCGCTGTTCTCCGGCGCACATCCGGTCCTGGCCGCCTTTCGCGACGTTCCCCTGCTCGACCGGCCCTGCCTCGCCGAGGAATTCGTGGCCGCGCTGCCGAGGGCGGTCATGGCGAGCCGGGGCCGGACCCGGCTCTGCCCGAACGCAGGGCTGACGGCGGGTCCGTCCGGCTTTGCACTGGATCAATGCCCCCCGGCCTGCGGTGCCTGAGGGTCGGTCCCTCGCCCGGGACGTCCGGGCCATCCAAACCTCGGGATCCGACCATGGGTGACAGGACCATCCGCGACAGCGCCATCGCCGAACTCGACTTCGAGCCGAGCATCGACGCGGCCGAAATCGCCGTGTCCGTCGACGACGGGATCGTGACGCTCGGTGGCCACGTTGCAAATTTCGTCCAACGGGAGGCCGCCAAGAGGGCCACGAAGAAGGTGCGCGGGGTCCGTGCCGTCGTCGAGCGGATCGAGGTCCGGTTCAGCCGCGACAAGCCTCCGCTGGACGAGGATCTCGCCAAGCGCGCCGTGCAGTTGCTCGACTGGAACGTCGTCGTGCCGAAGGGCGCGGTCCAGGTGAAGGTGCAGGGCGGCTGCCTCACGCTCACCGGCACGGTGGAATGGCAGTACCAGAAGGCGGAGGCCAAGGCCGCGCCGAACCGGCTGCCGGGCGTCGTCAGCATCGTCAACCTGATCGAGGTGACGCCGAAGGTCAGCGCCACCGACGTGCGCGGCGAGATCGAGGCGGCGCTCAAGCGCAACGCCCAGGTCGAGGCCGATGCGATCCACGTCGACGTCTCCGGCGGCAAGGTCACGCTGAAGGGCAAGGTCCACGCCTGGCACGAGCGTGGGATCGCCGAGCGCGCGGCCTGGTCGGCACCGGGCGTCCGCACCGTCGAGGACCGCATCGAGATGACGTGAGGGCCACGCAGCCCACCTCGGGCCCCGTCCACGTCTCCGGCAGGCCGGCCCGCGGCCCGGTCCTGCGCCTGCCGGGACCCCTTCGTACGATCAGGAGGCCTCGGTGACCTACGCGAACATCATGGTGGCGGTCGATCCCGGCGCGGATGCCAGGAGCCGCGTCCGACTGGCCGGGCATCTCACTGACGATTTCGGAAGCCGTCTCATCGGCGTCGCCGCCGAACGGCCGGACTACGCCGCGGTTCCGATAGGTCCGACACCGGGAGGGTCGTACGTCCTACCGAGGCTGCACGAGGCCTGCCTCGACGGACTGAAACGTGCGCATACCTTGTTCGACGAGGCCGCCGCGGGATTCCAACGCATCGAATGGCGCTCCGACCTCGACAGCCCGTCGCACTTCATGCTGCAGCACGCCGCCGGCGCCGATCTCATCGTCGTCGGACGCCCGGAGGACGACCCGGACACCTCCCCATTCTACGCCGATCCCGGCGACCTCGTCATGCAACTTGGCCGACCCCTTCTGATCGTCCCGCCCGATGTCGACCGACTTGACGCAGCCAGGATCGCCATCGGCTGGAAGAACACCCGCGCGGCCCGCCGCGCGATCTGGGACGCGATGCCGTTCCTCAAGCGCGCCTCGGCCGTCATCGTCTGCACGGTCGACGAGGGCGGGGAAGACCTTGGTGAGCAGGTCGTCCGATATCTCGCCACACGCGGCATCCATGCCTTCACGGCGCGCACGGACGCCCGGGGCGCGTCGCTCGGGGAAGCCCTCGTCGACGTCGCCTGCGAGAGTGCGGCCGACCTTCTCGTCACCGGTGCCTACGGTCATTCCCGGCTGCAGGAATGGGCTTTCGGTGGCGTCACGCGCGACCTTCTGGCGGGCGCGCCGATCTGTTGCCTCATGAGCCATTAAAGGTCCGGCCTGCCCTCAAGGCTGTGGCGGCCTGTGCCGTATGCCCGCCTCGCCGTCGCCGGTACGGGTGAAGGAGATGCCGCTCACCGCGAAGGCCGCGAGGGCCGCCTGCCATTTCGAAGGCCGGACGCTGTCGCGGCGGGCCTCGTCCTCGATCCTCGCGACCGTGGATACGGAGAGTCCGGCCTCGGCGGAGAGCCGCCCGATGCTCCATCCGAGCAGGGCCCGCGCCGCCCTGACCTGACCCGGGGTCACACGGCTTGGCGCGGCGTCCTCCGAGACCATGCCGGCCTGGAAGCGCTTGCTGCCGGTGATGGCGAGGCAGATCCCGACCCATTCCCGGATCGTGCCATCGCGGTCGAGGACAGGAGCCCCGCGCGCGTTGAACCAGCGATGGATGCCGTCGGCGCAGAGGATGCGGTAATCGGTGTCGTAGACGCCCTGGTGCAGCACCGCCGTGCGCCAGGCCTCGCGGGTCCGCTCTCGGTCGTCGGGGTGGATGGCGTCGAGCCAGCCATAACCCGCCATCTGCGCCGGTGTCTGTCCCGTCAGTCGGGTCCAGTCGGCGCCCACCCGGGTCGAGCCATCCGCGGTCGCGGTCCAGACGACGGTGGCGATGGCCCGCACCAACGCGCTGTAACGTTCATGCGCGAGCTGGCTCGGTTCCTCGATCTCAATGTCGTTCACACCCCTGCCTCGCCCCGTCGCCAGAATTATTCGGAGGTCATCCTATTGGATGAATTTCGTTCTTTTTGAAGATGAAATCGTCGATTTTTGCGACAAAATAACTTTTCTAGTACGATAGAAACGTTTTTTATGATCAAGAGGTTTGATCCAGAGGCGATGGTGGGGGCTCCTATGCTAAGCTTGAGCGAGTTTCCCCCGGCAGGGCCAAAAGCCTGTCGTCATCGCGGCGGCGGTCATTGCAACGAATGCAAGGTTCGGCTCGTCAGCGTTTGCGCCGCGCTGACGAGCGACGAACTCGATGACCTCGAAGCGTTGAGCCAACACGTCAGCCTCGGCCCCCGTGAGGCCCTGTTCTCGCAGGAAGGACGGGCCGACGCGGTCTACAACGTTACCGAGGGTGCGATCCGGCTGTCCCGCCTGCTGTCGGACGGACGACGCCACGTCATGGGCTTCGCGCTCCCGGGTGACTTCCTCGGGTTGTCCATGCCCGAGCGGCACAGCCTGACGGCGGAGGCGCTAATGCCGACCGAGGTGTGCCGGTTCGAGCGTCGCCCGTTTCGGGGCCTCGTCTCTGACAAGCCCAACCTCCTCGACCGCCTGTACGAGCGCGCCGGCTACGAGTTGATGCTCGCCGAAGAGCAGATGATCCTCCTGAGCCGTCGCACGGCCGAGGAGAAGGTCGCCTGCTTCCTCGTCGGCTTGAGACGGCGTTACGCCCGGATCGGACGGATCTCGGTCACGCTGGAGCTCCCGATGGGGCGGCAAGACATCGCCGACCATCTCGGCCTCACCATCGAGACGGTCAGCCGGATGCTGACGCATCTGGATCGGGCGAGATTGATCCTGATCGTACCCGGCGGGGTGCGCCTGCTCGATGCCGACCGACTGGAGCGTCTGGCCGGGATCTGAGGCTGCGCACGGACCCGTCGCGATGGCATCCGACCCTCCGCACCGGCACGCGCTCTCAGCGTTCCAGGGTCCGGAGGTAGACGATCAGGTTCTCGGCCTCGTCCGGGTCGAGCCGGAATTCCGGCATCGTCGGATGGCCGGTGGTGATGCCTTCGGCCAGCGCCTCAGAGAGGTCCCCGACCAGATAGCGCTCGTGCAACGTGCGGAAAGGCGGAGCCTCCCGCAAGGGACTGGCCCCGACCCTACCGACCGCATGACAGCGGGCGCAGTTGGTGAGCGCGATCGTCTCGCCCCGCCTCTCGTGCGCGTCGAAGGCTCGGACGGGCGACGGTTGGAACGCGAGGGCGACGATGACAATGGCGGCGCGCATCAATGGCTCATCAGACAGCAGATGGGCGTGGTCTGAAGGACCTCCCGCGTCACACCGCCGAAGAGCCACTCGTGAAGCCGGGAGTGGCCATAGCCCCCCATGACCACGAGGTCGGCGTCGTGCCGTTCGGCGAAGCGAAGGACCTCGTCCGCGTCCCCCGCGGCCGGCCTGGACAGCAGGTGCGTGGTGACATGGGCCCCATGGCGGGCGAGATGACCGCTGACGTCCTCTGCACCTTCGAGGCCGGCCTCGGCGCCCGAGGTGGCCACGAAGACCTGATCCGCTCGCTTGATAAGTGGAATTGCCGAGGTCACGGCCCGCCGGGCCTCCACGGTATCCTTCCAGGCCACGACGATCCGCGCCGCCCTGAGATGCTCGATGCCCGGCGGCACGACGAGGACGGGACGCCCGGCCTCCATCAGCACGGGGCCGGGCATGACAGCCATGTCACCGGGGTCGCCGTCGTCGAGACCGCGACGCCCGACGACGACGAGGTCGGCGGCGCGTGCCCGCTCGATCAGCAGCTTCAGCGGCCCAGCGGTCGCCGAATGCCAGTCCGTCGTCACGCCGGCGGCGTTTCGTTCGAAGACTTCTCGCACGCGCGCCAGCTCGTCGCAGAGCTTGTCCTTCTCTTTCTCGTAGACCGCCTCGGCCTCGCGGATGTCGTTGACTGCGATCGGGGCGGGGATCTGGCGGGCTGCGACGCCCGTCAGCGTGGCGTCGAACCGCTGCGCCAAGCCGGCGGCGAGCCGGACCCGGTCAACCGTCGCATGGCCGGGATCGAGGGATACGAGGATGTTCGCGTAACACATGGCCGCCTCCGCCAGCCGGCGAGCCCGGCCCGATGGCGGCACTCTCGCGGCGTGCGGCCGGGAGAGCTTTGATCCAGCGCAAAGACCGAAGATCGCCTTGCCGCCGAGATTGCCGGGGCGTCGGACATCGGCCTCCTGTCGATGTCGGACGCGCATGCCACCCGCCGAGAGCGCTGACCGCGAGACGTCGAATGCTGAAGAAGGCCAGGACGGATGCTTGGATCTCACGTCGAGCGCAACGCCGACGCGGGAAACGGCTCAGCGGGTGGATGCACCGAATGAACAAGCCTGACTTCGACCCAGTCATCAGGTGCCCTGAGGCCAAACCCGACCTGACCAACGTCATTCCCTTTGCGGTTCCGAACGCTCAGGCACGACGAAACCGCAAACCGTCAGACTGGATCCTATCGTTCGACGTGACGCGCTGACGGCAACGGTCGTCGTCGTCGCGTTGCAGGCATCAAGCGGCACAGGATAGTTCGCGGTGTCGCGACTGAGTTCGGCTGGCCGTGGTTGACGGCCAGTCCCCGGCTGCCTCGCTTCGGCAAGTCGAACCCTGATCCACCTAAGAGTTTCCGAGTTGGGATGTCCAAAGCCGACCCGCTTCAGGCTTCCCGTATCCCAGGTTTGGCGCCGGGCTCGAAGGTGAACTCTACACCGGCCTGTTCCAGCGCTTGACGGATCGCCAACACCGTCTCCGACCGAGGTCGCACGAGCGAGGTTCCGTCCTCCAGCCGCACGATCGTCGAAACGGACACGTGCGCGCGCCGGGCGAGCTCATCCTTCGACAGGCCGGTCATGCCCCGGGCGCCCCGTACCTGAGCCGGGGTCAGAACCTGTTCCTCGATATCCGCCGGCGATCTGTCACCGGCCGAGCGAGCACCGGCCGAGCCGAAGCGGTTTCGCCCGGGAACGCTCAGACAGACGCCAACCCATTCTCGGACCGCTCCGTCGCGGTTCAGGATCGGAACGCCGCGGGCATTGAACCAACGGTAGATTCCGTCGGCGCACAGAACCCGATAATCCGTGTTGTAGGGGGCGGCATGCGAGACCGCCGTCGACCAGGCAGCCGCAGTGCGTTCCCGGTCTTCGGGATGGATCGCGGCCAACCAGCCTTGCCCGCTCATCTCGGAATGGCTCTGGCCGGTGAGAGCCTGCCATTGCGGCATCTCCAATGGCTCACCATCGGGACCATTGATCCAGAATACCGCCGCCGTTGCACTCAGAAGCGCGTTGAAACGGTCGTGGCGCTGCTCCATCGAGCGAACGCTGTCATGGCGCGCGGTGACGTCGAAGACGACGCCCATCCCCTGGCTTGGCCTACCGTCGGGTCCGAGCATGACTTCGGCGCGATGCAGAAGCCAGCGCTGCGTCCGGTCCGGGCGAATGATCCGGAACTCGCGGGTTATGGGCTGCCCGCTGCGCAGTACGGCGATCTGGTCGCCATGAGCCGCGCGGTCGTCGGGGTGGATCATGTCGAGGCCTAACCCGAACGTCATTTCCTCCGTAGGATCGAGCCCGAGGATGCGGTAGAGCCCGACCGAAGCCTCCAGCCGGTCCTTGCTCAGGTCTGCGGACCAGAACCCCACGTCGCCCGTGTCCTCGACGAGTTTGAGGAAGTGCTTGGACGAGAAGGCGCGGGGCGAAACCGATCCGGCCTGCTGCCGCATTAACGAACGTGTCGGCATGGCTCCGTCCAAGTCGGCCGGTGATGATCGTACTTGATCGGTTTTATTTCATCCCGATGCCGTCGATGTTCGTACGAGAACGTATCCCCGTCAACTCAGGCCGAAAAAGCGATGCGAAGGCGCAACTTTAAGTATCTCGTCTAATCCACCGGCAAGCTCCGGTCGCTATGCTGACTTCGGATCGAAACGACGGCGGCACGAGATTGAACGTGAGCTCCATTCTCATCCTCACCGACACGCCATCGCGGGCTCGCAGGCTCGCTCGTAGTCTCAACAGCATGGGCGCTCCGATGGTCGTGGATCTCCTCGATCCCGAACATGCTTCGAACGTGGCGATCCCCCAGGCCGTGACGGCCATCGTCAGCGACGTCTCACTGTCGCATTCCGAGCAAGTCGCAGCCTTGAGGCAACAACTCGACCGGCTTGGACCGAGGCGACCACCTTTCGTTTGCCTGCTTCACAACGATACGCCGAGGTCCCGTGCGCAAGCGCATGCACTGGGGGCGGATCGGACAATCGACTCTTCGCAAGCCGCACGACTGCTCGCCGAAACTCTCGATCATCTTGGCGAGCTCCAGCGGGATGCCGAGACCATCGCTGCCACGACCGCCAGTGCGATGGCCGCCGACGATGCGCTCACGCGCATCTTCGATCTCGGCCGTTCCGGGCAGGCTCCCGGCCTGCATCAGGTCGTGAGCGGCGCGGACCTCGTGGTCGATGCATTGCAAAAGGCCGACATCCGGGGCTGGCTCGACGTCGTCTGGCACTTCGATGACGCGACGCACCAGCACTGCCTCCTGGTGGCCGGTCTCGCCGCCGGCTTCGCCCAACAACTCGGCCTATCGGAACCTGACTGCCGACAACTGACCCAGGCCGCGCTGCTCCATGACCTCGGCAAGTCGCGCATTCCTCTTGCCATCCTGAACAAGCCCTCACGCTTGGATGCGAATGAAATCGCCGTAATGCGCACGCATCCCGTCATTGGCCACGAGATGCTCCGAAACGGCGATTTCTCGGACACGATGCTCGCCGTGGTGCGCTCGCACCATGAGGCGCTGGACGGGTCCGGCTATCCGGACAATCTCCGGGCTGACAGAATTCCGGACATCGTAAGGCTGGTGACGGTCTGCGACGTCTTCGGCGCACTCATCGAGCGTCGCCCATACAGGCGGCCACTGGCCGGGAACGAGGCTTACGAGATCCTGCGCAGCATGGATGGCAAGATCGACATCGACCTCGTGCGCGCATTCCAGCCGCTGGCCGAGGCAGCGGGGACGGTCGCGGACGCGGCCTGACCGACATATCGGTCCATTCGCAGTCTTCACCTCATCGACTGGCGAATCTCTGGACGAATTTAGGTCACGTACTCCTCGTTTTGGCCGAATCCGGCGCGGAATACGACGAAGTAATTCATTTCCGGTCACGTTCTGCCGCTTTTTTGGGCCTCATCTGCACTTTCTGTCAGCTTTGCAGGAATAGGATCGTCAGGACTGGATTGACCCAGGCCGTCGCAAGGAGAGATCGAATGTTTTTCGGCCCGCGGAACGGATCTGCAAAGATTCAGGCGATCAACACGCACCAGGCAGTCGTCGAATTCGATCCGGACGGTACGATCCTCACGGCGACTGCTGGCTTTCTCGCCACGCTAGGCTACCGGATCGAGGACGTGATCGGGAAACGGCATGATCTGATCGTCGCGCCGTCCGAACGGGACGGTGCCGAGGGCCGCGGATTGTGGGACGCGCTTCGGCGTGGCGAGCGCCAGATGCTCGAAGCGCGCCGCGTCGCTCAGAACGGTCGCGAAGTCTGGTTGTGGGAAGACTACCTGCCGCTGAGGGACCGTTCGGGCAAGACACAGGGCGTCCTGGCGTTCGTGGCAGACGTCACCGAGCAGAAGCTGCGTAATGCCAGTTTCGAAGGTCAGCTGCGGGCACTCGACCGATCGCAGGGCATCATCGAATTCACCCTCGATGGAACGGTCGTCTCGGCCAACGAGAATTTTCTCGGCGTGGTCGGCTATCGGTTCGACGAGATCGTGGGTCAGCACCACCGGCTCTTCGTGGACAAGGCGGAGCAGGGACCGGACTACGACATGTTCTGGGCGGCCTTGCGTCGCGGCGAGTTCCAATCCGCCGAATACAAGCGGATCGGCAAGGGTGGGCGCGAAGTCTGGATTCAGGCGACCTACAACCCTATCGCCGACGCATCCGGCAAGCCCGTAAAGGTCGTCAAGTTCGCCACCGACATCACCGCGGCAAAGCTGCGAAGCGCGGATGCCGAGGGAAAGCTCAAGGCGCTCGATCGGTCGCAGGGCATCGTCGAGTTCAATCTCGATGGAACCGTCGTGACGGCCAACGCGAATTTCCTGAAGGTCGTCGGATACGGTCTGGATGAGGTGCGCGGCAAGCATCATTCGATCTTTGTCGATGCCGCCGAGCGCTCTTCGGCCGCGTATGGGAGCTTCTGGGAAGCCTTGCGCCGGGGTGAGTTCCAGTCGGCAGAGTATCGGCGGATCGCCAAGGACGGCAGCGATGTCTGGATCCAGGCGACCTACAATCCGGTCGCGGACGCCTCGGGACGCCTCGTGAAGGTCGTCAAGTTCGCGACCGACGTCAGTGCGGCAGTCAACGACCGACTGGACAGGGCCAGGCTCCAACGCGCCATCGACGGCGACCTCGACGGCATCGCGGGTTCGGTGACGGAAGCCACGCAGCAGGCGGTCAGCGCGGCCAGCGCTTCGGAAGAGGCTTCAAGCAACGCGCAGAGCGTGGCGGCGGGTGCCGAGGAACTCGCAGCATCGGTCGGCGAGATCAGTCAGCAGGTCGCGCGTGCCCTGCTCGTCGCGGGCCGCGCCGTAGAACAGGCCAACGCCACCTCCACCGTGGTGGCGGGGCTCGCGGCCGCAGCCCAGCGCATCGGCGAAGTCGTCGACATGATCGACAAGATTGCCGGCCAAACGAACCTCCTCGCACTGAACGCCACCATCGAGGCGGCACGCGCCGGCGAAGCCGGCAAGGGGTTCGCGGTGGTCGCGGCCGAGGTCAAGAACCTGGCATCCCAGACCGCCAAGGCGACCGAAAGCATCAGCGCGCAGATCGCGCAGACACAGGGCGCCGCCAACGAGGCAGCGGCGGCCATCTCGGGCATCGGTCAGACCATTGCGGAGGTCAACGAGATCTCGGCGTCCATCTCCGCCTCAATCGATCAGCAGGCGGCGGTCGCTCAGGAGATGTCGTCGAACATGCAAACCATGACGACCGCGGTGTCCGAGATCAGCCGAAGCATCGGCCTGATCGCATCCTCGACGCAGGCCGTGGACCGTTCGACGCGCCAGGTCCGCGAGGCATCCCGAAGCATGGCGGCCTGAGCCGGCGAGCTGCTCCGATTACTCCAACGAGCCTCGAGAGCTATGGACAGTCTTGCTTCAGTGCTGACGAACGGGTGCGGCGAAGACGCCGAAACCTGTGCAGCGGATCACGGCCCGAGCGCCGATGAGAGCCCGCGCCGCGAAACCGCGTCGCAGAGGCCAACCGCCGAAGACGCTGGCGGTCCCGAAATCCCGGCCTCCACGCTTCGACAGGCCGTGCCGCGGACGAGCGCGTCGGTCGGATCGGCGCCGGCAGACGTTATTCCGCTGCCGATACGTCTGGACGCGGATACGACGCATCGGCTGCTGCAGGACCTGCAACGGCGTATCGCGTCCGGCGAAGATCTCGGGGACCGGCGGGTTCACATTCATCAGATCGCAGTGGGCCTCCAACGGTCCGTCGCCGCACTCGCCGCGATGCTGACTTCTCTGGATCAAGCCGGCAGTGGCTCGGACGAGCTCTGGGCCGTCGGAGAAACGACGCTCGTTCTGGCCGAGCGCAATCTGAGGATGGCACGGACACTTCTGGGCCACCGGCTACCCGCATCCTGCCTGTAGGGCCGTCGTCCGCGCACGGGGCTCGACTGCCATTACCCTCAGATACGCGAAGGCGAAAAAATCACGGCAAGCCCTCAATGACACAGCTCATTGAACACCGTACGGCAACCAAGAGCGCATCATCCGAACCGACGATCCGAATGATACGCGGAGACAGAAACATCGCCATCGTCTCACCCAAAGCTGCGACATGTTCGAACATGCCCGATGTCCGTCTGACTATCTCGGGCAAACCGTCTGGCATTCTCGACTCAAGCCTGTGCTTCGTTATGAGCTGGACAAACCCCAACCAGATTTACGATATCAGCCACGCCCGCCAGCCGACGTAACGCTCGCTCGGCGGCGGCTTTCTGGTCGTAGCGCTCCACCCAGCCCGAGAGGGTGACGCAGCCCTTCTCGACCTTGATCTCGACCGAGCCCGGCGGAACCGTCACGTCCCATGCGATGGCGCGGACGCACCGGTCGGCCAGTTCCTCGTCGCCGATCCTGCAGTCGTCCGGATAGCGGACCTCGACGCCATCAACGACCGCGCGCACGCCCCTGACATGCATCGCGATCCGTTCCGCCGTGGCCTTCTCGGCGTAGCTGGCGACGTGGCCGGTCAGGGTCACGACCCCGTTCTCGACCGCCACGCCGATATGCGCGGCGGTGACGCGGGGGTCGTAGTCCAGCTCGTCGACGACGAAGCGGCGCAGGTACCGGTCTTCCATGACACGTCTCCTCGCGCGGGCCGTCGTTCAGAGCACAGTCCAGAGCAGGCCACTCACCAGCAGCGAAGCGACGACAGCGAGGGCCAGCGCCTGAAGGCTGCCGATGGCTTCGTGGCGATATCCGTCACCGATCAGGGACCTGACACCCTCGTCCATCGGGAGCGTACGCGCGGCGGTGCCCCTCGGCATCCGAACGGTGCGAACCGTCGTCACGTCAGTCGTCCGCATCGCCATGGTCATGACCGTCTCCCGTCATCATTACGGGAGCCATGGTGCCGACTTTCGGCCGGACCGCCTTGAGGTGGATCAACGACCGCTCCGCGGGTCGCCACCGGGTTTCGTCAGCGAGAGCCCCGCTCTGCTGCATGGTCCTGCTGGCGGTCGACCTCGACCCGGATGCCGCGGCCGGCCATGAGGATCTCGACGAGGAACGCGCCGATGGCGGCGACCGTGCAGACCAGGGCCATGCCGAAGCAGCCGAACAGGACGGAGGCGGTGGCGGCGTCGCGCAGGGCGCCCACGAACAACGTCAGAACCGCGATGCCCGTGGCGACCCCGCCGCCGGACGCGAGAACGACGGCGACGTCGAGGACGAAGGAGCGCCGGCGCAGATATGAGAGCTGTTGTGACAGGCGTCCGGCCTCGGCCGGGTCGGCGCCGCGCAACCCGGCGGCGGCCGCATCGACCTTGTCGGCGACCCGTCCGAGGCGGGTCGAGAAGACGTTGAGCAGGGTCGCCAGCGCGGTGAGCAGGAAGGCCGGCGCGAGCGCCACCTGGATGACGTGCGCGATGTCGTCGGGGGCGAAGCTGGAAGCGGTCATCTCCGGCAGATAGGCCATCTCGCCGGCCCCGGAATAGGTCGTCAGCGACCGTTTCCGCCCAGGCTCGGTGGGACGTCGCCGTCCAACGGCAGGCCATCGTAACCCTCGAACCAGGCCACCCGCTCGATCGAGCCGGCCGGGTACGGGTTGGCGTCCTTCGGCCAGCCGGCCGCCCTGGCATGCGCACCTTCGGAAACGGGATCCCGTCCTTGCTGCCGGTTCGTGTCCATGTCGTTGGGCTTTCTCGGGACTGCCTGAGACAACCGCGGCGGGCGCAGGGTTGTTTCGGTGCCCTTCGCGTCAGACGTCGAGAACGTCTTCAAGCGAGGGCTCGCAGCCTATGCCGAGGGCGACGGCCTGCTGAGGCGTGGCATGGGCGCCCATCGTCACGAGCGCGGTGGCGGTGCGATCCACTTAGTCGAGCCACGCGAGAGGAAGGTCCAGCCAGAAGGCTCGCCAGAGCTCCATCCAGACAGGCAGTGCGCCCTGCGAAGCGGGATAGGACATGATCGTGCCTGAACTCATGCGGCCATGCCTCGTGCATCGCCGACGCGGACGACCTTGAACGTGCGCAGGAGGTCCAAGTCGGCATCGCGGATCGAGACGTACTCGCCCTCGACGAAGCGGTGCGCGCCAAGCCGGAAGCCGGGCTCGTCGTCATCCGTGGTGCGGTCGTCGTAGTCGATCAGCCAGGTCGCACCGCCGGGGCCGCCGGCCCGGTGAACGAGCCGGCCGTACCGGTCAGGTTCGCCCGCCCAGAACCGGCGGACACGGCAGACGTCGCGGGTCCGGCCCCAGTCGTCCGCGTCGAGGCGGCCGTCGGGGTCTAGCGGCGCCGTCATCGCGTAGCCGCAGCCGGCATGGCCGTCCGGGTACTCGCGGCAGCGCGCCAGGGTCAGGGTGACGGAACGGAGCATGGGCACCTCCTCTCAGGATGACGGATTCCTTGCCACGACCGCCCGACGCCGCCCTTGATCCAGCGCAAGGTGGCGACCTCACTCGTGGCGGGGGCGATAGCTCACGAGTTCGGCGGCGAGGACCGGATCGATGGCAAGGCCGATCCGTGACAGGGCCAGCGCGCCACCGAAGTTCACGAGCCCGATCAGCAACAAGACCAGGACGATGGAAACGTCGTGGGCCTGCCTGCGGAACGCATGGATCAGCATGCAGCCGGCGGTGAAGAGCGTCGCCAGGACGAGGTCGAGCGGGTCGGGCATCGCTCTCTCCCGAAGCGTGAGCGGCCGCGCGATGGGTAGGCGGCGCGGTCGCCGACGGGTCAGACCGATCGGGCGCCGGGGGCTTCGTGCAGGCGCCAGAGTTCCGCCCCGGCCGAGATGATCAGGGCGAGGCCGAAGCCCGCATGTGTCCAGGCCGCCGCCTGGACCTCGCCGAAGCCGAGCACCCAAGGGGCGCAGGCGAGCCAGAGCCCGATCACGGCGACGAGATACTCCAGCCAGTCGTAGACTTGGCCGAGGGCCAGCATGGACAGGACGACCACCGCGCTTCCGCACGCCCAGGCGTTCCAAGTGGCTGTCCCGTTGTTGTCGAAGCCGAGCCACCACGGCGCGATGACCAAGGCCACCCCGAGCATCAGACTCCAGCCGGCGAGGAAGATGTCCTCCAGGTCGTGATCGAGGGTGCGCATCGTCGAACCTCCTCACCGCTTCAGCCGCAAGGCCGGGCGCTGCGGTGAGGAGGATGGGGCGATGGCGGCCCGGCCCGCCTTGAGATGGATCAAAGGGTGGGAGCTGGCCTGACAGCGGCGACGGAAGGTCCCACCGACGAAGGGCTGGACTCTTTCATTGGTTTAATTCTAATCAAGGAATGGTGCCGACGCACATATCGCGAGGGCTGCCGCCGACGCCCGTCCAGAAGGCCTTGCTGCACCGCCTGGCTCGGGAAGGCTCCATCGCCAAGGTCGGACCCTGGGGCCTGCCGACGATCTGGTCGCTGAGGCTTCGCGGCCTCGTCAGGCGTGAGCCGGCCGAGGGCGGCGCCCGACGCGAAGGAACGACCCCGGCTGCGACCGGGGTCCTCACGGCGGCGGGCACCCGGAGGTTGGCGAACGCACTGCAGGACGCCTCGGCCGGCAGGCCCGCCTGGCTCCGCGGAGGTCCCTAAGGCTCGCCAGCGGCGGGTGCTCAAGCATGACACGGAGGCTACGGATGCAACCGTCGAAGACCCCCTACGACCGCTGGACCATCGTGCTGCACTGGCTCACGGCCGGGCTGGTGCTGGCCCTTTGGCTGATCGGCACCTTCCTGGAAGACCTGGTTCCGAAGGGAGCGGTGCGCTCGGCCGTCTGGTCCGTCCATTTCGACCTGGGCTTCCTGTTCGCGGGCGTCATCGTCGCCCTGCTGGCCAGGCGACGGACCGGAGGACGCCGGCTTCCCGTCGCGGATCCCGGCCCGCTGCATCGCCTCGCGAAGGCCACGCATGCGATGCTCTACGTGCTGTTGTTCGCCATCGTGGGACTTGGCATCGCCAACGCCTTCGTGCGCGGCGTCGACCTGCTGGGGTCCCTCGGCCTGCCGCAGGTCGGCGACAGGGAATGGCGTAAGCCTTTGACCCACTGGCACGGGTTGGCCGCCAATGCCCTAATGGTCGTCGCCCTGTTTCATGCGACGGCGGCCCTGATCCATCACTACGTCTGGCACGATGCCGTGCTGGTGCGCATCCTGCCGGGACGGCGGACCGCCTCCGGTGGTGACGGACGATGACCGTGTCGGGCGCGGTCCACATGGAAAACCATCTCATCGACCGTGTGGGCTGGCTGCGCGCGGCGGTGCTGGGAGCAAACGACGGCCTCGTATCGACCGCCAGCCTGATCGTCGGCGTCGCGGCCTCCGCCGCCGGCACGAGCGAGGTCCTCGTGGCGGGCAGCGCCGGACTGGTCGCGGGGGCGATGTCGATGGCGGCGGGCGAGTACGTCTCGGTCAGCTCGCAATCGGATACCGAACGGGCCGACCTCGCCAAGGAACGTCGCGAGCTGGCGGACGACCCGGCGGCGGAGCGGGAGGAGCTCGCCCGCATCTATGTCGCGCGCGGGCTCGATTACCCGCTCGCCCTGCAGGTGGCCGACCAGCTGATGGCCAAGGACGCGATCGGCGCCCATGCCAGGGACGAGCTCGGCATCTCGGAACTCACGACGGCGAGACCGACCCAGGCGGCGCTCACGTCGGCGGCGACGTTCTCGGCGGGCGCGGCGCTCCCCCTGACGGTTGCCGCGCTTTCGCCGGCCAACCTCGTCGTCCCGGCCGTCGCGGCGGCCTCGCTCGTGTTCCTGGCTGTCCTGGGCGCACTCGGCGCGCGTGCGGGCGGCGCCGGCCTCGTGCGGGGTACCGCGCGCGTCGCCTCCTGGGGCGCCGCCGCCATGGCCGTCACCGCCGGCATCGGCAGCCTCGTCGGACATGCGGTCTAGGGTTTTGGACCGGGTCCAGCGACGCCAACCCGGTCCTCGGCCGAGTCGATCTCGGGGACCGGGCCTTCGACGGTCGCGTGGTTCTTGAACACGGACGTCCTCCCTGTGCCCGCCTCGCCGGCAATGCACCGAACTAGCGAGCGGACGTGCTCCCTGATCGCGGGCTTCCGGTCCGCGAGATGGGTGACGATGACGTTGCTGATGCCCGGCTCGGCATCGAGGGCGTCGGTCATGTCGCGTCTCAGGTCCTTGTCGGTCATGGCTGCCTCTCGTGCCCGGGGATCGGGACCGCGAAGCTTGGCCGGCGGGCGGACAGGCGCCTTGATCCAGCGCAAGCCCCGGTGGATCAGCCAGTGAACCGCTCCGGGTTTCCCGGAGGCCATCCGGTTTGGGTCAAGCGGCCAAGGCTTGTACGTCGGTCTGAGCAAAGTAGCGCGCTTCGGCCTCGGCGGGAGGTGGGTTGCCGATCGGTTCGAGCAAGCGGCGGGCGTTGAACCAATCGACCCATTCGAGGGTGGCGAACTCGACCGCTTCGAAGGACCGCCACGGTCCGCACCGATGGATCACGTCGGCCTTGAACAGACCGTTGATCGTCTCGGCCAGAGCGTTGTCGTAGCTGTCGCCGACGCTGCCGACTGAGGGCTCGACGCCCGCTTCCGCCAGCCGCTCCGTGTAGCGCAGGGCGAAGTACTGCGAACCCCTGTCGCTATGGTGCACGAGCCCGGCCCCCTGGAGGGGGCGGCGCTCGTGCAGGGCCTGCTCCAGAGCGTCGAGCACGAAGGCAGCGTGCGCCGTACGGGAGACCCGCCAGCCGACGATACGCCGGGCATAGGCATCGATCACGAACGCTACGTAGACGAAGCCGGTCCAGGTCGCGACGTAGGTGAAGTCACTGACCCACAAGGCGTTCGGGCGCGGCGCCTTGAACTGACGGTTCACCCGGTCGAGCGGGCAGGCAGCCACATCATCCCGGACGACGTGATCCAGGCGGTGGAGAGCCGCTTGGCCAAGCTCGAAGGGTTTGAGGAACCCGGAATGGTACCGACCAAGGTTGTGGTCATCGCCAGGGCCTACACGGTGCGCTCGGCGATTCCTCTCCCCAGGCACTGGTTCAAGGCCGATCCTTGGATCGAGTTACCGGATGGGTCGATCGAACTTGTCTTCCACTTCGGCTTGGAGGTCGAGTGCACCATCGCCGAGGAGGCAATCGACCGCCTCGCAGGAAGCAGTGAGTCAGAACAGCCTGGGTGGCGCGCCACCCAGGCTGTTCTCGGCCATGGCCGGACTGCTCTCGGAGAGAAAAGCTTGCGAGATTCCCGAACCGTGGTCCACTGATCGGTTCGGCAATCTCGGAGGGTATGCGTGGCAGGGGTCTATCGGCGCGGCGACGTCTGGTGGGTGCGGTTCCGGATGGGCGGCGTCCACGTCCGCCGATCAGCCAAGACGAACCGGAAGGCTGAGGCTTAGGCGTATCTACACCGGTTGATGGAGGAGCATGCCCAGGCCGCTCGGGGAGAGGCGTTGCCGCAGCACCTTCTGGCCGAGGCCCTGGATCACTTCCTTGAAGGATCGTCTTTGAAGAAGGGGGCGATCAAGGGCTACCGTTTCAACGCCAGGATCATCGTTCGACTCCTCGGACACCACTCGCTGCACGAGATCAACCGTCGCGTGCTTGCGAACTTTGTTGCAACGCGGAAGCGGACCGGTGTCGCCGACGTCACCATCCGGCGGGACCTTGCCGTCCTGAGTTCGGTGTTCACGATGGCGATTTGCTGGGGCTGGGCGGACACATCGCCGGTCACAGCCTTCAGCAAAAAGACGCTGAAGCTGGGTCGCCCAAGGACAAGGTTTTTGGCAC
>NZ_BJZT01000018.1 GCF_007992175.1 Methylobacterium haplocladii | reverse complement strand
CACGCTCCCGAGCGGGCGGACGATCAACCGGTTGATCGCGATACCGATCCCGGCGCAGATCAGGAGCGTGACCAGTGCACCGCCCCACAAGGCGAGACTCGCATTGCGCTCGGCCAGCGCGAGACGTTCGTTCTGCGCGACGCGGATGGTCTCCTCCACGGCCTCGATGGCCGCGATCTTTCCGCGAAAGGTGTCGAACAGCTGCTTGCCCGATCCGTCGGCCTCGATCCGGACGGCCTCGGGCCGTGTCGCCGGATCGGCTGCGATCCGAATGGCCGCCTCGCCGATATCCGTCTGCCAGGAACGCGCGGCCGAGGAGGCGTCGGCCAGCATGCGCGACAGTTCGGCATCATGGCCGATCAGAGCGCTCAGGCGATTGACCGTTTCGTCCAGGGCCGACCGCCCCGAGAGGTAGGGATCGAGGCTGGTCCTGCGCCCGGTGATGAGGTAGCCGCGCAGTCCGGTTTCCTGATTGAGCATCGCGGTGCGGAACGCATCGAGGCCGCGGACCACGTGTGCCGACCGGGTCAGGGCTTCGGTCGCGTCGTGCAACTGGGTCATGGTGACCAGGACGGCGCCGCTGCTGAGCACCGAGACCAGCGCGATGGCGCCGATCGCACCGCCGAGCGAGCGGTTGAGGCCAAACGTGTTCGGCATGTCCGTCCCTTCTGCCCAGCCCCGCGGAGAGCTTCGGGCGGCAGCGCCCGAGGGGCGCTACGCCGCGAATTTCGTCAAGAGCAGCCGGCCGAAGCACGCGCGCGGTGATGCGTGCCGTCCGACGGCGGACACGCGATGTCCCGTGCGTCGGAGCGTCACGGCTGCTCCAGCCACCCCGGCAGCCGGTCCAGCCCGATCAACGCGTCATAACTCGTCCGCGGCCTGACCACCGCGACCTCCGCGTCCTTCACCAGAACCTCCGGGACCAGGAGCCGGGTGTTGTAGGTGTTGGCCTGGACCGCACCGTAGGCGCCGGCGGTCATCACTGCGATCAGGTCGCCGGGGGCGACCGCCGGCATCTCGCGCCCGAGCGCCAGGTAGTCGCCGCTCTCGCAGACCGGGCCGACCACGTCGGCGACGATGCGGGGCGCATCCGGGGCCGGCTCCGTAACGGGGCGGAGTGCGTGATAGGCCTCGTAGAGGGTCGGGCGGATCAGGTCGTTCATGGCTGCGTCGACGATGACGAAGGTGCGGCCGGCGGTGCGCTTCACGTAGATCACGCGCGTGAGCAGGATGCCGGCATTGCCGCAGATCATCCGGCCGATCTCGAAGACCGGCCTGAGGCCGAGCGGCCGGAAATGCGGGCGCAGTACCTCGGCGAGCGCGCTCGGGTCGGGCGGGGTGGTGTTGTCCTCGCGATAGGGGATGCCGAGGCCGCCACCGAAATCGATGTGCTTGAGTCGATGGCCGTCGCTCATCAGGTCGCGGGCCAGCGCCGAGAGACGGGCACCGGCCCGGTCGAAGGGCGCGAGATCGGTGATCTGGCTGCCGATATGCATGTCGACGCCGTGGATCGACAGCCCGGACAGCGTCGCGGCGCGGGCATAGACCTCGCGGGCGCGATCGATCGGGATGCCGAACTTGTTCTCGGACTTGCCGGTGGCGATCTTCGCATGCGTCAGCGCGTCGACGTCCGGGTTCACCCGGATCGAGACCGGCGCGGCGCGGCCCACCGACACCGCGACCTCCGACAGGGCATCGAGTTCGGGCTCGCTCTCGACGTTGAAGCAGAAGATGCCGGCCCGGAGCGCCGCCGCCATTTCTTCGCGGGTCTTGCCGACGCCGGAAAACACGATCCTGTCCGCCGCCACGCCCGCTGCGAGCGCGCGCCGCAGTTCGCCTTCCGAGACGATGTCCATCCCGGCCCCGAGCCGCGCCAGCGTCGCCAGCACGGCCTGGTTCGAGTTCGCCTTCACTGCGAAGCAGGTCAGGGCGTCGTCGCCCGAAAAGGCCTCCGCGAACACACGAAAGTGCCGCTCCAGCGTGGCGGAGGCGTAGCAATAGAACGGCGTGCCGACCGTCTCCGCCAGCGCGGTGAGGTCGACATCTTCGGCGTGGAGGCGCCCGTCACGGTAGCGGAAATGATGCATGAGGGCTCTTTAGCAGAACGGGCGGCCTGGGCGAGCAGCCCCGCAGCGACGCCTCTCGCCTCTGCGGGAGAACGTTGGGCGCGCTGCTCAAACCCGCATCAAAGGATCGGATCGAGGATGAACGGTCCTTTGGGAACGGTGAAACCCTTCCTCGCGCCCTTGTTGGTCTGGACGGGGGCACCGCTGTCGACGCCGGCCGGGGTTGCCGACAAGGGAAGCTCGTCGCCGTCGCGGACGGCGTCCGAATCCGGGGCTGCGCCTGCCGAGGCGACGCCGACGCTGTTGGGCAGCGAGCGGGCGGAGGCGGGAGCGGAGGTCCCGCTGCTGCGCTCGCTCGTGGCGCCGGAGGGTGACTCAAGCTTGCCGCGACGGCCGCATCCGCCCGCGGCGAGGGCGACCAGACACAGAGAAATTCCAAGCATAATCAGGTGCTTGGGCGCCAGTCTCGACGTCGTATCTGAAGTTTCGGGGCGGGCGTGCATCGCGGAGTCCGGCATGTCGGCAACCCGAGCTTAGCCGTTCTCAGCCCGGGTGGCGAGCGCACCGGCGCAACAGGGCGCCGGCGCGCATGGCCACCCTGCACGATCAGCCGCGCTTGCCGCTCTTGGAGTTCGGCGGAGCGTACGCATCGATGGCGCGGCGGCAATTCTCGTTGAGCTTCGTCCAGTTGGTCTTGAAACAGGCGTCCATGGCCGGATCGTCCGGCGAGATGTTGCCGCAATACACGAGGTAGTCGTTCGTACACCACTTCTTGAGGGTTTCGTTGCCGCGCTTCGACTCGACGGCCTGCGCCGAGGTCGTGACGGCGAGGGCGATCGCCGCGAGGGCGAACGGCTTCAGGTTCAAGGCCATGGGTCGACTCGACGATGCGTGATGGGAGAACCGGCGTCGGATGGCGGTTCGTCGTGGTGGAAACGCGGCGTGGGCGGGGCGATCGCATGACGCCGCCGTTTGGTGAACGCGGACTTATTGCGCCGGGCGCGCTGCCGCAAGCGCGGCAGCACACGCGAGCCGCCTCAGGAACGCGCTGCGGCCGGGAGCGGAAAGCTTGCCACTGAGGGGAGGCGGTCGCGCTGCGTCAGGGCGTCGGCGACCTCGGCGATCCGCGCGCGTAGATCCGCGTCGTCGCGCTCGTTCGGGGCGGCGCCGTTGCCGTGGCGAGCGGCGAGGGCCTTGGCGAGGGCGTCCTCGGCGACGCCGAGGCTCGCGGCGAGGATGTCGCGCTCGGAGGTCACGGCGGCGTGACGGGCGCTGATCTCGTCGAGGGAGGCGGTGAGCGCGGCCGTTTCGGCGCCTCTCGTCTCGTCGGTGACCTGCTTGTCGCGAAACGCCTCGGCGCGGGCAAGGGCGCCCTGCAAGTCGCCGCGCACGCCGTCGCGCTCGCGGCGTACCGTCTTGAGGTCGACGAGAATCTCGCGATGGGCGTTCTCCAACGCGGTCAGCGCGGCGAGGCCGGCGGCGCCGTCGGAGCGGGCCGAGGAGAGGTCGCGGTCGAGGCCGGAGATCCGGGCATGCGCCTCTTCGATCTCGGCCTTGCGTTGAGACAGTGCCGCATCGCGGCCCTCGATCTCACGTTGCAGGGCGGCGACTTCGAGGAGCTTGGCGCCGACGGTTTCCATGTCGGTGTGGCGGCCCGAGCGGGCTGCCTCGACCTTGCGCTCCATGCGCCGCTCGGCGACAGCGAATTCGGCGCGCAGGGCATCGCGCTCGGCGGCGATCTCCTGCATCGACAGGGGGAACAGGCCGTCGATCCGCCTGCGGGCGAGACGGGCCGCGCGCCGGTTCAACACCGGCAGCATCAGGAGCGCGGCCAAGCTTGCCAGAAGGAAGCCGAGCGCGAAGCTCATCACGGTCTCGATCACGCCGACGGACCCATGCGTGAAACCTCGGGGACTTGTACCGGAAAAACGGCACCGTCAGCGTGTATTGTGCGTTCTGGCCGGCTTCAAGGCAGGCCGATGCCGGCCGTCGCGCGTGCCCCGGCGCTCAGAAGGGGTTCCAGGTCGGCTTACTCGTGAACTTGAGGTAGCCGATGTTGATGCCGAGGCGGGCGCCGACGCCGGTGCGGATCGGGACCACGACGATGCCGTCGTTGGTGACGGCCGTCATGCCGAACCCACCGACGAAATAGGCGGATCCGTCGATCCCGCCGAAGCGCTGGTAGAGGTCCGGCAGGCCGGGCAGGTTGTAGACCAGCATCATGGTGCGGTCGCCGTCGCCGCCCATGTCGAAGCCGATGGACGGCCCCTGCCAGTAGATCCGTCGGTTGCCTGCATTGCGGGTGTAGAGCGTGCCCTCGCCGTAGCGCAGGCCGCCGACGATGGCGCCGGAGGCCTCCTGGCCCAGAATGTAGCCGTTCGGCTCGCCCCAGCGCTTCGTCGCCTCCTCGATGGTGAGCGCCAGGCCCCTGGAAACGCTGCCGAAGAACTTGTGGCCGTTGTCGACGATCTCCGCCGGCCGGAACGATTCGGGCCTGCCGAGATCCTCGCGCGCGGCCGATACGCGGCCGGCCTGGAGCAGGACGGCGGGCGCTGCGAGCAGGGCCGGGATCATGGCCCGGCGTGACAGGGTCTGGTGGGGCACCTTCTTCGTCGACATCGCGATCCTCCTTGCGCGGAATCCGCGCCGAATCCCTCGATTCGGGGGAGTATGGACGGTTCGCGGCAAGACAAGGTTAACGCCGCGTCACGATCTCGCGGAGGTTTCGTCCGGTGTGGCTTCTCCGGCCCGGCGACGCTCGCGGTAGCTCACCGTGCAGCGCTCGGGTAACGCGACGGCAGGCGCCTGCCCGCACGCGCCGAAGGCCGCGAAGGGGCCGTTGCGGTAGAGCCGCGAGCGGTGGCCGTAGGTGAGCCGCTCGCCGTCCGGTCCGACCACGCAGCCGCCTGCGACGGCGAGGATGTGGTCGCCGGCCGCCGTGTCCCATTCCATCGTCGGCACGCAGCGCACGTAGACATCGGCCTCGCCGGCAGCGAGCAGGCCGAACTTGAGCGCCGAGGAGGCCACCCGCCGCAGGGCGATGGGCAGGCCGTCGAGGCAGTTGTCGGTGTCGCGGTCGCCGTGCATCCGGCTCACCAGGGCAACGAGCCCGTCGCGCGGCGGGGCCCGTACCGCGATCGGGCGCGGCTCGCCGGGGCGGCCCTTGCGGATCGGAGCCTCGACGGCCTCGGTGCCGGCGTACCAGACGCGGAACAGACCGGGCGCGGCCAGCGCCGCCGCGATCGGCCGGTCGTTGCAGATCAGGCCGATATTGACGCTGTATTCGGGAATGCCGGCCAAAAAATCGCGGGTGCCGTCGAGGGGATCGACCAGGAAGAACAGCTCGGCGGTGGCGGCCTCGCAGCTGTTTTCCTCGGCGATGACCGGGATGCCGGGCCAGCGCTGGGTCAACGCCTCGACGATGAATTCCTCCGAGCGAGCATCGGCGAGGCTGGCCGGGGACCCGTCGGGCTTGAGCTTATGCGGGCAGTCGCCGCCATGGTAGCCGCGCAGGATCTCACCGGCCCCGCAGGCGATCTCGGCGAGGCCCGCCGCGATGGCGTCGCGCACCGGACCCGAGACGGGCGCGGTCAGGCGAGGGCGTGACGCAGGACGCGGTTGTGAGGCGGAAGCACTCATCCCTGTGGTCATGCCCCGAAGGCCGGCGCTTGTCGACACGTCTCGTCGAGAACCGCTGACGCTTTTCAAAGCAGGCCCCGGTGTCTATCGGTGCCGGACACGCAGCGCACGCCCGACAGAACTCATCGCGGAGCCGCACCATGGCCAGCCTCACCCTCGACGCCCTCGATCTCTCGGCGCTGCTGTGCTCGCGGGTCTGCCACGACCTGATCAGCCCCGTCGGGGCGATCAACAACGGGCTCGAGGTGCTCGAGGACGACAACGATCCGTCGATGCGGGAATTCGCTCTCGACCTGATCCGCAAGAGCGCGCGTACCGCCTCGGCCCGGGTGCAGTTCGCCAGGATCGCCTTCGGCGCTTCGGGCTCGGCGGGTGCGGCGATCGACCTAGCCGACGCCGAGAAGCTGACCCGCAACATGTTCGCGGATGAGAAGCCGGACATCGCCTGGAGCGCGCCGGTGGCCCTGTTCCCGAAGAACAAGGTCAAGCTGCTGCTGAACCTCGTGGTGATCTCCAACACCGCGATCCCGCGCGGCGGCCTGATCGACGTGACGGTCACCGGCACCGGCGACGCACCCGAGATCGTGATCGTGGCCAAGGGCTCGCACGCCCGGATCCCGCCCCATGCCGAAGAGTTGATCGCCGGCACGCCCGAGGACGGCGCCGTCGATTCCCACGGCATCCTGGCCTACTACGCCGGCCTCGTCGCCCGCGCGGCCGCGATGAAGGTGACGTTTGCGATCGAGGGCGACGCGGTCACGATCCGCGCCGCCCCGACCGAAGCCTCCGTGGAGCCGGCTCCGGCCAATGCCCCGACCTCCGAGGACGACCGCCCGTCGGACAGCGAGCCTTCGGATACGGCGCTGGCGTAGGACCGGCCTATCGCCGCCGCCTTCGTCATTGCGAGCGCAGCGAAGCGACGCGGAGGCGCGAACCCATCGTTCGGGATGCGGCCCTGGATCGCTTCACCGCGCTCGGAACGACGGTCGAAGGTTCCGGAATTGTTCGGGGTAATCTTTACAGCACCACCTGCTCGTTGAACGTCTCGACGCTGAACGGCAGCCGGAAGGCGACACCGATGCCGTCGTCCTTGTGGCGGATGACCGTGGCGTAGCGCTTGCCGACGGTGACCACGGCGCCGACGTTCGGCCTCTCGGCGACCACCAGCCCGGCGCCCGACATCGACAGGTCGGCGATCTCGGCGGCGAGGGACCGGCCGTCCGGCCATTTCACCGTGGTACGGCGCTGCTTGGGCACGATGCGGGCGCCGGCGCGCCGGTCGGACAGCCCGTCGACGTTGCTGCGGAGCCAGGTCAGGCGTGCCTCGATCCGGGCCTGTCGCCCCGCATTGACCTCGACGCCGATGACGAAGCCGGTCTCGGTCAGTTCGCGGATGCTTCCGGCGATCAGTCCGATGCCGTCGACGTAACAGATCACTTCGCGGCCGATGTCGTCGTCCGACGCGAGGTAATCGCAGGTCACCTCTGCGGTCTCGCTGTCCGGGAGGTGGACGACGCAGGGAAATTCCCTGTCCTCGCCGATCGTGCAGCGTCCGGACACGGTTACCCGATCCTCCGTCGCCAAAGGTAGAGGTCCGAAGGCAAGCACGACGCAGTCCTCCAAAGTCGAGTGAACGGTCAAGTCGTGATTGCCGCTACGGTTGCACGTGCAGCTTGTGTAGCGAATACCGGTTTTCATTCATGGTGACCGGTACGTTACCGTCACTGATCAGAACCAGGGGAAGATGGCCGAAGACAGGACGGCCGTGGACGCCTGCCCGCAACACTTCACTAACCCAACTCGGTCACAGTCCGTTTTGCACGGCAGATGCCTGCGCGTAGACCGAGTACTGGACGATGGACGATCTGCTTCGCGAGTTCCTCACCGAGAGCGCCGAGCATCTCGATACCGTCGATGCCGAGCTCGTGAAATTCGAGCAGGATCCCAACAACCAGCCGATCCTGCGAAACATCTTCCGCCTGGTCCACACCATCAAGGGAACCTGCGGGTTCCTCGGCCTGCCGCGCCTCGAAGCCCTGGCGCACGCGGCCGAGAACCTGATGGGCCGGTTCCGCGACGGGTTCCCGGTCAGCTCCGCCTCCGTCACGCTGATTCTCGCGACCCTCGACCGCCTCAAGGCGATCCTGGCCGACCTCGAAGCCGGCGGCACCGAGCCGGCAGGCTCGGATGCGGACCTCATCGAGGCCCTCGACGCCATGTCCCAGGAGCCGGCGACCCCGCCGGCCGCGGCCCCCGCATCCGCGCCCCTGGTGGTCCAGGCGCTGGCGCGCGAGCTCAAACCCGGCGAGGTTTCGCTGGAGGATCTCGAGCGCGCCTTCATGGAAGCGGAAGGCCCGGACGAGCTGCCGCCGCTCACCGCGCCCACTCCCGTCGCCGAGGCGCCCGCTCCCGCCGCTGCCACTGCGCCGGCTCCCGCACCGGCCCCGCAGGCTCCGGCCGCCGAGGCCAAGCCCGTCGAGATGTCGCCGGAGGCCGAAGCGGCCGCGCAGAAGAACCGCACGATCCGGGTCAACGTCGAGACCCTCGAGCACCTGATGACCATGGTCTCGGAGCTGGTGCTGACCCGCAACCAGCTGCTCGAGATTGCCCGCCGCCACGAGGATTCGAGCTACAAGGTTCCGCTGCAGCGGCTCAGCCACGTCACCGCCGAGTTGCAGGATGGCGTGATGAAGACCCGCATGCAGCCGATCGGCAACGCCTGGCAGAAGCTGCCGCGCGTGGTGCGCGACCTCTCGGCAGAACTGTCCAAGGGCATCGAGCTGGTGATGCTCGGCGCCGAGACCGAGCTCGACCGGCAGGTGCTCGAACTCATCAAGGATCCGCTGACCCACATGGTCCGCAACTCGGCCGATCACGGCATCGAGTCGACGGGCGAACGCATCCGGGCCGGCAAGCCGGCCGGGGGCACCATCCGCCTGTCGGCCTATCACGAGGGAGGCACCATCTCGATCGAGATCGCCGACGACGGACGCGGGCTCGACCTCGTCGCCATCCGCCGCAAGGCGGTGGATCGCGGCATCGCCAGCCAGGCCGACGTCGAGCGCATGAGCGATTCCGAGGTGGCGAAGTTCATCTTCCACGCCGGCTTCTCGACGGCCCAGACCGTGACCTCGGTATCCGGCCGCGGCGTCGGCATGGACGTCGTCAAGACGAACATCGAGTCGATCGGCGGCATGATCGACATCGCCACCCAGCGTGGCGCCGGAACCACCTTCACCATCAAGATCCCGCTGACCCTCGCCATCATCTCGGCGCTGATCGTCGAGGCGAGCGGCCAGCGCTACGCCGTGCCGCAGATCGCCGTGCTCGAACTCGTGCGGATCGAAGCAGAGGGCACCCACCGGGTCGAGCACATCAACGGCGCGCCCGTGCTGCGCCTGCGCGAGCGGCTCCTGCCGATCACCTCGCTCTCCGGCCTGATGAAGGCGGACACGGACCAGGCGGGTGGCCCGGTCTCCGGCTTCGTCGTCGTCGCCCAGGTCGGGCGCCAGCGCTTCGGCATCCTCGTCGACGAAGTCTTCCACACGGAAGAGATCGTCGTGAAGCCGATGTCCTCGAAGCTGCGTCACATCCCGCTGTTCGCCGGCAACACCATCCTCGGCGACGGCGCCGTGGTGCTGATCGTCGATCCCAACGGCATCGCGCGCAAGGTCGGTCAGGGTGCCGTGTCCAGCGATAGCGCGACGCAGGTCGACGAGGCGGCCGAGGCCGCCTTGGACAAGGCGACGCTGTTGGTCTTCAAGGGCGGCGGCAGCTTCAAGGCCGTGCCGCTCTCCCTCGTCACCCGCATCGAGGAGATCGATGCGAGCAAGATCGAGTGGCTCGCCGGCCGTCCGCTGATCCAGTACCGCGGCAAGCTGATGCCGCTGGTGCCGGCCGACCCCGCCATCGTGATCCGCTCGCAGGGCACCCAGGCGCTGGTGGTGTTCTCGGACGGCGACCGCGCGATGGGCCTCGTCGTCGACGAGATCGTCGACATCGTCGAGGATCACCTCAACGTCGAGATCGTCGCCGAGCGCTCCGACCTGATCGGCTCTGCCGTTCTGCGCGGCCGGGCCACCGACATCGTCGACGTCGCCCACTTCCTGCCGCTCGCCTACGACGACTGGGCACGGGGACCGCGCGCCGCGAAGGCCAAGAACCCGACGCTGCTGCTCGTCGACGACTCCGCCTTCTTCCGCAACCTGCTGACGCCGGTGCTGAAGGCCGCGGGCTACGACGTCGCCACGGCGGCGGGCGCCGACGAGGCGATCGCCCGGCTGAAGGCCGATCCGGATATCTCCGTGGTGGTGGCCGATCTGGAGATGCCGGTCCGCAGCGGCTTCGACCTCGTCGCCGAGATGCGGAGGGGCGGCGGACGGATCTCCGGGCTGCCCGTGATCGCCCTGTCGGGTGCCATCGGTCCCGACGCGGTCACGCGGGCGCGGGCCCTGGCGATCAACGATCTCGTGGCGAAGTTCGACCGCAGCGGCCTCGTCGCGGCGCTCGCCGAACTCGACGCTGCTCCTCTCGACCAGGCTGCCTGATCCCCATGTCCTCCGGAACCGCCACCATGCAGGCCGCCAACACCAACGCCGCCGAGCCCGCCGTCGCCGTGGGTCCGCGCGAATACGTCACCGTCCTCGTGGGCGAGGCGATGTTCGGCCTCGCCATCGAGCGCGTCCACGACGTCTTCGTCCCTTCGGGCGTGACGGGCGTCCCGCTGGCGCCGCGCGAAATCGTCGGCCTGATCAACCTGCGGGGCCGCGTGGTCACGGCGCTCTGCCTGCGCCGCCGCCTCGGCCTGCCCGATCGCGCACCCGGCGCCGCCTGCATGGCGATCGGCCTGGAGCAGGGAGCCGAGACCTTCGCCCTCGTGACCGACGGCGTCGGCGAAGTGCTCAAGCTCGGTGCCGACACCTCCGAGCCGGTGCCGATCAATCTCGACGCACGCTGGCGCGATCTCGCCACCGCGGTCCACCGCCTCGACGGACGCCTGCTGGTGATCCTCGACATCGGTGCGCTGCTCGCCTTCGGCGAGTCGCTCGCAGCCTGACATCCTCATGACCCCAGACCGAGCCCCGACATGAGAACCGCCCTGATCGTCGACGATTCCGCCGTCATCCGGAAGGTGGCCCGACGCATCCTCGAGACCGCGAACCTCACGGTCTCGGATGCCGAGGACGGCGAAACCGCGCTCGCCCTCTGCACGGCCGCCATGCCGGACGTGATCCTGCTCGATTGGACCATGCCGAAGATGGACGGCTACGAGTTCCTCAAGGCGTTGCGCGCCTCGCCCGGCGGCGCGCACCCGAAGGTCCTGTTCTGCACCACCGAGAACGACGTCGGCGCCATCGCCCGCGCGCTCCATGGGGGCGCCGACGAATACATCATGAAGCCCTTCGACCGGGACATCCTGATCACCAAGCTCGAACAGGTCGGATTCCCCAGAGAGGCGCACGCCGCCTGAGGCTCTCGACCGAGACAGCCGTTCCGATCCCGCGCTGGCCGCCTCCGGCTCGCAGGTCCGTCGCCCCCGACTCCCTCGACCCCGCCCTGGAAGCGCTCAGCCCATGCCGGCCGCCCTCGCCGTCACCTCCCATTCCGGTCCGCTCCCGGCCGCCTCCGCGCCGATCCGGGTGCTGATCGCCGACGACTCCGCGGTGGTGCGCGGCCTCGTCGCGCGCTGGCTCGCGGAGGCCGGCTTCGAGGTCGCCGGCACCGCCGCGAACGGCCGGATCGCTCTCGACGCGCTGGCGCGCCACGACCCCGACGTGGTGCTCCTCGACATCGACATGCCGGAGATGGACGGGACGCAGGCGCTGCCGCTGATGCTGGCGCGCGTGCCCGGCCTCCAGGTCGTGATGATGTCGACCCTGACCCAGCGCAATGCCGACATCTCCCTGAAATGCCTCGCGCTCGGCGCGGTCGACTACCTGCCGAAGCCTGAGAGCGCACGCGGCGTCACCAGCTCCGACAGCTTCCGGAGCGACCTGATCGAACGGGTGCGCCTGTTCGGCGGCAAGCGTGCGCGCCGGGCCGCAGTGGTCCCGTCGAGCCATGGCGCCGCTCCGCTCGCGGCGCCGGCGCCGCGCGCGGCCACGCCGATCGTGCTGCGGCCGAAGCCCCGGACGACGGTCCCCCCGCGCTGCCTCCTGATCGGCGCCTCGACCGGCGGTCCCCGGGCGGTCGGCGACGTGCTGGAGAAGATCGGCGCCGCGACCCTGCGCAGCGTTCCGGTCCTGATCGTACAGCATATGCCGCCGGTCTTCACCGCGGTCTTCGCCGAGCATCTCGGTGCCCGCGTCGGCCTGCCGGCGGCCGAGGCCAAGGCGGACGAGCGCCTGCAGCCCGGACGGATCTACGTCGCTCCGGGAGGCCGGCACATGGGCCTCGCCCGCGGCGAGCCGGTGATCCGGCTCGACGACGGCCCCGTGGTGAATTTCTGCCGTCCGGCAGTGGACGTGATGTTCTTCGATGCCGCGACCGTCTTCGGGGCGGCAACGCTGAGCGTGGTCCTGACCGGCATGGGCGCCGACGGCACGGCCGGCGCGCGCGCGCTCGTCGAGGCGGGGGGCATCATGCTGGCGCAGGACGAGGCCACGAGTACGGTCTGGGGCATGCCCGGCAGCGTCGCCAAGGCCGGGCTCGCCCACGGCGTCCTGCCGCTGCCCGAGATCGGGCCGGCCCTCAAGGCGCAGCTGACGGGTCAGGGACGATGAGCGACGTCGCCTTCGAATATCTGCGGGTCTACCTGAAGGACCGCTCCGGCCTCGCGCTCGGGCCGGAGAAGCGCTACCTGATCGAGAGCCGGCTCGGCCCGGTCTGCCGCCGGTTCGGCCTCGCCACGCTCGCCGACCTCTGCACGGCCCTGCGGTCCTCGCGCAGCGGCGTCGAGCAGGCGGTGGTCGAGGCGATGACCACTAACGAGACCTTCTTCTTCCGCGATCGGCTGCCGTTCGACCTGTTCCGCGACGTGCTGCTGCCGGGTGCGATCACGGCACGGGCCGCGACACGCCGCCTGCGCATCTGGAGCGCGGCCTCGTCGAGCGGGCAGGAACCCTACTCGCTGGCCATGCTGCTGCGGGAGGCCGCGCCGCGGCTCGCGGGCTGGCATGTCGAGATCGTCGCCACCGACCTCTCGACCGAGATCCTGGAGAAGGCCAAGGCCGGCTTCTACAGCCATTTCGAGGTGCAGCGCGGCCTGCCGGCACAACTCCTCGTCAAGTATTTCACCCAGGTCGGCGACCGCTGGCGCATCGATCCCGGCCTCGGCGCCATGATCGATTTCCGGCCGCTCAACCTGCTCCAGCCCTTCGAACATCTCGGCGCGTTCGACATCGTGTTCTGTCGCAACGTGCTGATCTATTTCGACATGCCGACGAAGAGCGACGTGCTGCGGCGGATCGCGAAATCGCTGGCCCCCGACGGCGCCGTGCTGCTCGGTGCGGCCGAGACCGTGATCGGCCTGACCGACGCGCTGGTGCCGGACGGCGCCCATCGCGGGCTCTATCGCAAGGGCGCGGTGGCGAGCCCGTCGTTCCAGATGGCGCCTTTGCGGGCCGCCGTCTAACCCTCGGTCTGCTCGGCAATATACCGGCCGAGCGCGCTCGCGGCGTTGAGCATGTGCGCGCGCATGCGCCGGGCCGCGGCCTCGCCGTCGCCCTGCGCCATCGCGGCGAGGATCTCGCCGTGCTCCTCCCGCGAGGAGCGGATGCGGGAGCCGTGGCGAAGTTGCGTGCGGCGGAAGGCCGAGAGGCGCCAGCGGATGCCGAGCGCCTGCTCGGCCATGAAGGCGTTGTGGGTCGCCTTGTACAGGGTCTCGTGGAATTCCCGGTTGAAGGCGTCGTAGGCGTCGACGTCGCCGGCCGCGACGATCGCGGCCGAGGCATCGTGCAGGTCGATCAGGCGGCTGCGTTCGAGCAGCGTCATCCGGTAGGTCGCCAGCCGGGTACACATCGCCTCGATCTCGGCGGTGGTCTCGAACATGTCGGCGATACGCTCCGGCGTCATCCGCGTGACGACGGCACCGCGGCGCGGGCGCAATTCCACGAGGCCGTTGAAGGCGAGCTGCCGCAGCGCCTCGCGGACCGGTGTGCGCGAGGCGCCGAAGCGTGAGGCGAGATCCTGCTCGTCGAGCGCCGTGCCGGCGGCGAGGCTGCCGGAGGTGATCGCGTCGGTCAGCGCATTGTGGATGCGGTCCGAGAGCAGCTCGCGCTCCTCGATCGCCTCTCCGTCCATTCCTCGGTTCCTCTTCACCCGGCGGCGAACCTGAGCCGACGGGGCATGGCGGCGTCAAGGCATGCGACGTCGCGTCGGCCCGCGCGTCCGGTCGTTTTCGGGTGGCGTCGACCTCCTGCCGTGGGAGGATCGAAGGCGACATCTCTCAGGCGCCCAAGCCCCAACCGGCTCGAGAGCCCCTGACTGCATACGCAACATCGCAAAAATCATATTCTCGTATGCGATACTGAATAATACTGCTTGTAAATATACGAAAATATGCAAAATTACGCCGACTCGCATCCGTCAGAGATGCAGACGACAGCACGACCCTACCGGGAGAGCAACGCCATGATCCTGACACGCCGCCATCTCGTCGCGGCCGGCCTCGCTGCGCCGGCCCTCCTGAAGTTCGGCACCGGCGCCGCCCGTGCCGCGACCACGCTGAAGCTCTCCCATCAGTTCCCCGGCGGCACCGTCGACGAGGGCGATTTCCGCGATCGGATGTGCCGGAAGTTCGCGGCTGCGGTCGCCGAGCGCTCGAAGGGCGCCCTGGAGGTCCAGGTCTATCCCGGCTCGTCGCTGATGAAGACCAACGCGCAGTTCAGCGCGATGCGGAAGGGCGCCCTCGACCTCTCGCTCTATCCGAGCCCCTATGCCGGCGGCGAAGTCGCGGAGATGAACATCGGCCTGATGCCGGCCCTGGTGCCGTCCTATGCCCAGGCGGTGGCCTGGAAGTCGGCGCCGGTCGGCAAGAAGCTCATCGAGATCCTGGAGGCCAAGGGCATCGTCCTCGTCTCCTGGGTCTGGCAGTCGGGGGGCGTCGCCAGCCGCGAACGGCCGCTGCTCGTGCCGGAGGACGCCAAGGGCCTGAAGGTCCGCGGCGGTTCGCGCGAGATGGACCTGATGATGAAGCAGGCCGGCGCCGCGACCCTCTCGATCCCCTCGAACGAATCCTATGCAGCGATGCAGACCGGCGCCTGCGACGCGGTCATCACCTCCTCGACCAGCCTGATCTCCTTCCGCCTGGAGGAGATCTCGAAGGCGCTGACCTCCGGCCGCGAGCGCTCCTACTGGTTCATGCTCGAGCCGATCATGATGTCGAAGATCGTGTTCTCGGGCCTGCCGAAGGACCAGCAGGATCTGATCATGGCCGTCGGCGCAGAGCTCGAATCCTTCGGGCAGGACGGCGCCAAGGCCGACGATACCAAGGTGGAACAGGTCTTCGCGAAGGCCGGCGCCAAGGTCCAGAACATGGACGAGGCGACCCTCGGCAAGTGGCGCGACATCGCCCGCGAGACGGCCTGGAAGGACTTCGCCAACAAGAACGCCTCCTGTGCGGAGCTCCTCAAGCTGGCGGAGCAGGTCGCGTGATACCGAAGGCCGCAGATTCCGACGCTTTCATCGATCGGCTCCGGGCAAGCGCGAAAGCGCGCCGCCGCACGCAGTCAAATGTATGCAGACTGCGTACACTTGTCTGTTGCGGCGGACTGCCCCGGAGGCGTCAGCGGGAGGGGCAACCGTTATGAGCCACGCCTTCGACGCGGCCACGGCCGCACCGGACAATCCCGCCGCGGAGCCGCGGGTCCCCGGCCTCCTCGGCGGTGTCGACCGCGCCCTGCAGCTGGTGAACCGGATCATTCTCCTCGCCGGCGGGGCCGCCCTGGTCTGCGCCTGCCTGGTCCTCAGCTACAGCGTCGTGGTCCGTTATCTCTTCAGGGAGCCGACCGACTGGCAGGACGAGATGGCGGTGTTCCTCATCGTCGGGGCGACCTTCTTCTCGGCCGCCGCCGTGCAGGCCAAGCGCGGGCACGTCGCCATCGAGGCCCTGACCGGCCTGCTGTCGCCTACCGTGAACCGCATTCGCTTGCTCTGCGCGGACGTGATCAGCCTCGCCTTCGTGGCCTTCTTCACCTGGAAGAGCTGGTCGCTGTTCCACGAAGCCTTCGTCGACGGGCAGACCTCGCAATCGAGCTGGGGGCCGCCGCTCTGGATCCCCTACATGCTGATGGCGGCGGGCATGACCCTGCTCAGCGTGCAGTTCGTTCTGCAGATCGCCGAGGCGGTCCTCTACGGCCCGCGCGCGGCCGGATGGGCCAAGCCCAAGATCGGCGTCGGCGCCGACGTCAACGCGGACATGAACCACCGGCCCGGCCTGACGCCGTCCGGCCCCGACCCGCTGCGCAGCACCACCGGAGACCAGCGATGAGTACCGCCGCGATCGGCTTCCTCTATGCCGGGGCGACGCTCGGCGCGATGCTGGCCGGCATCCCCATCGCCTTCGCGCTGGGCTTCGTCGCCCTGCTGTTCATGTACATCTTCATGCCGGGCGCCTCGCTCGATACGGTGACGCAGAACGTCTACGAGGAGATGGCCTCGATCACGCTGCTCTCGATCCCGCTCTTCATCCTGAAGGGCGCCGCGATCGGCCGGAGCCGCGCCGGACAGGACCTCTACTCGGCGATGCATGCCTGGATGCAGCGCATCCCCGGAGGCCTCGGCATCGCCAACGTCTTCGCCTGCGCGCTCTTCGCCGCCATGGCGGGGTCGAGCCCGGCGACCTGCTCGGCCATCGGCTCGGCCGGCATCCCGGAGATGCGCAAGCGCGGCTACTCGCCGGGCTTCGCGGCCGGGATCATCGCCGCCGGGGGCACGCTGGGCATCCTGCTGCCGCCCTCGATCACCATGATCCTCTACGCGGTCGCGGCCGAGCAATCCCTCGGACGGCTGTTCCTCGCCGGCATCGGGCCGGGCCTGCTGCTGGTCGGCCTGTTCTCGACCTGGGCGATGTACCGGTTCCGCTCCGAATACGCGGCGGCCAAGGCAATCATGGAAGGCGGCGGGCCGGTCTCGCCGATCCTGAAGGACGAGAACTTCAGCTTCAGCCAGCGCTTCTCGACGCTGCCGCGGGTGCTGCCCTTCGTGGTGCTGCTCACCGGGGTGATGGTCGCCCTCTACGGCGGCTATGCCACGCCTTCGGAGACGGCCGGCCTCGGCGGCCTGCTGGCGCTGGGTCTGATCGCGCTGATCTACGGCGTCTGGCGGATCAAGGACGTCAGCCCGATCCTCACGGCGACACTCCGCGAATCGACCATGCTGATGCTGATCATCGGCATGTCGCTGCTCTACGCCTACGTGATGAGCTACCTGCACATCTCGCAATCGGCCGCCTCGGCGATCGTGGCGATGCAGCTCTCGCCCTGGGTGCTGCTGGTGACGATCCTGGGACTGGTGATCCTGCTCGGCTTCTTCCTGCCGCCGGTCTCGATCATCCTGATGACGGCGCCGATCATCCTGCCGCCGCTCAAGGCCGCCGGCTTCGACCTCGTCTGGTTCGGCGTGGTGATGACGATCACCATGGAGATGGGGCTGATCCACCCGCCGGTGGGACTCAACATCTTCGTCATCAAGAACATCGCCCCCGACATCCCGCTCTCGGACATCATCTGGGGCACGCTGCCCTTCGTGATCCTGATGGCGATCGCGATCCTGATCCTCTGCCTCGCTCCGGGCGTCGCCCTCTGGCTCCCCGACATGCTGCTGCCGTCGACGCGCTAGCCTCTCTCGACAGCGCCATCCTTCCGGGGGCGCTGTCGAGCTTCGGAACGGCCGCTTGGAGACCAGCGAGAAGGACGGCCACCGATGCCGCTTCGGGGCGTTGTGGCATCGACCGACCTCCAACGGAATGCCTGATGCTCGCCCGGACCGTCCTGCTGTTCGTTGTCCTGACCTCGTCCGCGCGGGCCGCAGCCTTCGACGATCTCAAGCAGAATCTCGCCGAATGCCTGCGCTTCGAGCTGAGCGACGGAGGCGGATCGCGCGGGCCGGTTGCGGCCAGGGCAGCCCGGAGCTGTTCGGAGCAGATCGAGGCGTTGGACCGCGCCGACGGCCGACGGCTCCGTGGCGATCAGGGTCTCAGCCCTTCCACCTGGAGCGTCATCCGGGGCGTGCTGGGACGCGGTGCCGGCGCACGCTGAGCCCCACCGCCCCGTTAGCCGCCGACGATCGCCCGCACCGTCAGGAACAGGATCGACGGCCCCACCAGGCACCCGATGCCGGTGTGGAAGGTCGCGGTCAGGGCGCCGTAGGGGACGAGGCGCGGGTCGGTGGCGGCGAGGCCTCCGGCGACGCCGCTGACCGTGCCCATCAGGCCGCCATACGCCATGGCCGAGCGCGGGTTGTTGAGGCCGATCAGCTTCGCCACCAGCGGCGTGCCGACCATCACCATCACCGCCTTGGTGACGCCGGTGGCGATGGACAGCGCCATCACCGTCGAATCCGCGCCGATCGCAGCGCCGGTGACCGGGCCGACGATGTAGGTGATCGCGCCCGCGCCGATCGTCGTGATCGAGACCGCGTCGTGATAGCCAAAGGCCACCGCCGTCAATGCGCCGATGACGAAGGGCAGCAGCGTGCCGAGGCCGAGCGCCACCACGCCGACGAGCCCGGCGCGCTTGGCCTCGGCCACGTCGACCTCGAAGGCCGTGGCGACGATGGCGAAGTCGCGCAGCATCGCCCCGCCCATCAGGCCGATTCCGGCGAGCGCCGGGATATCGGCGACGCCCTTCTTGCCGCCGGTGTAGAGCCCGGCCAAATACGCGAGTACCAGTCCGAGGACGATGGCGATGGCCGATCCGTGCACGCGCCCCGCCGTGAGGCGCTTGGCGGCGAAGTTCGAGAACAGCATCAGCGCGCCGACGACGGCGAAGGCCGCGACCAGGCTCTGCTCGACGAAGACGTGTTCGATCATGTGGAGCATGGCGCTCACTCCTTCGCTGCGGGCACGGTGGGGGCAGGGGCGGGGATCGGCCGTGCCGGCAGCTCGTCGTCTGCGCTTCCGCCGACGATGGAGCCGCCGCGCTCGAACGCCTCGCTCGTCGCGTCACCCGGGCTGAGCCGGCTGAGCAGCGCCACCGCGGCGAAGCAGGTCACCAGCGAGCCGGTGGCGGCGATCAACACGATCGGCCCGCCGCTCGCCGCGGCGACCACGTTCTGTTGCGCGGCCATGGCTACGACGATGGGAATGTAGAGGGCGGCCCAGAATTCGACGCCGAGGGTGATGCCCTTGCCCAGACGACCGCGGCTCTTGAGCCAGGCGCGCGCGGCGATGAGAAGGATCATGGCCAAGCCGACACCGCCGACATTGGCCTTCACGCCTAGGGCGATTCCGAGGAGGTCGCCGAGAAAGACGCCGATCAGCGTGCAGGCGGCGAGGAGGGCGACGCCGAGGATGATCATGGGCGCTGCCCTCCGGCCGAGACAGGATCGCATCCATGGGCGTCCACGACCCGCAAGCGCGGCCTTACGTATACACAAGCCATCATTTTTCTCCTCACCGTATTTCTTATGATTTTATGGCGCCCCGATAGTATGCAGGATATTGACAGATTCGCAAGATGGGATACATATTGATTGCAGATACCGGCATCCGAATGCCGAAACCCGGAATCCCGACGGTTCCGTGCACGCAAACAGGCCCTGGAGGCAGCGCATGGCGAACTGGCGCAGCGAGAGAACGGCCCGCGACGCCCGGATCGAAGCGGGCCGCGCCCATGCCGAGGGCAAGGTCGTGCCGGCGGCGTCCGTCGTGGATCTGCTCGAAGCGGTCCTGAAGCCCGGCGACCGGGTCTGCCTCGAGGGCGACAACCAGAAGCAGGCGGATTGCCTCGCCCGCGGCCTCGCCGCCTGCGATCCGGCCAAGGTGCTCGACCTGCACATGGTGCAGTCGGGCATCGTGCTGCCCGAGCATCTCGACGTGTTCGAGACCGGCATCGCGAAGCGGCTCGACTATTCGTATTCCGGTCCGCAGGGCGGCCGTATCGCGAAAATGCTCTATGGCGGACAGATCGAACTCGGGGCGGTCCACACCTACCTGGAGCTGTTCGCCCGCTACTTCGTCGACCTGACGCCGCACGTCGCCCTGATTGCCGGCGTCTCGGCCGACCGCGACGGCAACCTCTATACGGGGCCCAACACCGAGGACACGCCGACGGTGGTCGAGGCGACCGCCTTCAAGAACGGCGTGGTGATCGCCCAGGTCAACGAACTCGTCGAGCGCGTGCCCCGCGTCGACATCCCCGGCGACCGTGTCGACTTCGTCGTGGAGGCCGACAAGCCGTTCTACGTCGAGCCGCTCTTCACCCGCGACCCGGCGGCGATGACCGAGACTCAGATCCTGATGGCCATGATGGCGATCAAGGGCATCTATGCCGAGTACGCCATCCGCCGGCTCAACCACGGCATCGGCTTCGGCACGGCCGCCATCGAGCTGCTGCTGCCGACCTACGGCGAACGGCTCGGGCTGAAAGGGCAGATCGCCACGCACTGGGCGCTGAACCCGCACCCGACCCTGATCCCGGCGATCGAGTCGGGCTGGGTGAAACAGGTGCATTGCTTCGGCTCGGAAGTCGGCATGGACCGTTACATCCGCGAGCGGCCGGACATCTTCTTCACCGGCGCCGACGGGTCGCTCCGCTCGAACCGCGCCTTCTGCCAGACGGCCGGGCTCTATGCTTGCGACCTGTTCATCGGCTCGACGCTGCAGATCGACCTGATGGGCAATTCCTCCACCGTCACCACGAACCGGGTGGCCGGCTTCGGGGGCGCCCCGAACATGGGCTCCGACCCGCATGGCCGCCGCCACCCCTCCGACACCTGGATGAAGGCGGGGCGGGAGGCCGGCGGCACCGGCGATCCGGCGCTGCGGCGCGGACGCAAGCTCGTGGTGCAGCTCGTCGAGACCTTCGGCGACAAGCTGGTGCCGACCTTCGTCGAAAAACTCGACGCCCTGGAACTCGCAAGGAAGACCGGCCTGGAGCTCGCTCCGGTCATGGTCTACGCCGACGACGTCACCCACGTCGTCACCGAGGAGGGCATCGCCAACCTCCTGCTCTGCCGCGATGCGGACGACCGCGAGCAGGCGATCCGCGGCGTCGCCGGCTACACCGAGGTCGGGCGCGGGCGCGACCGGGCGAAGGTCGACGAACTGCGCGGGCGGGGCATCATTCGCAGGCCCGAAGATCTCGGCATCGAACCGCTCGACGCCGACCGCTCCTTGCTCGCCGCGAAGTCGATCAAGGACCTCGTCCACTGGTCGGGTGGCCTCTACGAGCCGCCGGCCCGGTTCCGGAATTGGTGAGCCCATGACGTATCTCCCGTCATTGCGAGCGCAGCGAAGCAATGACGGTGTGATCGTTCGAACCGAAAGACGCCCGACAGGAGCTGTCGATGGAAAGCCTGACCTTCCGCCACACCACCAAGACCCCGCTCGCCGGCGCAAAACCCCTAGCCATCACCGGGGTGGTCGCCTCCGGCAACCTCGAAGTCCTGCTGGAGCGGGTGCTGCCGCCGAATGCCTGCGAGGTCGCCGTCGAGACGCCGATCGGCGGCTACGGCGACGTCTGGGAAGCGGTGGTGGCCGACTTCGTCGCCCGCGCGCAGCCCGGCGGCCTGCGCATCAGCATCAACGACGGCGGCGCCCGCCCCGATACGGTCTCCCTGCGCCTGTTGCAGGGCGCGCGCCTGATGGAGGGCTGAACCATGCCCGACGTGACCGATCCCCAGACCTTGAGCTGGTACGAGGCCAGCGCCCGCCAGCGCGTGGCGAACCTGCTCGACGCCGGCACCTTCGAAGAATTCGTCGGTCCGGCCGAGCGGGCGATGAGCCCGCACCTGCCGCTGTTCGACCTGCCGCGCGCCTTCGACGACGGCATCGTCGTCGGCCGTGGCACCCTCGGCGGCAAATCCGTGCTCGCCGCCGCGCAGGAAGGCCGCTTCATGGGCGGGGCCTTCGGCGAGATCCACGGGGCCAAGCTCGTCGGCCTGCTGCGGGCGGCGCTCGACGTGAAGCCCGCGGCCGTGCTGATCCTGTTCGACACCGGCGGCGTGCGCCTGCAGGAGGCCAATGCCGGCGAGACCGCCATCGCCGAAACCATGCGTGCCATCACGGACGCCCGGGCCGCCGGCATCTCGGTGATCGGCCTGATCGGCGGCCGTGCCGGCTGCTTCGGCGGCGGCGGCCTCATCGCAGGTACCTGCTCACGGCTCGCGGTCTCGGAGAGCGGGCGGATCTCCGTATCGGGGCCGGAGGTGATCGAGACCAACAAGGGTGCGGAAGAGTTCGATTCCCGCGACCGGGCGCTGGTCTGGCGCACCATGGGCGGAAAGCATCGCCGTCTCACCGGGAGCGCCGACGCCTATTGCGAAGACACCGTCGCCGCCTTCCGTCAGGCCGCCATCGACCTCATCGAAACGGCGCCGCGCTTCGACCTCGCCATGCTGGAGGCCGAGCAGGGCCGGCTCGAAGCGCGCCTGCACCGCTTCGGCGCATGTCGGGACGCCACCGAAATCTGGGCACAGCTCGGGATCAATGATCCCGACGCCGTGCCGGCGATGACCGACGCAGCCTTCCAGGAAATCGCAGCCGGCGTGACGGAGGCCTCGCATGACGCTCGCTGACATCCTCGCTTCGCTGTTCCCGGAAGGGCATGGCGTCACCGTCGCCGACGGCCTCGTCACCGGGCACGGCCCGCTCGACGGCCGAACGTTGCACGTGGTCGGCATCGACGGCGACACGCCGCTCGGCGTCGACGGCGCGCTGACGCTCTCCGCCGCCGTGCTCGACGTGATGCGGGCCGCCGACAAGGCGCCGATCCTCGTCGCGATCGATTCCGACAGCCAGCGCATGAGCCGCCGCGACGAGTTGCTGGGCCTCAACGAGTGCCTCGCGCATCTCGCCAAGGCGCTGCTGCTCGCCGACCGCTCCGGCCACCCGACCATCGGCCTGATCTACGGCCACTCGGCGGCCGGCGCGTTCATTGCTACGGCCCTGGCGACGCGGGTGCTCGCGGCTCTGCCCGGAGCGAACCCCAGCGTGATGGACCTGCCCTCGGTCGCCCGCGTCACCAAGCTGCCGCTGGAGAAGCTCCAGCAGATGGCGAAATCCACTCCGGTTTTCGCACCGGGCCTCGACAACATGGTCGCCGCCGGCGCGGTCCATGTCGTGCTCGACCCGGAGAGACCCCTGCATGCCCAGATCCTCGGCCTGATCGCCGACCTGCCGTCACACGACGTCCGCGACCGGCTCGGCCAGGAGCGCGGCGGCCGGCCGGTCGCACGCGACATCGCCGCGCGCGTCGCGGGGCAGGCCCGTGCCGGTTGATCCTTCTTGGGACTTTCGGCGGCACGACCTCGTCCGTGTCGCGCCGGTGGCTTGGGCCGCCATGCTGGCGGAGCGGCGGGATCTCGGCGGCGTGCCTCACGTCGCGGAATGGGCGGAAGCGGGCCGGCCGCTGATCGTCCGCCGCTTCGGACCCGGCGAGGACCGGGACCGCGTCCCGCTCGGCCTGCCGTTGCCGCCGGCTGACGGCAAGCGTCGGATTTCACTCGCGTTTTTGGCGGGGGATTTCGCGCCATACGCGACGCCGACGCTGCAGGACGCGCGGACGGCTGCCCCCGCATCGTGGTGTGCGACCATCGATCTCTTGATTGCCGTCGGCGTGCGCTACGGCATCGTTCCGCGCCCCTTCGGCGGTCTGCTCTGGCAGGCGGCAACGGGCCTTGCCTATCTGTCGGACGCTTCGGATCTCGACATTCTCTGGCGGCTCACCACCTCGACGCTGCCCACCGGCCTGCTCGACGGCCTCGCCCGCATCGCCGACACCGCACCGATGCGCCTCGACGGCGAAATCCTGCTGCCGGACGGCGCCGGCATCCACTGGCGCGAGCTTTTGGAGACGCCGGAGGGCGGCGAAGTGCTCGGCAAGCACATCGATCGCCTGGAGATGCGCCCCGTCGCGGCGTTGCGCGCGAGGACGCGCGCGTGATCGCCGCCGGCGCTCTGCGGATCGCGCCGCCGCCATGCGACGCCGCCTTCATCGCCCGGCGCGCAGTAGAGGCGCTGCGGCGCGAACTCGACACCTACCCCAAGCCCGGCCTCGTCAGTCCGATCGACAGCGGCAGCCACGACGACATGGATGCGGCGACGTTCGCGGCGAGCTGCACGGCGCTCGAACCGTTCTTTCGCCGGTTGGCTCAGGCAGGGAACGACGCTCTCGGCATGGATGCCCTGAGGCGGATCGGGATCGAGGCCGAGGCTGCGATGCGGGACGCGACGGGGGGCGTGAACACCCATCGCGGGGCGATCTTCGGGCTCGGTCTGCTCGCCGCCGCGGCCGGTGCCCTGGGAGCCGGAACCGTGCCGATTGCCGCCGGTGCCCTCGGCGCCCACGTCGCCGACCGGCATGCCAGGGGCATCCTGGCCGGCCCGGTCCTGCTGCATGCGCCGGGGGCGCAGGCGCGGCGACGGCACGGGGTCGGCGGAGCGCCCGCCGAGGCGGCGGCGGGATTTCCGACGGTCTATCGCGTGGGGCTTCCGGCCCTGCTGCGTGGGACACGGTTACGGCTCGACGAGCCGGAGGCGGCGCGGGTCGAGGCGTGCCTTTCGTTGATCGCCGTCACCGAGGATACGAACCTGCTTCACAGGGGCGGGGTGGACGGCTTGGAGTTCGCACGGCAGTCCGCTGCGGCTTTCATTGCCGCCGGCGGCGTCGGGCAGCCAGGCTGGCGGGACCACGCGAAGAAACTTCATCGCGACTTCGTCGCCCGGCGGCTCAGCCCCGGCGGGGCTGCGGATCTGCTGGCGATGACGCTGTTCGTAGATGCCCTCGAAGGCTGACGGAATGGACGCCGAGAGCAGCCTATGACGTTGGCCGTGTTGCTCACGGGGCAGGGTGCCCAGCATCCCGAGATGTTCGCGCTCACGGCGGCGCGTCCGGCGGCCCAAGGCATCTTTGCGGCGGCCAAGCCTCTGCTCGGCGGCACCGACCCGCGCGACCTCGTCCGCCGGTACGGCGCGGCGCTTCACGGCAACCGGACCGGGCAGGTCCTGTGCTGCGTCGCGGCGCTCGCGGCCTGGACGATCGTCGCGGAAGCGGGGCCTGCGCGAACGATCCTCGCCGGCTACAGCATCGGCGACCTCGCCGCGTGGGGCTGCGCGGGGCGCCTCGACCCCGAGGCCGTCCTGCGGCTCGCCGCCTCGAGGGCGGAGGCGATGGATGCAGCCTCGGGCGAGGGCTACGGCCTTGCCGGCATCCGCGGCCTGACCCTCGACGACATCGCGCGCCGGGCAGGGCGTCTCGGCTGCCACCTCGCGATCCGCAACGCCGCCGACAGCGCCGTGGTCGGCGGTCTTCGCGATGGGCTGGAAGCGCTTTGCGCCGAGGCGCTGACTGCGGGCGCTCAGCGCGCCGTCCTGCTGCCGGTCCACACGCCCTCGCACACGCCGTTCCTCAACGCTGCAAGCGACACTTTTGCGGAGGCCATGGCGAAGGAAACACTGCGGCGTCCCCCGCCCGGCGCACCACGCCTGCTCTCCGGCCTCGACGGTGCGGCGGTGTTCGATGCGCGGACCGGCCGGGAAAAGCTCGCGCGCCAGATTGCACAGACGATCGACTGGGCCGCCTGCCTCGAAGCCTGCCGCGAGTTCGGGGCCTCGTCCGTGCTCGAACTCGGACCGGGCCACGCCCTTGCGACCATGGCCCGCGCGGCGCTTCCCGAGGCGCGCATCCACGCCCTGGAGGACTTTCGCTCGGACGAGGGCGTCATCGCCTGGATCGGGGAGGGTGGGCGCTGACCCCTACCGCCGCGCCTTGTGGTGCAGCAGGTTCAGGATCAGCGCGGTCCAGCCGGTCTGGTGGGAAGCGCCCAAGCCCCGGCCGGTGTCCCCGTCGAAGAACTCGTGGAAGAGCAGGGCCTCTTCCTCATCCTTGTCCGCGTGGCGCCGCTCCGCAGTGCCGAAGATCGGCCGGCGGCCGTCCTCGCCCTTGGTGAACAGCGCGATCAGCCGGTCTTCGAGGGCGTCGGCGATGGCCTCCAGCGTCAGTTCCGCTCCCGATCCGGTGGGATATTCCACCAGAAAGTCGTCGCCGTAATAGGTGTGGAAGCGGCGCAGGGCCTCGACGATCAGGTAGTTCATCGGCATCCAGACCGGCCCGCGCCAGTTCGAGTTGCCGCCGAACATGTTCGAGGTGGAATCCGCCGGGTCGTAGCGCACGCTGAACGACGCGCCGAACGCGTCCAGGTGGAAGGGTGCCTCCTTATGCGCCTTCGACAGGGAGCGGATGCCGTAGTCCGAAAGAAACTCGGCCTCGTCGAGCATGCGCTTCAAGAGCGCCTTCATCCGGTGGCCGCGCAGCAGCGAGAGCAGCTTGCGGTCCCCGGCGCCGCCCTCGTCCCAGCGCGAGACGAGCCGGGCGAGGTGCGGGCGGTTTTCCAGCACCCAATTCATGCGCCGGGCGAAATCCGGCAGCCGCTGCAGCATTGTCGGGTCGATCACCTCGACGGCGAAGAGCGGCACCAGCCCGACCATCGAGCGCACGCGCAGCGGCAGCATCGCGCCGCCCGGCATGTCGACCTCGTCGTAGAAGAACGCGTCCTGCTCGTCCCAGAGCCCGAAACCCTCGCCGCCCATGTCGGTCATCGCCTCGGCGATGCCGAGGAAGTGCTCGAAGAACTTCGAGGCCGTGCTCTCGTAGACGTCGTTGTGGAGCGCGAGTTCGAGGGCGATGCGCATCATGTTCAACGCGTACATCGCCATCCAGGCGGTGCCGTCGGCCTGGTGCACCACGCCGAAGCCGGGGGGCGGGCGCGACCGGTCGAACACGCCGACATTGTCGAGGCCCAGGAACCCACCCTGAAAGACGTTGCGGCCGTCGGCGTCCTTGCGGTTCACCCACCAGGTGAAGTTGATCAGGAGCTTGTGAAACACGCCCTCCAAGAAGGCGATGTCGCCCCGCCCGCCGCGCCGGTCGCGGTCGATCTCGAAGACCCGGAACGTCGCCCAGGCATGAACCGGCGGGTTGGTGTCGCCGAACTCCCATTCGTAGGCGGGGAGCTGGCCGTTCGGGTGCATGTACCATTCGCGGGTCAGCAGCAGCAGCTGGCTCTTGGCGAAGTCCGGGTCGAGCAACGCCAGCGGCAGGCAGTGGAAGGCGAGGTCCCAGGCGGCGAACCAGGGGTACTCCCAGGCGTCCGGCATCGAGAGCACGTCGGCGGCGGCAAAATTCTTCCAGATGGCGTTGCGCCCGTGCCGGCGGTCCGGGGGCGGGGCCGGCTGGAGCGGGTCGCCCATCAGCCAGGTGCGCACGTCGTAGCGGTAGAGCTGCTTCGTCCAGATCAGTCCGGCCGCCGCCTGGCGGAAGATGCGCTGGCGATCGGCGCAGACGATGCCGTCCTGCAGCATGTCGTAGAAGGCATCCGCCTCCTCGACGCGCCGGCGTGTGAGCGTGCCCTGACCGTCGACCGGCCGGGGCCGCGTGCCGGCATAGAGCCGCAGGCGCACCACGGCACGCGCGCCGGGCTCCAGGGTGAAGCGGTAGTGCAGGCCGAGCTTGGTGCCCTTCGATGACGAGACGGCGGCTCGGTCGCCCCGGACGATGGCCGCGTCGAGCCCGTCCTTGAACGGCCCCGGAGCCTCCGCCCGGCCGCCATGCAGGCGCAGGTTCGTCTCGTTCTCGCAGAACAGAAGCTCCGGTTCGCCGTCGAAGGACAGGCGGTAGGAGCCGAGCCGGGAATGGTTGCAGGCGACGCGCCCGTCGGCCCCGCGTTCGAGCCAGGGCTTCCAGGCGATGGCGCCGTCGCGCCAGCCCCAGGTGTTGCGGAACCAGAGCTGCGGCACGAGGTGCAGTTCGGCCGTCTCCGCGCCGCGGTTCACCGCGGTCACGGTCATGTGGATGTCGTCGGCATCCTCCTTCGCGTACTCGACGGTAACCGCGAAGAAGCGGTCCTGGTCGAAGGCGGCCGTGTCCTCGATCTCGTATTCCGGCTCGTCGCGCCGCCGCCGCCAGCTCTCCTGCAGAAGGTCGTCGTAGGGAAAGGGGCCGTGGGGATACTTGTAGAGGTACTTGAGGTAGGCATGGCTCGGGACGGCATCGAGGTAATGGTAGACCTCCTTGACGTCCTCGCCGTGGTTCCCCTCCTCGTTGGTGACGCCATAGAGCCGTTCCTTGAGGATGCGGTCGCGCCCGTTCCAGAGGCAGAGCGACAGGTTGAGCAGGCCGTGGTCGTCGCTGAGGCCGGCGATGCCGTCCTCGCCCCAGCGATAGGCCCGCGAGCGCGCATCCTCATGCGTCAGCGAGCGCCAGGCGTTGCCGTCTGCGCTGTAATCCTCGCGAACCGTCCCCCATTGCCGCTCGCTGAGATACGGGCCCCAGAGCGACCAGGCCCGCTCGCCGCGCCCCTGCTCGGCAATGCGGCGGCGCTCGGCCCACCGGTCGATGTCGCTCAAATCCACCTCATGAGCCGGCACGTGTCCGCACGTCCGGCAGATTCTCGCGCCAGGATGCGTCGCCCGTCCGGACCGCCGCGGCGCGCCGGGCGCCATGCATCTTCAGCGCCAAGCTGGGGTGGGGTGTTAATCTCTCATCGTCATTCCGGGGCCGCGCAGCGGAACCCGGACCCGAAGGGCGCGCAAAGCGTGAAACCCACGACTGGGCGCAACGGAATGCGAGGCCTCACGGGTGGATTGCGGGTTCTCGCCTGCGGCGAGCCCCGGAATGACGGTCGAAAATGAGGAGTGGACTCAATCTGCCCGCGGGCGACGGACGCGCATCACGCCAGCGCGGCGGCCATCGGCTTGGCCAGGGCGACCTGCAGCAGGGCCGCCTTGTCGACATCGAGCGCCGCGGCGATCTCGACGAGCGCCCGGTCCTCGATCGGGCTGATGCCCTCCTGGTCGGCGACGTCGGCCGCGATCAGGAAGACGTCATGGCGCTGCTGAAGCGGGCGCTCGGTAATGGCCGCGATGCGGCGCAGGTTCTCCACACGCCCCGCTCGCGTCCGGGCCCGGGCGATGCCGTCGTAGAGTTCGCTCTCCAGCATCAGGGCATCGTAGCCCTTTTCCAGGATGGGGTTGGAGGTCATGCCGAGGATCGCCGCGTCGAACTCGTCGCCCGACATCTCCCCGTCGGCGACGATGATGTTGGCCGCTGCCGAGACCGAGGCCTGCATCAGCGGCTCGTCCCCGGCATAGGCCGCAACGCTCAGGTTGAAGCGGCTGAGCATGCTGTGCAGCAGGCTCATGCCCGCAGGCCCACCGCATTCCGCGAGCCGCCGAGACTGACGCGCTTCGAGGGCAGGATGCGGCTCCCGAAGCTCTGCATGACCGGGTTCCGGCGGGACTGCTCGAACAGCACGTTGCCGATCAGCCCGCAGGCGCGCCGCAGCGTCGAGCCCTCGCAGCCCGCTGCAACCTTCAGCCCGAGCCCGTGGGTGTGGCTGCGTCCGTAGAGGTAGACCGCGAGGCGCGCGCGCGTCGGCTCGGCGATCCCGTCGAGGATCTCGTCGAGCTGTTCCGGGTCGGCCCGGTAGAGGGCACCGAGCAGCTCCAGGGGGACCGGACACATGTCCTCGTTCAGGATCGTCGTCACGGGCGGTCTCCACGTTTCATTAAGCGGAGAGCATCGGGTGCTTATGGTTTCCAGAGGGTAAACGAGAGGCGCGCAACGTCATGGTGCGGCAATGCGTTCAGGGCCGGAAGCGCCGGGGCGCTCCCGGGTAAAGGCGTGTCGGGCGTCAGTGCTTGAACTTGCCCTCGTACTTGAACTGGGGAGCCGCTTTGAGCTGGTCCTTGGTGGCATTGACCGAGGCGACCCACTTCTTGGCGCTCTCGTCGTAGGTCAGGCCGACCGAGGAGGGCTCGACGGCGACGTAATGCTCGCCCATGCCGAGGAAGCCGCCGACAGACAGGATGTAGCCCGTGAGCTTGCCGTCGTTGATGATGAGATCCTTGATCTCGCCGACGGTGCTGTTCGAGCCGTCAACGACGGTCAGGCCGATCAGGTTGTAGCTGAGCACAGCGGTGGGGGCGACGGGCGCGAACTTGACCGCGGCCGGCGGCGCGACGGGCTTGGCGCTCTCGGCGAAAGCGGGCGCGGCGAACAGGGTCGCAGCCATGACGGCGAAAGCAATGGAACGCATGGTTTGTCTCCTCAGCCCGTGATGGGCGGCAAGGAAGAGCCGAGGCACCGGCATCGTTCCGCTGAGGACGGGAAAAATGTTAATTCACGCAACATCGGTCGCACTCAAGGCCGGCTGCGCCTATTCGGCGGCGGCCTTCGCCACCGGCGGCTCCGGCGAAGCGGCCTGGGCCAGATCGAGAGCCGCCTGCAGCGCGTCGCTCAGCGAGGTCACGAGCAGGTCGGCCGAGGTGGCGCGGCGCAGGCGCTCCAGGGAGGCCGGATCGCGCTCGCGCCAGAAGCCGACGAGGATCGTCACCCCGGGGATGGCGCGGCGGGTCTGGCGGATGGTCAGGCGGATCTGCGACAGGCTGATCGGATCGAGATAGGAGAAGCAGACCATGGCGATGCTCTGGTCGCGTACATCCGCCTCGGTCAGCCCCTTCGACGGCCGGGCGCATGCGCCGATCCCGTGCCGGCTGAGGATCTGGCTCAGCATCAGCGTTGCCGTCTCGTCGAACACGCCGCGGCTCGATACGCAGAGCACGGGGGCCTCGCCGCGCCAGTTCGCGGCAAGATCGTCGGGCTTCAGCACGACCATCGCCGCCTTGGGGTCGGGTCCGACCAAGGCAAGGGTGGCGGCCGCCTCGGCGCCGACGGTGCTGCGGGTCCAGCTGCGCTTCGGCTGGCCGAGGCGGTCGACGACGGTGCGGAAGCTCTCGCCGAGCTTCATCTGCCGTGAGCGGTCGAGGCTGCCGCGGGCGAGATCGGCCTCCGCCAGCCGCAGGCCGGCCAGCACGACCTCGTCGTAATAGGTGATCAGCGCCCGCTCCTTCAGGAACTGGCGGCCCTGCTCGATCGCCTCCGCCGGGTCGCTCGCCAGCATGCGCTGGTAGAACGTCTCCTGGGGGTCCAGGGCCGGCCCGTCGCCCAGGAGCACGTCGAGGAACCAAAGCCGTTCGACGTGCCGCCCGAGCACGACGAGGCAGACGGTGAGCGGCGTCGCCAGCACCAGCCCGATCGGCCCCCACAGGAAGGTCCAGATCGTCGCCGCCATGATGACGGCGATCGGCGAGAGCCCGGTCGAGTGACCGTAGAGCAGCGGTTCGAGCACATGGCCGGCGATCGGCTCGACGACGACGAACAGCACCGCCACCGCGATCACCATCGACCAGCCCGGATCGATCGCCACCGCCACGCCGAGCGGCAGCACGGCCCCGATCGCCGCGCCGATATACGGCACGAAGCGCAGCAGGCCGGCGATGACGCCGAACAGGATCGGGCTCGGCAGGCCGATCAGCCAGAGCCCGATCCCGATCACGACGCCGAAGGCGACGTTGAGGGCGAGCTGGGCGAGGAAGAACCGGCTGAGACGCGCCGTCGCGTCGTCGATGGCGGCGGTGGTGCGGCGCAGGTCGCTCGAGCCGGCGAGGCGGATCGCCCGGTTCCGCAGGTCTTCGCGTTGGAGCAGGATGAATACGGTGAAGAGCAGGATCAGGCCGGTGGTGGCCAGGGGATGCAGGATGTCGCCGGCGACGCTCGTCAGCGTGGTGACCACGCTGGTCCGGGCGGGCTGGATCTCCACCTGCATCGGGCGCTGAAGCGAACCGATCTCGGCATCTGCCGGGGCCGTCGTCGCGGCGGGTTGAAGCGCCTTGCCGATGTCGTCGGCCATGTCGAACAGGCCCGAGAAGGTAGCAGACAGCCCGTTCTCCTGGCCGGTGGCGGTACGGAGCGCCGTGACCTTCTCGCGCAGCGTCATCGAGTAGCGCGGCAGGTCGGCAGCGAGCTGCCCGGCCTCGCGCGCGATCAGCGAGCCGACCGCGCCGAGGAGGCCGAAGGTCAGCAGCACGACGATCAGCACCGCCGGCGCCCGCGGCACGCGCAACGCCCGCAGGCCGCGCACCGCCGGCAGCAGCACGAAGCTGAGCAAGATCGCCAGCGCGATCGGCACCAGGATGGTGCGGCCGAGATAGAGCGCGCTCGCCAGCGTCACCACGGTCAGCAGCGAGGCCAGCATGATGATCGTCGGAAGCGCCCGCCTCAGCAGGCGCGTCGTGACGGGATCGTCGGTCATGCCGGTAGCCTGTCTGGCCTGTCCTGATCGATTTCGACCCTAACGCCGTCATTCCGGGGTCGCGCAGCCGAACCCGGACCCGAAGGGCGCGCAAAGCGTGAAACCCACGACTGGCCGCAGCGTATCGAGTGGGTTCCGGGTTCTCGCCTGCGGCGAGCCCCGGAATGACGGGGGAGGGTGTTGCGGCCCTGAGCAGAGATATGCCCGAGCAATGCCCTGCCTCCCGGCATCCCGCCCGCGGCGCTCAAGCGGACGTGCCGACAGCAGCAGCGATCTGGCTGAGCAACTTCGAAAAATCGATGGGCTTCGGGTGGTAGTCGTCGCAGCCGGCCTGGATCGCCTTGTCGCGGTCGCCGGACATGGCGTGCGCGGTCAGGGCGATGATCGGGATGCCGCGCGTATCCGCCGCGGCCTTGAGGGCGCGGGCCGCCGACCAGCCGTCCAGCACCGGCAGGTTCATGTCGAGCAGGATCACGTCGGGCTGCGAGGCCCGCGCCTGCTGCACCCCGGCCTCTCCGTCGTGAGACAGGATCACCTCGTAGCCCCGGCGCCTCAGACGCCGGGACAGGAAATCCCAGATCTCCTCGTGGTCTTCCACCAGCAAGATCTTGCCCGACACCGTCCAGTCCCCCTTCTCATGCACCGGCCCAACGCGCGCCACGGCATTCCGGTCGCAATGGGCTCGCCATCCATCGCGTTGCGGCTGTATCGGTTGGCAGGCCCGGTTCGATCCGGCACCTTCGCGCGACATGTGGCAGACGGACGGGAGCGACGTGTCGCGATATGGCGTTGGGTGTGGCGGTGCAACAGGATGACGCCCCGGAGGGCCGAGAAGACCGCGTCGCGGCGTTTCTGTCGCTGATCGGCGACCTCGGCGGCGCACCCTTCAGCCCCGCCGAGCCGCCGGCCCTGGCACGGCTGTCCCTCGGCAAGGACGCACTCGCGGCTCGGCTCGACCCCGCCACGGCCGCGCCGGGCTGGTGGGCGACGGCCGGCGGCGGCCTCGATCTCACCGGCGCCAGCCTCGCGGAAGCCGATCTCGAAGCGACCGACCTGTCGGGCGCGACCCTCAAGGAGGCTTCGCTGAAGGGCGCGCTCGGGCGCTCGGCGCGGTTCGAGGGTGTGAACCTCGAAGAGGCCGACCTGTCGGGAGCCGATCTCAGCGGCGCACGCTTCGTGGGCATCGCGGCCGGGCAGGCGAGCTTCTGCGACGCGATGCTGGAAGACGCCGATTTCGGCGGCGCGACCATGCGCTTCGCCAAGCTGCACCGGGCGCTCCTCGACGGTGCCCGCTTCGTCGAAGCCGACCTCTGGGGTGCCGACCTGACCGGGGCCGACGCGGACTACACCGTGTTTCGTGGCGCCCGGCTCGACGAGGCCGATTTCAGCGACGTGAACCTCACCCATGCCGACTTCGAGGGCGCGAGCCTGAAGAAGACCCGGTTCGTCGGCTCCCGGCTGCGCGGCGCCAACTTTTCGGGGTCCAAGCTCGACGGCGCGGACCTCTCCGAAGCCGATCTCTCGGACACGACCCTGGTGCGGCTCGACCTCTCCACCTGCAAGCTGCGCCACGCCCGCTTCGCCGGGGCGTGGCTGGAGGGCACCCGCTTTCGGATCGAGCAGCTCGGCGGAGCGGTCGGCGAAGAGATCGCAGGGGAGTACGAGGGGGCACAGTCGAGTTATCTGGCGATCGAGCGCAACCTCAAGAGCATCGGCAGCCATGACGGCGCGAGCTGGGCCTACAAGCGCGGGCGCCGCATGGGCCGGCGCCATGCCGGCGCGCAGGCCCGTGCGGCCTGGAAGCGCCGCGACGGAAGCGGGCTCCTGCGCTTCGGCTACCGCTGGCTCGCCGACCGCTTCGTCGAGTGGCTCTGCGATTACGGCGAGAGCCTCTCGCGGATCGCGCGGGCCTTCGCCCTCACCATCGGCCTGTTCGCGGCGGGCTATTGGCTCACGGGAGGCCTGCTGCTGGAAGGGCCGGAGCACCGGCCGACCTACAATGTGGTCGACCTCGTGAGTTACAGCGCCCTCAACATGCTGACGGCCAACCCGCCCGAGATCGGCCTGAAGCCGGTCGGGCGGGTGACGAACCTCCTCGTCGGCATCGAAGGCGCGCTCGGCATCGTGCTGCTCGGCCTGTTCGGGTTCGTGCTCGGCAACCGGCTGCGGCGGTGAGTATCGGGCTCGCGGAGACAAGGACCTGTCCATGACGGCGCGATCGAACGACCCGGCGGCCCCCTTCGCGCCGAGCGAGGCAGACTTCCGCAACCTCGCCGACGCGATGCCGCAGTTCGCCTGGATCGCGGAAGCCGATGGCGCCCTCATCTGGTACAACCGGCGCTGGTACGACTACACGGGCACCACGCCGGAAGCGATGCAGGGCTCGGGCTGGCGCAAGGTCCACCATCCCGATCACCTGGAGCGCGCCGCGAACACCTTCGCGCAGTCGATCGCGCGCGGCGAGCCGTGGGAGGACACCTTTCCGCTGCGTGCCGCGGACGGGCGCTACCGCTGGTTCCTGTCCCTCGCCGTGCCCGTGCGCGACGCAGAGGGCAACATCCGGCGCTGGTACGGCACCAACACCGATATCACCGAGACCCGGGAAGCGGAGGAGCGCCTGCGCCATTCAGAAGAGCGCTTCCGTGCCCTGATCGACGCCTCGGCCGCGGTCATCTGGAACACCAACGCCGAGGGCGAGCTGCTGCCGCCGCAACCGCGCTGGGCCGCCTATACCGGCCAGAGCGAGGAAGCGTATCAGGGCTGGGGCTGGGTCGACGCCGTGCACCCGGACGACCGGGCGCAGGCCGCCGAGGTCTGGGCGCGCAGCGTCGAGGCGGCCAAGCCCTACGAGATCGACTACCGCCTGCTGCGCCACGACGGCGAATGGCGCGACACGGAGGTGCGCGGCGTGCCGGTCCTCGCCGAGGATGGCAGCATCCGCGAATGGGTCGGCATCAACATCGACATCACCGCCCGCAAGGAAGCCGAGGCCGAGTCGGAGCGCGCCCGCGCCGCGGCGGAGGCCGCCAACCTCGCCAAGAGCCAGTTTCTGGCCAACATGAGCCACGAGTTGCGCACGCCGCTCTCGGCCGTGATCGGCTATTCCGAGATGCTGGCGGAGGAGCTCGAGGATATCGACGAGGCCCGCCTGCTGCCGGACCTGCGTAAGATCGAAGCCTCGGCGCGCCATCTCCTCGGCCTGATCAACGACGTGCTCGACATCTCGAAGATCGAGGCCGGGCGCATGACGCTCTCGGCCGAAACCTTCGCCGTCGCCGACCTGATCGAGGACGTCACCGCCGCGACGCAGTCCCTCACGGCGAAGAAGCGCAACGCCTTCAGCCTCGACCTCGCCCCCGATCTCGGCGCGATGCACCAGGACCAGCTGAAGCTGCGCCAGGCGCTGATCAACCTGATCGGCAACGCCGCGAAATTTACGCAGGACGGCGAGATCACCCTGCGGGCCGAGCGCACCACCGTCGACGGCGCCGACTGGCTGCGTTTTTCGGTGATCGACACCGGCATCGGGCTGACGCCGGAACAGGCCGGCCGGCTGTTCGAGCGATTTTCGCAGGCCGATGAATCGACGACGCGCCAGTTCGGCGGCTCGGGCCTCGGCCTCGCCATCACCCGCGCCTTTTGTGAGCGCATGGGCGGCGATATCGGCGTCGAGAGCATCTTTGGGCAGGGCGCGACCTTCACGATCCGCGTGCCCGCGACGCTGGCCGCCGAGGAGGAGGACGCCCAGGCCGCGAGCGTCACCGAACAGGTGCGGCGGATCACCGCCGAGGACAGCGTCCGGCAGGACGTGGTGCTTCTGGTCGACGACGACCCGGCCGCGCGCGACCTGTTGCAGCGCTTCCTCGAACGCGAGGGGTTTCGCGTGCGCACCGCCAACGATGGCCGCGCCGGGCTGACGCTGGCCCGCGCTCTCAAGCCCCGCGCGATCCTGCTCGACATCGAGATGCCGCGCATGGACGGCTGGGCGGTGCTCCACGCCATCCGCACCGACCCGGAGATCGCCGACACGCCGGTGATCATTACCAGCGTCGTCAACGAGATGAGCCTCGCCCACGTCCTCGGCGCCACGGACTATCTCGTGAAGCCAATCAACTGGAACGCCCTCAAGGAGACGATGGAGCGCTACCGGCCCACCGGCCGCGACGGCAGCGTGCTCCTCGTCGACGACGATTCCGACGCCCGCGAGCGCCTGCGGCGGACCCTCAGCCGCGAGGGCTGGCAGGTGCGCGAGGCCGAGAACGGCTCGGTTGCCCTGGAGCGCCTCGACGAGGCGCGCCCGAGCCTGATCCTGCTCGACCTGATGATGCCGGTGATGGACGGCTTCGCCTTCCTGCGGGCGCTGCGCGGCCGCCCCGACGGCGATGTCCCCGTGGTGGTGTTGACGGCCAAGGAGATCACCACGGCGGAGAAGGCCAGCCTCGACGATCAGGCCGACCGCCTCATCATCAAGGGCTCCCTCAGCCTCGCCGAGATGGGCCGCCAGCTCCGCGACCTCTACGATCGCCAGGGCAGCCAGCCGGTGTCGGAGGCGTTGAAGGGGGTGCTGGACCGGATCGTGCCGTGACGGCAGGCCAACCACCCGACGCCGGCAAGCGGTCTCGAACGGGGGCGATCCCGGCTGACTACTCCCCCGGCGTCCAATCGATGTTCGGCCGCTGCGCGAGCATCCGGTCGAAATAGCCGGCGACCGCCTGTGCGCCTTCCGAATGCATCATCGCGACGGGATGCGCGAGGTAGGCCCGGGCGAGATCGACGGGAATGCGGCCCGCCTGAAGCGCGCCCAGCACCTCGTCGATGAAGGCATCGTTGGCCTCGTTGAAATCGCTCGACAGCTTCTTGCGGTCGTTGAGCGCCTTGATCGGCATGCCGTGATCCTCTGCGTGGAGACGAAATCGGTGCCGGGTGGTTCACGACACGGCAGAAACGAAAAAGGCCGCCCAGCGGCGACCTCCTCATCGTTCGTCTCGCCGAAGAGAAACTGGAGCGGGCGAAGGGATTCGAACCCTCGACCCCAACCTTGGCAAGATTAGGCTCAGACCTTTTCCCGTCATTCCCCGGGCTTTCGCGTGATTGCTAAAGCCTTGAGCGGCCTTGTGGAATGCCGAAACCCGAGTTTTCTACGGGTTGCGCCGGTTGACCTCGATTTTCGCCCATTTGGTTCCGCGATGGTTCCGGCGCCTCATTAGGGGAGGGCGCCTTGCCGAAGATCACAAAGCGCGTCGTGGACGGGTTGAAGCCCGATCCAGCCGGTGAGGTGTTCACCTGGGACACCGAGATCAAGGGCTTCGGTGTGCGCGTCATGCCCTCCGGCGTGGCAAGCTACATCGTCAAGTACCGAACCGCCGAGGGACGACAGCGGAGGCTAGCTTTCGCTCGTGTCGGCACCGTCACCCCCGACGAGGCCAGGAAGACGGCCGCCGAAAAATTGGGCGCGGCGGCCAAAGGTGAGGACCCATCTGCGGACCGCAATCGAATCCGCCACGCGCCGACAGTCACCGAGTTGTGTGACCTCTACCTCGCGGATGCTGCTGTTCGGATCAAAGCCTCCACACTCGCGATGGACCGTAGCCGAATCGAATGCCACGTGAAGCCGCTCATTGGCGCCCGTAAGATCCCGGCTCTCACGTCAGACGACGTCGAAAAAATGCGAACGGACATCGAGGCCGGGAAGACCGCCAAGCCCAGGATGGGAAACGGAGGTGTCACGACTGGCGGCGCAGGCGTGGCATCCCGAACGATCGGCATGCTGGGCACCATCATGGAGTTCGCGATCCGGAAGAAGTTCATCGTGACGAACCCAGCCCGCGGAGTGTGGCGCAAGCCGGATGGTAAGCAGGATCGCTTCCTGGACCCTGCCGAGATCGCACGATTCGGCCAAGCCTTGCGCGACGCGCTAGACGATGGCGAGACGGCGACGGGGATCGCCACGCTGAAATTTCTTTTACTCACCGGTCTCCGTCGGGTCGAAGCAGCATCTCTACCTCGCAAATCCCTGGACGTGCGATGCAACTGCATCCGGTTCGTAGACACCAAGGGCGGTCGACAGCTCCGCGCTATCGGTACGGTCGCCTTCGAAGGACTTCCTAAGCCCAAGGCCTCGGAGTGGGTGTTCCCCGGCGACAGAGGCAAGAACCATTTCGTAGGCCTGCCGAAGGTGCTGGCCAGGATGTGCGCGCGTGCTGGCCTGGAAGGCGTGACCATTCACGTCCTGCGGCATACCTTCGCAGCGACCGCAGCTGAGATGGGATACTCCGAACTGATGATCGGGGGCTTGCTGGGCCACAAGCTTTCCGGCGTCACCGTGCGGTACGCACACATGCCGGATCCGGCGCTCGTCGCTGCGGCGGAAAAGGTGTCTGCTAGGATTGCTGAGAGGCTGGCTGCCTAGATACAGGGACAAGGTCATGCACATCCGAGGCAGCCGCAGACCCAGGGGTCATCGCAGCCACTTGACGGCATACACGGGCAGCTCGCTTTCCGCCGATCCTACCACAGCATGTTGTGGACGTATCCAAAGCCTTCACCTCGGATCAAAACACGATCAAGGGGAAAATCGGCACTAACACCGTCAAAACGGCTTCAGGAACAGGGGGTTGGCGTTTGGGATCGGATCCCGATCAAAACACGATCAAGAACTAAGCCCAGTGAGGGACATATCCGGCCCGAGGTGCATCCGGATCCGCAGGGCGGATCAAGCCTGCCGCCAGAGCATCTTTGATGATCCGCGAAGCCTGAGCCGCGTTCTGCTTCGCAATTCCGAGTCGCTGACACAACGAGCTGTTCGTCATTTTGGAGTTCGCGAGCACCTTGAGCGACGCATGCTGGTAGGCCGCTCGAACCCTCTCGACCTGGGTCATATCGCCGAACTGGCGCGGCGCCAGCAGAACGGCCTTCATATTGTCTGCCTCAATTCGGAAATCCGGTGGGGGCAGCTGAAAAAACTCGGCCGCGTTGACGGCCTTGTCGATACCGGTTCCTTGTTCCTCGCAGATATTCATCCGTCGCATGAGGGCAGCTAGGCTCTCGTTCCGAGACCGGGGCGGAAGATCGATGATGCGCTGAGGATCATTCAGACTGGGACCAGGGTTTGTGATCTCCATCCGATCCTCAAAAATCTCGATCATTGGACTCGATCCCCGGATGGTCATGTCCTGATGGATCACGGCGTTAGCAACAAGTTCACGCACGGCAATCTCTGGGTAGATGCGCCTCTCTTCGCGGAACGCCTGTCCAATATGCTCATTTAGTGGCAGTAACCGGTTGATGTAGAGCATGAGGCCTTCGAAGCCTGAGGCATATCCTCGGTTGCCGGTGCTTCGACGCTTCGTGCGAATACGGTCCTTGCCTTCGTATTCGATGACGCGGACGGCCTTGCGATCGATACCCTCAAACTTATCCAACGCAGTTGCAAAAAGAATTGCACCAAGATTGGTGATTTTCCATCTTCCCCCTACATCAGGTGAAGTAAGCAGATCGTCGGAAAGTCTCTGCAAAATGCCAGCTGCATCACCAGGTACAGGCTGCCTAGTCAACTCGAAATAAGATCTAAAGTCAAGCAAATCGAGAACTTCATCCGAAGACTGAAAATGCTTAGCAATGCCTTTCTCCCAAGCAAAAGCCTGAATTTTTGACCAAAGAGCACTTTCTTTGTCTCGATGATCAGATAGCAAAGTTGTGGCGCTTCCTACACGAATATAAGCCTGGCGGTTAAAGGTCACGGGGGCATGACTAGCGGCTGGAATTTCGAGAAGAACTACTCGGCCAGCGTCTGTTGCAAGAATGTAGAATGTGAAGTGTGGACACGGATCTATCATTTTGGCGAGCCACATCTCCAGCGGCTCTCGACTGACGACTTCTCTAGATGGCTCGAAATCAGTTCCAATTATGTCGTGAGTCTCATCCTGAATACCCCACACGAGATAGGCAACTTCTTTGTCGGATAAACGTGCGGAGTTTGCGAGAGCTGATATTGATTTTCCTATCAGTTGATGTGTGTAGTTATTTTTCTTGAACTCGACCCACGTCGTTTCGGCAGGAAGATTCCGCAAATCTTCCACGAGCGCCTGCAATCGATCTTCAAACATCCTGGCCACTAGGTTGGTGCGGCCACTGCTGGCCAAGGATTTTTCTTGTTCGACTCAGTGTGTAACTTACACAATATAGCCGAGGCAGCATTGAAGCTTGAGGCAGTTCCTACTTCTTCAGCCTTACCCCCGGCCCCTCACCATTCTCTTCGATGAAGATGACGCCGGCAGCCTCAAGGGCGGCCTGCAGCTTTGCGCCAGTGTCTGCTCGGCCGCCAATCGGGCCGTCGTCTGCCTCCAGGCGCTTTACCGTCGGGATTGAGACGCCAGACGCCTTAGCCAGATCGTCCTGGGACCACGCGAGTAGTGCGCGAGCCGCCTTAGCCTGACGCGTCGTTATCGGCATTTGATACTTTCGGTATTGACGACCCAGGCAGTCGTGCATTAATACGAATGGTATCAGACGCGGCATGCAGGAGCAACGCAGCCGGCGCCTGACGCCTGCGCGAAAGCGCAGCCTCAAACACATCCCGATCCCTTCAGCCCCGGAGATCCCGGTTATGGCAATGCCCCCGCTCGCCCATTCGCCGGCCAAGCGCCGGACCACTGCAACTGTCTACGCCCGTCCTGCACCCATGCTGGACATTAACGAGCACGTACCCGGCACCGTCGAGCCCTGGGAGGCCATCGCTCCGGTCCGGCCCGACACGCCCCACGTCCGAGCCCTGCGCTTCCTCGACCTCGGTGGAGACCTTGTCTCCGGCGTCCTGATCATCGCCGGGGGCGTCTTCGCCTACGGCATCGCCCGCGGTCTGTGAGGGGAGGACGAGATGTCGAAGCGCACCACTCAGCTCACTGCCCCCAAGCCCGACACGGGCGCATCCCTGTGCCATCGAGCCACCCTGCTCAGGGATGCCGCCGGGCGTTTCACCAAGCGAGACGCCGACACCTCAAAGGCCCAGCGACCCAAGCTCGGCTACATGCTGCGGCCGCCGGGCGTCCATCCGAACAGCTACGGCCTGCGCGTCGATGAGAACGGCGCCGGCGTGAAGATGCCGCCGGGATCCAGCGTGCTCGTCGAGCCGATCCCACCCCGCGGCCGGGATTTCTGCGTCGCCTACTTCGTGAACGGCAGGGGACCTAGCATCTGGCAGATCGGCGAGAGCTTCGATCCGGCGTTCCTGCAGGCCGGCGAGGGTAGCGAAGTGTTCCCTATGATCGAGCTGTTCGATCCGATCGACGGGCGCCGAGGCTTCGTCGATTGCCGGAAGATCGAGAAGCTGCATCGTGTCCACGGCGTCACGGTCCCGATCGACGTTCTGGAGGAGTTCGGGCCGGCCCCTGCGGATCTGCCGTTGCTATCGGACAATCCGGAAGGCTGCCTGGAGCATGTCGTCGAGGATGCCACGAACTGGCCGGTCCTTCGTCCCGGTGACATCGCCCTCGTCGACATAACCAAGACCGAGCTGATGAAGGGCGCTCTCGTTCTGCTGAAGTGGAACAGCGGCGCCTGCTCGATCCTGCAGACGAACTATCGCGACATCGGCGGCATCGGTCCGCGCTGGTGGGTCGACCCGATCAACCGACCGCAAGGTCCGGGCATGATGGAATTGCGACAGAAGCGCAGCCGCCTCCTCTACGCCAGCGACGGCCCCTACACGGTCGACCTGCTTCAGGAGAAGCTAATCGGCACGGTGGTCGGCATCCGCTCGCGCAAGCGCCCGGGCTGAGCCATGGCCGACATCATACCCTTCCGACCGCGGCAGCCTCCGCCACCTGCGCCAGATACCCGAACCCGCATCGAGGGCGCCCTGGCCCTCGCCCTTGACGCCGTTGACCAGCTCGTCGCCGCCCTGGACGACATCGACGGCGATCCGGACCGCGAAGACGGTGGCGACGCCGAGCCTTCGCTGGCAGCCTTGGAGAACCAGGGCTCTCAGGTCTTCTGGATGCGGGGCGGGGATCGGGACCTTGAGGCCGAGTGAGCGGCGACCCCGCCGCTCGCTACAAGAGGGTCCGCTTTTTGGGCGTGGCCCCTCAGGGGTGGGACCAGTGTTCCCACCCCTATTATGCCCAGTCGCTCCGAATTCCGCTTGACGTAAGACGTAGAGGCCACCATAGTAGCTCTACGTATAGCGGAGAGTAGGCATGACGACGTTCACGGTCGGGCAGATGGCAGAACGGCTGTCGGTGGCTAAGCCGTCGCTGTCTGCCGCCTACATTGCCCGGCAGATCCGGGGGTGGGCGCAGGCTGATCTGTTCCCCGACGCTGGCGTCCGTGGCTCAGGTCGGACAGCAGCGCAAATCTTCGAAGAACATCACCTTGTGATGGCGCAGATCTATGGCTTCCTCACAATGCTGGGAATGACCGGACCGCAACTTAAAACAGTAAACGCGTGCCTTCAAAACGGCACCCGTATCAAAGAAGTCGTCAAGGCATACAATACTGGCGACCGAGATTGGCGTCTATTTCTGTATTTTACGGAAGACGGCGAGATCTGGGGCGGCAAGCTGACGAAACAAAAATCGTATAGCGAGGGCGTGGTCGCTTCGGCACCGAACGTCATCATGCTCGCGCCGCGCTCGCTCTTCCGTGTGCTCGACGTGACCGACGAAACCGAAGTGCCGGCGCCTGCGGAAGACGACGGCGAATAGCAGCCCGACCCGCTCCGGCCTCAGGTCGTAGGCTCACGCGGGCGTCTCAGGAGCATCGAAGATGACAGATCTGCAGCAGCCCCTTTCGAGGGGACCGGCGGAGCCTTGCCCGCCGAAGGCCGGAAAGCCCCGGCTGCGTCGCTGGGAAGCCAGCCGCTATCTGCTCGACCGCTACGGGATCGAGATGGCGATTGCGACGCTCGCCAAGCTAGCCTGTCTCGGCGGCGGCCCCCCGTTCCAGAAGAACGGCCGCGTGCCGCTCTACCCGACCGATTTGCTCGACGAATGGGCGGTGGCCCGGCTGGGAAAGGTGGTGCGATCGACCTCGGAGGACGGGCATGCCTGAAGCTCAGAGCGGACGGTCGGTCCCACAGCCTCGCAATCCGGTCCGTTCATCCTCGAACGCCGCCACGACCTGTGTTGCGGTGATCGATCGGGAAGGCACCGTCCTTGGCATCGTCGCCAGTCGTGTGGCGGCGCGTGCCTTTCTCCGGGGAGCCTACGCATGAGCCCCCAGCCCCTGGCGCGCGCCGACCGCCGTCGGCTTCAGCGGCTCACGCATGAGAACGAGCTGACGATCGCCGCGGATGCCCGGTTCTTCGAGCGCCGGCCGGATCGCAACCATCGAGTTCGGCAGGCGTCCCGAGCCGAGGTCGAGATCCATCACCTCACGGGGCGGCCGCGGATGACGACGCTCCGCTGGTACGTGGCCGTGCGGCAGCTCGCGCCGGGTGTTCGCTTCCGGGTCTTCGCCTGCGGCCTACCCGACCTCGACTGCGATCAGCCTGAAGACGTCTGCCGCGAGGTTTACGAACGCCAGCAGACCGACCGTGGGCTGCAGATCGAGCGTGATTTTGCTCGGGCGATGACCAAGGGGGCGGCATGACGGATCGCCTCGACGCCGCCCTCTACCTGATCAAGCGCGGGGCCAAGGTCTTCCCGCTTCATGGGATACGGGAAGGTGCGTCCGGCCGCCTCGTCTGCACCTGCGGCAACCCGACTTGCGAAGATGCAGGCAAGCATCCCATGGCGAAGCTCGCGCCGCGCGGTCTTACCAACGCGACCAGCAACGAGGGCATCGTCCGGCACTGGTTCACCACGGCGCCGTTCGCGAACATCGGTTTGGCGACTGGCCCGGCCGTCGTGCTCGACGTCGACCCGCGACACGGCGGCGACGCCAGCTTGGACGCTCTGGAGGCCGAGCACGGTCCGCTGCCCGAGACCACGCGAGCGCTCACCGGTGGCGGAGGCCAGCACATCTTCTTCCGGCCTCCCGCCGGCATCGAGATCCGGAACAGCGCCGGCGACAAAGGCGGTCTCGCCCCCGGTCTCGATATCCGCGGCGCAGGCGGGTACGTCGTCGCCCCGCCGAGCCTGCACGCCTCGGGGCGGTCGTATGCGTGGTCGGTGGACCATCACCCCGACGACGTAGTGCCGGCGGAGATGCCGCTGTGGCTCGTCCAGGCGCTCACCCGAGACCGAGCTGGCGGCGGCCGTCAGACATCGGAATGGCGGCGTCTCGTCATTGAAGGGGTCGGTGACGGCGCCCGCAATCATTCCGTGGCGCAGCTCACCGGTCACCTACTGCGCCGGTACGTTGATCCCGGCGTAGCTCACGAACTCGTCCAGGCTTGGAACCAGGCACGGTGCCGTCCGCCGCTGAAGCCGGAGGAGGTCACGAAGACGGTCGGATCGATCGCGCGAAAGGAACTGCGGCGCAGGGAGGCTCGCGATGGCAGCCGGCGTTGAAGACATCCATCGACTGTTAGCGTTCCAAGAGGACGGTCAGTCTCAGGACAGACCAAAGCGGAACGGCGACCTACTCACCGAGGATTGGGCGGCTCGCACCTTTGCGGAGCGGCATGAGGGCAAGCTCCTGTTCTGCCACGACACCGGCGGGTGGTTCGGATGGGACGGTGCAGCCTGGATACCCAACCGGGTGCAGGTAGCCTTCCACTGGGCGCGGGAGTTGGCCCGGGAGCTCTGCGCACACGAAGATCCGAAGACCCGGTTCATCGCCAGCAAGACCAGCTTTGCCAGCGGCGTCGAACGGTTCTGCAGGGCCGATCCCATTTTCGCGGTGACAGCCGAGGTTTGGGATCCGGATCCTTGGTTGCTCGGGACGCCCGGCGGGACGGTCGACTTGAGGACCGGCGAGCTGCGCGCGGCTAACCGAGGGGAACGCATCACGAAACTGACGGCCGTCGCGCCCGCCGCGACACCGGAATGCCCCCTCTGGCTCGCGTTCCTGGATCAGGCCACCGGCAGTGATGCAGGCCTGATCCGGTTCCTGCGCCAATGGTGTGGCTACGCGCTGACCGGGCTCACCCGGGAACATGCCCTGGTGTTCGTCTACGGGCCGGGCGGCAACGGCAAGAGCGTGTTCCTGAACGTGCTCACCGCGATCCTGAGCGCCTATGCCAAGACCGCGGCGATGGACACGTTCACCGCGTCCAAGGCCGATAAGCATCCGACCGACATGGCGATGCTTCGGGGAGCTCGGCTCGTCACCGCTTCGGAAACCGAGGAGGATCGATCCTGGGCCGAGGCGCGGATCAAATCGCTCACCGGCGGCGACCCCGTCACCGCGCGGTTCATGCGCCAAGACTTCTTCACCTTCACGCCGACCTTCAAGCTGACGATCGTCGGCAACCATCAGCCGATGCTCCGGAACGTCGACGACGCCGCCCGTCGCCGGTTCAACATCATCCCCTTTATCCGGAAGCCCGAGCGCCCGGACCGCGAGCTTGAGGACAAGCTGAAGGCCGAGTGGCCGGCGATCCTGCGATGGATGATCGAAGGCGGGCTGGACTGGCAGCAGAACGGTCTGGTCAGGCCTGAGAGCGTGGTGGACGCGACCGACGCCTATTTCTCCGAGCAGGACCTGATGGCCCAATGGCTCGCTGAGAAGTGCGATGTGCGGACTGGCGAGCCCAACGTCTGGGATCGAACGACCGACCTGTTCGAGTCGTGGAGCACCTACGCCAAGGCCGCCGGCGACACGCCGGGCACGGTGAAGGCGTTCGGCCCGGCGATGCGGCGGAAGGGGTTCATGCCGCGCCGGACCATGCATGCCCGCGGCTTCTCGGGTCTGCGCCTGCGCCTCGATGAGCCATACGGATCGAATGACGCATGACGGATTATGACACGTCATCCTCGTTCTACCCGTACACGCGTGCGCGCACCCGTAAGACGCCTATTGGCAATGACGCGTCATCAAGCGTCATGCGTCATCAGCGCGGCGGTGGCCCAAAGCCGTAATCGCGGGCAAACAACGACAAGCACGCACGAGCAATAACGCGAAATATTGCTCGCTCGACCGGACTGATCCAATGCTAGTGACACGCAACGGCAACGTGCGTCGCCTTCACCGGAGATTGATCGTGTCGGCATATCGTCGCGCCAAGAACTTCCCGGAGATCGTCCGCTTCCGTGCTGAGCCCGGTCTCACCGGAGCCATCGTCGGCGCAGCCCGCCAGCAGCGCACGAGCGCCGGCGAGTATCTGAGGCGTGCCCTGCGCGCTCAGCTTGTCGCGGACGGGGTGAACCTGCCGCCGCTCGACGGCCCCGACGATCACACCCCTGCACCCGCAGCCGCAGCACGGATCGCAGCGTGATGGGGATGGCCAGAGCCCCGGGCAGGCGCAGCGGGTCCTGCAACCCCGTCCGACCTGTTGCGGGGGAGACACCCCGGCCCTCCGATCGCTGCAGACTTTTTGTTGGGGCTTCCGTTTCCTTTTGGGGGCGGCCGTGACTGAGCCGGTCACCATGGAGCGCATCGCGGCGGCCTTCGACCTGTCGTCGCGCCGGGTCTCGCAGCTTGCCGAGAAGGGCATCGTGGTTCGGGTCGGCCGTGGCCGTTTCGACCTTGATGCGTCGACCCTGAACTACATCCGCCACCTCCGCGAGGTTGCTGCCGGTCGCGGCGAGGGTGCTCCGGATCTGACGGCTGAGCGCGCCCGTCTGGCGAAGGAGCAGGCCGATGGGCATGCGCTGAAGAACGCGACCATCCGCGGAAGCATGCTCGACGCGACCGAGGCCGGCTCCCGCTGGGCCGGCGAGATGGTGAAGCTGCGCAGCCGGCTTCTCGCGGTGCCCGGCGACGTCTCCCTCGTGCTGCCGCACCTGACGAAACACGACGTCTACGAGATCGACCGCGTCCTGCGCGACGCGATGACGGCCGTCGCCGACGGTGACGCATGACGGACATCAGAAAGGGATCTGCCATGAAAGCCACTGCGAAGTTGGCGTCGACCCTCGCCGCACTCGTCGGTGTTGCGCGCGCCAAGGAGACCACGGTCTCGAAGGTCGAGGCTGCGTTGATCGAGGCCCGCGAACAGGTGGCCAGCGCCAACCGCGAGCACGACGCCGCTGAACGCGCCTATGAGAGCGGCCTGCTCGACGAGTCCGCGGCAGCGCTCGCCAAGCTACTCGACCGCAAGGCATCGGCAGTGATCGAGCGCGACCGCGCAGCGGCGCTGGTGAAGGCCCTGGAAAACCGGCTTGCCGAAGCCCGCGCAGCCGAGAGCCGGGCCGAGCGCGAGGCCGTCCACCGCGACGCCGTCGCCAAGGCTGATGCGATCAAGGCGCGGTTCGCCGACGAGTATCGCCACCACGCCGGCGCGATCCGCAATCTGTTGCGCGACCTCGCGGAGGCCGAGACGGCCCGCCTGCAGGCCAACCCGCTTCAGCAGGAGTTCGGGCGCATCGAGCCGGTCGAAGACGCGATCCGCGGCGCGCAGTGGGAGCCGGAGGAGATCGTCAGTTCGGAGGTCGTCACCCTGTGGTGCATGGATGGCCGAACCGAGCCGCTGCCGGCCGACAAACAGCGGGACGTGCGCCCGCGGGGGAACAGCGAACTCCACCGCGGTCTGCTGCCGTCGACTGCTAGCGGCCAGTGCTCGCCGACTGCTGGGCAATGGGAATGCACGCAGCGCCAGTATCGTCGGGTCGTGGTCCGGGAGGCGTCGCGCTCCTCGACGGCCGACAGCCTTCTACAAGCCGTCCATCTGCCGGGCCTGCACCATCTCGCCGAGCATTACGTCACATCCGAGACGTGGCGCAGTCCGGATACGGCCCTCGCCCACCTGTCGCGGGAACGCCCGGCCGATCCCGTCATCGCGAGGCCGGTGGTCGAGCGCTTCGAGCTGATCCCGGAGCCGCCGGCCGAGCGCGAAGCCGTTGTCCCGTTCCCGAAGCGTGAGCCGGATCCGGCGCCTCGTACGCCAAGCGCGCGCGAGACAAGGGCGCAGCATACGCCTTCCAAGATCATGGCCGCTGACAGGCTCGCCGGATGATCCACGTCGAGGCCCAGCACATCGAGATCCGGACCCCGCGCCTGCAGCGTGGTCACGCGATCCTGCGCATGGCGTCGGATCGCGACCGCGGCAACGTCGGCTTCTGCATCGCCATCCTCCGTCCCGACCTCACCGAAGACGACGCGCGCATGTTGCTCGACGCAGCCCCTTCGACCGCTACGGCGGTTGCAACGGCATTCGCGTGGGTCGGCTCAATCGCCCTCAAGGACTGCGCCCAGTCCATTCACTGACACAGACGGAGACGAGTCATGGCGAAATTGGTTGATCTTGTCGCCGCTGAGCGAGCCGCCGGCAACGAAGTGGAGGACATCTATCAAGCGGCGCGCGGCCGATCCATGACGGATGACGAGCAGCGCAGGTTCGATGCCGCTGCCGCCAAGCGTGATGATCTGAACGCGCAGATCGACACGTTCCTGCCGGGGGCACCCCGAACCGCAAAAGCCGATGCGACCAGCGGGGGCGGCGAGGCCGAAGAGCAGCAGGTGGAAACCGTGCGCCTCAAGCCGCGCCCGGACCCCGCAAACCCTGCGATCGGCCAAGCAAGTATGCGCCAGCAACTCCGCGCTTCCGGCATGACTCCGCGCGACGACCCCGGCGCCGGGCTCTCGCCTATGCAGGCGAACATGGCGCGGCAGCTCGCCCGCGGCGCTCGCTGATCTTCGGGGGGAACTCCTCGACGGCGCCGCGGCCCGCCGAACAACGGGAACTGAGTCTCCGGCCCCCGAGGCATCCCCGGTCAAGGCTTGGACGGCCGCACCCTTCAACCAGCACCATGAGGCCAGGAATGTTCGACCGATCCGCAGCCATCGCATCAGCCACGGCCCGCCAGGCCAAGTTCCTCGACCGCGCTCTGGCACTGCCGAGCCCCTTCGACCGCTTGGCGCTCCGACATGATCCGCGGCTTTCGGCGACTTTGGAGCCCGAAGCCAGCGCCAAGCCGGTCTCCTCAGATTTGAGGAGCCATCCCTCGTCCCGTCCCGCATCCACCTGAACTGACCGGAGCCGCCGCCATGCCTCAGAACGTCACCATCACCCTCAGCGCCCCGATCGAGGGCCACGGCACGCCCATCACGCAGCTCGTGTTCCGGCCGCCGGTCTGGCGGGACATCTTGAAGGTGGGCGGCGAGCCCTTCACCGTTCACCGCTCGGCCGACGGCGTCGTGTTCTTCGCCGACAACCCCGAGAGCTTTGCCCACTATCTCGAAGTCTGCCTCGTCGAGCCGAAGGAATACTCGCTGGTCGAGTCCCAGGTCGGCCCTGCCGATACGATCAAGGCGAAAGAGGTGATCCGGGATTTTTTCGTGCCCGGAGGGCCGGTGGGCGGGGACTCGTAGACATCGCAGACGAGCTCGTCTTCGTCCTCGGCTGGGAGCCCGGCGGCCTTAGCGATCTGACGATCGGCGAAATCTATCACTGGCACTCTCGGGCGGTCGCTTGGTCGAACCGGCGTGACTAGAGCAAGCGGAGAACGGCATGGCCGGTCGCGTCATTGAAGCCAAAGCCGTCATCAGCGGCGAGGATCGGCTCTCGAAAGTCCTGGACGGCGTCAACAAGAAGCTGCGCGACGTCGGCAAGGGCGCGAAGGTCTCGGCCGACGTCGACCGGCTGAACAAGTCCCTCAGCGGCACAAAGCGCCAGCTCGAAGCGCTCGACCGGATCAACGCGGCGCAGTCTCGGCTCTCGTCGGCCCGGCTTGGTCTCACCGGCGCCCGCGCAGAGGCCGATCGCATCGGCTCGGCCCTGGCGACTGCCAAGCAGGTCAAGGACGTGAAGGCGGTGGCTGAGCTGACGGCCCGCAACCGTGTGGCCCAGCGTGCCGTGGCCCAGGCCACGAGTGCCGTTGAACGTCAGACCAGCGCGGTCGCTGATGCCCGCCGCGCCTTCGCCGGCTTCGGCGTGCCGGTCGAAAACCTCGTCGCGCACGAGCGGGCACTTCGGGCCTCCGTCGACCAGACCACGGCCGCGATCCGCAAGCAGTCCCTGGCCCAGCGGGACCGCGAGCGCTTTGCCGAGGCCAAGGCGCTGAAGCTGCAGCGGCGGCAGGAAGCCCTGGAAGCCGCCATGCCGAGCCGGCCTCGGCCGATCCCGACACCGACACGACGCATGGAACGCGGCGAGCGCTCGCTCGGTCCGCTGGCAGGTGCGATCGGCGCCTATGAGGCTGCGGACCAGTACAGGAAGGCGGCCGCCTTCGATCGTCGGCTGACGATGATCGGCCAGACTGCGGACGCGACGCGCGAGCAGATCGACGGGCTCGGCTCCAGCGTTCACGAGCTGGCCCAGCAGACCGCCACGCCGGTCGACAAGCTCGCCGGTGGCCTTGAGGCGCTGGTCGCGCAGGGCCGCAGCCTGAAGGAATCCCTCGACTTCCTGCCGTCGGTCGCCCGCACGGCTGCGGCCAGCGGATCCGAGGTCGACGACATCGCCAAGACGGCGGACTCGGTCGGGACGAACTTCGAGATCGCCGGCAAGCAGATGCAGAAGGCGTTCGACATCATGGCGGCCGGCGGCAAGGCCGGGCAGTTCGAGCTGAAGGACATGGCCCGCTACCTGCCGAGCCTTGGACCGGCGGCATCCGCGATCGGCTTCAAGGGCGAGAAGGGCCTCTCCGATCTCGTCGCCATGCTTCAGACCATGCGCAAGGGCTCCGGCACGGCCGAGGAAGCCGTGGCGTCGATGAACAACATCCTCGCCAAGATGGAGTCGGACAAGACGATCAAGGGGTTCAAGGCGCTCGGGATCGACGCCGAGGCCGCGTTCAAGAAGGCACGCAAGGAGGGCAGAAACCTCGTCGAGGTGTTCGAAGAGCTCGTCCAGAAGGGCCTGAAGGGCGACCGCTCCCGGCTCGGCGAGCTGATCGACGACATGGAGTTCAAGCGCGGCGTCCAGGCCCTGATGAGCTACCGTGGCGAGTGGCAGAAGCTCTCGGCCTCCCTGCGCGATAACTCCGGCGGCACGGTGATGCGCGACCTCGTCCAGGTGACGAAGGATGCGCAGGCCTCCCTCGACCGGCTCTCAAACTCCACCGCCCGCTTCACGCAGGCCCTATCACGGCTGGCCGATGCAGGTGGGATCAGCTCCGGGCTCGGGGGCGCCGGCAAGGAATTCGAGAGCATCGCCATCGCGTAGGAGCGGATCAACAAGGCCTATGCCGAGGGCGGTCTCTCCGGTGCGATCAGCCAGGCGGCCGGCGACGCCTCCGAGCACATGAAGGAGAACCAGAAGGCCTGGCTCGACGAGCGTGGCAAGCAGGAGACCGGCCGCGTCGCCGAGCTGGAGGCGGACAACAAGCGCTTCCGGGAGAAGCTGGAGAAGGAAGGCCAGTCCCCGGCGGCGATCGAGAAGACCATGCAGTTGCGCCAGCGCGACGTCGACCGGGCGCGTCGCCGGCAGGGCGCCGTCGAGAAAGCCAAGGCGGATCCGGCCCTGGCCGAGAAGAAGCCGCTGATGATGGGCGTGAATCCGCTGGCGCCGATCCAGGGCGTGCCGGGCGAGGTCGGCCCCGGTGTCACGAGCTTCCAGCAGGCCTATCCGATCGACCTGACCCGGCGGGCCAAGCCGAGGGTGGTTCCGCTACCGCCGCAGCGCCCGGCCAGCATGCCGAGAGAGATCGAATCCATCCACGACGTGCTCGGCCCGAATGCCGGCCGCCCCGGTGCTGGTCCTTCAGGTCCGGTGACGGCGAAGGTGGAAAGCCCGGTGCCCGTCTCGGTCTCCGGAGATGTGACCGGACAGGCGACGCTCACCGGCAGCTTCACGATCGCACCGTCGCCGCTGTTCACCGCCACCTTCGATGGGATCAAGCAGCAGATCATGCAGCTCTCGGGGAAGGTCTCGTCGATCGGCTCAAACGGCCCCGGCTCCACGGGCAAGAGCAGCCCCGACGCCGGCAAGGGCGGGCGGGATTAGCTAAAACTCACTGCTCCGGCCCGGCGGCTGGCGGGTGCGGGGTGAGGGGCTGACTTAGGGCTTCGTGAGCTTTTCTTCGCGCTCTTTGTTGGCGCGCTCTGCCATATCCTTTGCTATTGCGACCAGACACGCCAGCAGCGCCTTTTTCTCATGATCTGCACTCTCAGTTGTAATGTATCTCTGAATATTGGACTCAAGCTCGCGAAAGTTCTGCTCAACGGACATGCCGTTCTCCCTGCATAGCGGCGCATCTCAAATCAGATCAAGGGCTCGCCGACAGCGCACCCTACTCGATCCCAGCCCTGTCGTCAGTCCTACGACTGCGGGACGGCAGTACTGGTTCGGCGGCACGGCGAACGGCGAGCTCGCCCGTGACCCTCGCGCCGATCGCAGCGACCCGACCGTGACAACCGGAGGCACCATGCCGGGCGGATGCGGACCCGCGCGCCGCAATTGAACGGCTGCGCGCCGCACTCGCCAGCGTCGATCCGGGCTCGCCAGCCGCTGCCGCCTTCAGGGCCACCATCACCCGGAACGAACGAGCGATGGCCAAGCCTAGTATCTGCATATAAACTCTAGATTAGCGCGGCACCAACCGAACCCATTCTCTCGGCTTTTTGCCTTCGCGATGGATGCGCAGGCTCATACCAAAGACACTGTCAGTACCCATTCGATTGCCGCATTTGAGACAATCCACGTCGTGCTTTTCGAAGCCGTAAGGTTGCTTGTCGTAATCTGCATCGTGCGGCGTACCGCATTCTTCGCACGTATAATCAGCCATGACGGCGGCCCTTTCGTGTGACGGGCACTGGACCCTATGGACCGCAGCGTCGGAGGCCAAGCGCGCCGTACGCAGACCTTCGGGACGAGCTATGCCGAGACAACGACGCCGCCAACGGGCGGCCAATTCAGCGCCTCCGTCCGTCGCCTGCGATGACTTCGAGGCGGTAACGGAGGCCGACCGCCGGTTTTTCGCGCGGCGACCGGACGCTAAAGGGCAGAGCATGCGCGACGTAAAAGTGCAGCGACAGACGATTCTTGCGAGCCGGGAATTGCAGATCCACGTATCGAAGATGCCAACCCAGGCCGCCGAGGCCGACTGGGTAGCTAGGCAAATCGCTGAGACTTTAGCTGTCAAAGCACCGGCCTAGTAATAGGGGGCCCTCAGGCGCTGCGCCGAGTTCTGCTTAACTTCACGGCATCAAGGGCCCGCGGAGAAACCAAGGCAGGCTCATCGAGGTCAAGCGCTCCCTGGCGCCCCGCTGCTTTGCCACCCGTGATGGCCAAAAGCATATTACGCTGGGCGAGGGCATCGGCTGGCGAAAGCGCAACCTTGTTGCCGGCCCCGCGTGTCGATTTCGCAGGCGCTTCTTGGACCGTGGTCAAGAGATGCGGAGCGTCGATCGCCTGGCCGGCCAGTAGCTGCTCAATCGTCCTGATCTGGATCCGACGGTAGCGAACGTTGCCTAGGACGACATGGCCGGCTGTGACCGCCCAGCGTTCCATCTCTCTCGTCGGCTCAGCCATGGTGACAAGAACGCCCATGGCTGCGCCTTCATTTCTGATCACGGCGTCGAGTTGTCGAACCATATCGACTCCGACGTTCTTCCCGCCTTTCACAGAAACCACACCCCAGTTCTGCTCGCCTCGGCCCGTTGCGAATTCCAGCGTACCGTCGATCCCTCCGTCGGCACCCTTTTTTCCGCCACCGTGCGGTTGACCACCAGCGAGCCAGGTCGCCCACCACTGAAACTGATACTTGTCGAGGTCAGCCAAAGCTTGAGCACCGGCAACGTCGCGCGGCTGCCCATAAATCTTGAAGCGCGCCAGGGGCATCCATCGCGACAGTCGGTCTGCGATCACGTGGATTGCTAGATGAGTGATGTCTACGCCGATCCATTTTCGTTGAAGCTTCTGCGCGGCGTGAACAGCCGTGCCGCAGCCGCAGAAGGGGTCTAACACAACGTCCCCGGGATTAGACGAAGTCTCGATTATGCGCTCCAGAAGAGCAACGGGCTTCTGTGTTGGATAGCCCAACCGTTCATGAGCCTGAGAATTGACGGGCCGGATGTCATCCCAGTCATCACTCACAGGAACACCCGGCATTTCATCTAGATAGCGCTTGTATTGGGGCACAGTACCCGGCCTGGTTTGAATAATACGCCCATCTTCAATCAATGATTGCATTTTATCTCTACTATATCGCCAGTGACGCTCCACTCCCATGACTGAGTAAAAGGCGTTACCCTTTGATGCTCCGCCAGGTCCTGTAAGATTATCTAACCTATACAGCCTGCCGTCTAAATCGCGATGTCGATATTTGCTGGCAATATAAGAGGCATCGTATGGACGGAAAGTCTGATTGTATATGTATTCCGATGAAGAATCTTTGCAATATCTATAAATTATATCCCTTGTTCGGGGAAAATGTTTGGCTCCTTGCTGATAATCAGCTTTTGCTGTTGTCCGCCGCCAACTTATTTCATTAATATAGTTGTGTTTTCCAAATATTGAATCAAGTATAAGTTTTAGGTAATGACTAGCTGTTGGATCACAGTGCAGGTACAGCGAGCCTGTCGCGCGTAAAACACGATGCATTTCAATCAACCGCACAGCCATCATCACGATATAGGCCATCATATCAGTCGGCCCGAGAGCCTCCCTCAGTGCTCGTACGATTGCCGCACATGAACCGCCGCGCGCTCTTATCTCGTCCAGGGCCTCCTCAGCTTCATCACCCCAGCGCCAAAAATCCTCAAAAGCTTGGATCTGTGCTCGATGTCCCCGAGCGCTCTTGGCAGTGAAGAGAACGCTATAATCGGCATTCGAATTAAAGGGGGGATCGAGATAGATAAGATCGACTGTCTCGTCTTGCACATACTTTCGCAAAACGTGGAGGTTGTCGCCAAAATATAGCGAATTCGTCATAGCCGCCGCCCCATAAATCTGGGCGGTTAGTGATATGATTCGCCCTTGCTCAGTTTGTGCGCGTGAGATCGAGTCAATTTAGAGACGCGATTATAGTTAAACCGCCGTCGGGTCGAGCCGGATTCCCACAGACACCCTCGGTTTTGCGGATTTGGGCTTGCCTCAAGCACGGATGCCCCCGCCCCACAGGACGACATTTGGCCGCGACGAAGGGCAAGCTGTTCCGTGAGGCTGGGCTCGCCATCGATCGGTTTGTGGACCGCACCGGCGCCGAATATACGCTGGCCGAGTTGCGGCGGCGGGGGGCGGGGGCTTTTAAGAAGGCGAAGTTGGCAGCATAGTCGTCGAATGTCCGATCAGAAGCCTAAGCCGATCCCGAAGTATCCCGCGGAAAGCGAGGCGCCGGCTTTTGCAGACGGCGCCGCAACGGTCGTTGAGATAATTGGTGATGGCCTGCCAGTAGTAGGCTACCTCAAGGAAAGGATGCTGGACCGTTACGTACGTGGGCCTCTTGAGCGAAAGAGGGCCGACTTTCACACGAGGATCGCCGAAGGGCTTGCTCGTTTAGAAGCAAAATTCGAAAACTTCGATCCGAATAGCCTCGAAAATAATGAGGATTTTGTTGCAGCGGTTTTTGCGGCAACACAAGCTGCGATGCGATCATCCTCAGAGACTCAACGCGACGCGCTCTGTAATGTAGTATTAAATATCGCCGCCGGTCTCAAATTAGACGAGGTATTGCGCGGCGCTTTCATGGGCTATGTGGAAACATTTAGCGCGCTACACATAGAAGTTCTACGAATATTTGATGACCCTTCACGCTTGGCTTCGTTGGCTGGAGCGAACGCCACACTTCAAGGGCCGATCAAGGGTTTGATAGGAAAAAAGCTCGTGCCGGGGATCGCCTCGCAGGAGGCTCTGGACCGCGTCCTTGACGACTTAGAAAACGCAGGAATGACGGCAGAAACCTTTGCGGTCACTGTTGCTCAGGGTTCAAAGTCGGCCTCAACCCTGAAGCCTGCAGGAAAAGCCTTCCTACGCTTCATTTCTTCGGCCGCTGAGTAAACGTGTCCGACAACCGCCGCGCCGTGAGGCCAGAGCGCCCTGCAATCGCTACAGATGGCCTTCGGTAGACCAGGCCGCCTACTCCCCCGGCGTCCAGTCGATGTTCGGGCGCTGCGCCAGCATCCGGTCGAAATAGCCGGCGACCGCCTGTGCGCCCTCCGAGTGCATCATCGCCACCGGATGCGCGAGATAGGCCCGGGCGAGATCGACGGGAATCCGGCCCGCCTGGAGCGCGCCGAGCACCTCGTCGATGAAGGCATCATTGGCCTCGTTGAAATCGCTCGACAGCTTCTTGCGGTCGTTGAGCGCTTTGATCGGCATGCCGTAATCCTGCGTTTCAGGAATGAAGAGCGGTGCGACACGCCGTCGCCGTGCGATAGACAGCTTTAGACGCCGACTGGTTCCGTAGTGGTTCCGGCACATCCCTGGAAACTAAAAAGGCCACCCGAAGGCAGCCTCTAAGTCGTTCGTCCCATAAGATAAACTGGAGCGGGCGAAGGGATTCGAACCCTCGACCCCAACCTTGGCAAGGTTGTGCTCTACCCCTGAGCTACACCCGCTCGCAGCAGGTCCGCGGCTGACCGCCGGACCCGAACGGCGCTCTCTAAACACCATTCCGCGGGGCGTTGCAAGCCTCGCTTCGACGGCTTCGGATCATTCTTTTCGGGCGGCACAACCGCACCGGCCGGGGTGCAAAATCGTGCCGACTCGACCGCGATCGGCCCGTCGGCGAGCGGCGGCGCACGGACGCTCGTGCGGCGGCCCGCCCGTGAGGAGCCGGCTTCATGGACCGACGACAAGGATCACTTCCCCATCGCGAGAAAGCGCGAGAGCAGCCAGAGCGGCACCACCACGACGGCGCCGGCCAGGATCCAGCGGCCGAAATCGTGGAAGGTCTCGAGGCCGAGATCGATCAGCGCGCGGCCGGCGTCGTAGAGGCGCCAGAACAGCAGGCCCGGGGTGAGGCCGAGCATGGCCATCGCCGCGCCGACGAGGACCGAGAGGAACAGCAGCTTCACGAAGACGGCCAGCGGCGAGCCGCCGAGGAAGCGACGCAGGCCGGAGCGTTGCTGCCCGTAGGCGCGCGGGTCGCCGACCTCGGGCAGATCCTGGTAGGGCGTGGCCCGGCTCCGTCGATCCTGATCGCCGATCATGCCTCGTGTCCCGTCTCGTGCCCCGACAGCGAAGAGGTATGCGCCCGGCCGCAATTCACAACGGCGCCGGATCGCGGGCGCGGGGTCGCGATGAGCGTGGCGCGCACGACACAGCGCCGGGAAACCGCGCGCAGGACAGAGCGTTACGACTTTTCGCGGACCCGTACGAGATGCAACCCGGATCGGGCGGGTCCAATCTGATGCGATCGAGACGCGCGGCCCGCGCGCCAGTCTCGACCGGGGAAAGTCCATGATCGATCACGCCCTGTTCGACCCGGCGTCGATCGACCCGGAGACCAAGCGGATCAACGACGAGATCCGCAAGGATCAGGCCGCGCAGCCCGATCCGTGGTCGATGCCGGTCGCCGAGGCGCGGGCGCTCCGGGCGAAGGGCTCGAAGGCGTTTCCGCTGCTGCCGCGCTCCTCGCGCGCCGAGACCATCACCATCGACGGGCCGGGCGGCCCCATCGACCTGCGGGTCATCCGCCCGCAGGGCAAGGCGGCCGGCAAGCCGCGCGGCGCCTATCTCCATCTGCACAGCGGGGGCTGGGTCTTCGGCGCCTCCGACGAACAGGATCCCTGGTTGGAGCGCATCGCCGACACCTGCGGCTTCGTCTGCCTCTCGGTGGGCTACCGGCTCGCGCCCGAGCATCCCTATCCGGCCGCCCTGGAGGATTGCGAGGCCGCCGCCCTCTGGCTCGCCGGCCCCGGCAAAGCGACGCTGAACGTCACCGCGCTGACGATCGGCGGCGAGTCGGTCGGGGCCCATCTCGCCGTCTCGACGCTGCTGCGCCTGCGCGACCACCACGATCAGCCCCGCGCCTTCCGCGGCGCCAACCTGAATTGCGGGTTCTTCGATCTCGGCCTGACGCCGAGCGTGCGCGCCTGGGGCGAGGAGCGCCTCGTCAACAACACCCGCGACCTGAAAACCTTCGCCGACGGCTTCTGCGGCGGCGCGGTCGACCGCCGCCAGCCCGAAATCTCGCCGCTCTATGCGGACCTCAAGGGCCTGCCGCCGGCGCTGTTCTCGGTCGGCACCTGCGACCCACTCCTCGACGACACGCTCTACATGTCCGCCCGCTGGGCCGCGGCGGGCAATGGCGGCCACACCGCGATCTACCCCGGCGGCTGCCACGTCTTCATCCGCCATCCCGGTCCGCTCACCGAGCGGGCGCAGGAGCTGAGCGAACGGTTCTTGATGGCGCTGGCGTGACGGGCGTTACGAACGAGGCAGGCGCCGTCGCCGAGCCCGGCAGAGCTTCGCCACAACCGCTCCAAACTCAATGAAATCATGAGTTTAGTAAAAAATAAAATCTAGTCTGACGAAGACTATTAATAAATTCGTAACCATAGTTTTCGCATAAACGCCGTGAGCTTTACGAAAGGTTCAACCATGGCGCTCTCGCGAATTCTTCAGACAAAGCCTCGTTCGACCTCGCCGGCCGCAGCGCGCGCGATAGACTACACAGCCGTGATGGACTTTCTGCCCGTCAACGTCCTGTTGCTCGATCCGGTCACCGCCGAGATCACCTACGCGAACCGCCACAGCGTTCACACGCTCCAGGGATTGCGCGAGCATCTGCCCGCTTCCGTCGATCCGATGGCGATGGTCGGGTCGTCCATGGACGTGTTTCACAAGAATCCGGCTCATCAACGCGCGATCGTCGGCAACCCCGACCGTCTGCCCTGGCGTACGAAGATACGGCTCGGTCCGAAGACCCTCGATCTGCACGTCACGGCGGTCCGCTCCACATCGGGCGAGTATCTCGCGGCCTTGCTGACATGGGCCGACGTCACCTCGCTGGCGGACGCCATCGGGCGTTTCGATGCCGTGATGACTGCGGCCGTCGCAGAGGCCGAGCAGGCCACCAGTTCCCTGCGCAGCGCGGCCGACGCGGTCCTCGACACGACGCGCCAGACGGCGGGTTCGGCCTCTGCGGCGACCGTCGGCGCCACCGACACCGTTTCGACGGTGCAGTCGGTTGCCGCCGCCGTGGAGGAGCTGAACGCCTCGAACGCCGAGATCAAACGGCAGATGAGCGCCAGCAACCGCGCCACCAGCGAGGCCGTCGACGAGGCACGGCGGGCACGCGAGCGGGTCACGGCCCTTTCGACCGCATCGAAGACCATCGGCGACGTCGTCGGCATCATCAGCAAGATCGCCGCGCAGACCAACCTCCTCGCGCTCAACGCCACCATCGAGGCGGCGCGGGCCGGCGAGGCGGGGCGGGGCTTCGCGGTCGTCGCCTCCGAGGTCAAGGTGCTGGCCGGCCAGACCGCCAAGGCCACCGACGACATCGCGCATCAGATCGGCCTGATCCAGGATGCGACGAACCAGACCTCGACAGTGATGGACCGGATCGGCACCGTCATCGACGGGATCAACCAGACCGCGATCGCAGTCGCGAGCACGGCGGAAGAGCAGGCCGCTGCCGCGGGGGAGATCGGGCAGAGCGCACGGGTGGCCGCCAGCCTGACAGAGTCGGTGGGCAGCAGTATCGCAGCCGTCGCGGCCTCGGCGGTCCAATCCTCGCAATCGGCGGAAACGTCGCTGTCGGCCATCGATCGGCTCGAGCGGCAGATGAACGATATCGTGGGTGCGGTCTCGGTGTTCCTGACGGAAGTCCGGAAGATCTGATAGCGTTGGCGGGGTTCGGGAAGGGACCCTGCGGTTTTCCCACCAAACCCTGCGTCGAACACGAAAGGCCGAGCGGACGAAGCGTTGGCCTGCCAACGCGGGTCTGCTCAGGCCGATCGGCCTGCACCGCATGCCCATGGCCGGAGAGCATGCCGAGTTCGTCCACGTCGCCAACGACTTCCGGGACGCCACGGCGCGAGGCCGCCGGCCCGCTGCCCGCCGCCTTCGCGGCGTGGTTCGCGGGCCGGGGCTGGCAGCCCCGCGCGCATCAGCTCGACCTCCTGGGCACTGCGCGGGCCGGCCGCTCGGCCCTGCTCGTCGCCCCCACCGGGGCCGGCAAGACGCTCGCGGGCTTCCTGCCGTCGCTCGTCGGCCTCTCCGAGGCGGGACCGCGCAAGAAGCCCCGGCTGCACACGCTCTACGTCTCGCCGCTGAAGGCGCTGGCCGTCGACATCGCACGCAATCTCGATGCGCCGATCGCCGAGATGGGCCTGGACATCCGGGTCGAGACCCGCACAGGCGACACACCCTCGCACAAGCGCACCCGGCAGGTCGCACGGCCGCCGGACATCCTGCTGACCACCCCCGAACAGCTCTCCCTGCTGCTGGCACACGCGCAAGCCGCGGACCTGTTCGGCGGGCTGCGGCACATCGTGCTCGACGAGTTGCACGCCCTCGTCACCTCGAAGCGCGGCGACCTGCTCTCGCTGGCGCTGGCGCGGCTGCGCCGGCTGAGCCCCGGCGCGACCACGATCGGACTATCCGCGACGGTACGCGAGCCGGACGCGCTGCGGCGGTATCTGGTCGGGCAGGGGGTCGCCGCAGCAATCTCTCTCCCCTCTGCCGGAGAGGGTGGCCCGCGAAGCGGGTCGGGAGAGGGGAGCGACGGTTCCGGAGAGGGCGCTCCCCTCTCCGGAACCTCGCTGACGCGAGGGCCACCCTCCCCCGGAGAGGGGGGAGGGCCGGGTGGGTCCATGGCCGACCTCATCGTCGTGCAGGGGGGTGCCAAGGCCGACCTGCACATGCTCGACACGGGCCTGACCCTGCCGCTCGCCGGCCACACCGCCTGGCAGTCGATGCCGGCGATCTACGAGCTGATCCGCGCGCACCGCACGGTGCTGGTCTTCGTCAACACGCGGCTGCAGGCCGAGTATACTTTCCAGGAGCTGTGGCGGCTCAACGACGACACGTTGTCGATCGCGATCCACCACGGCTCGCTCGATGCGGCGCAGCGCCGTCGGGTCGAGGCGGCGATGGCGGCGGGGCAGCTGCGGGCGATCGTCTGCACCGCGACCCTCGATCTCGGCATCGACTGGGGCGACGTCGACCTCGTCGTGAATATCGGCGCGCCGAAGGGCGCGAGCCGGATCATGCAGCGGATCGGCCGCGCCAACCACCGCATGGACGAGCCGTCCAAGGCCTATCTCGTGCCGGGCAACCGCTTCGAGATGCTCGAATGCCGCGCCGCCCTCGACGCCGTCGAGGAGGCCGCGCAGGACACGCCGGACGTGCGGCTCGGCGGCCTCGACGTGCTCGCCCAGCACGTCCTCGGCATGGCCTGCGCCGACGCCTTCGACGCGAACGACCTCTTCGACGAAATCGTCTCCGCCGCGCCCTACCAATGGCTGACCTGGGAGATGTTCGAGATGGTGGTCGATTACGTCGCCACCGGCGGCTACGCGCTGCGTGCCTATGAGCGCTTCGCCAAGATTCTTCGGGGTCCCGACGGGTTGTGGCGGGTGCGCGACGCGCGCATCGCCCAGCAATACCGCATGAATGTCGGCACCATCGTCGAGGCGGCGCGCGTCAAGGTGCGGCTCACCCGGCACCTGCGCGGCAAGCCCGGAACGGTGGTGCCGAAATCGGGCCGCGTGCTCGGCGAGATCGAAGAAGAGTTCGGCGAGACGCTGACGGTGGGCGACACGTTCCTGTTCGCCGGGGAAATCCTGCGCTTCGAAGGGCTCTCGGAAGACGAATGCCTCGTCACTCGCGCGAAGGGTGCGGAGGATCCGGCGATCCCCTCCTATGCGGGCTCGAAATTTCCGCTCTCGACCTTCCTGGCCGCGCGGGTCCGGGCAATCATCGCCGATCCGTTCGAATGGGACCGGCTGCCGCCGCAGCTCGCGAAATACCTGTTGCAGCAGCGCAAGCACTCCATCCTGCCGGGCGAAAAGGATCTGCTGGTCGAGACGTTTCCGCGGGGTAACCGCTTCTACCTCACCGCCTTCCCGTTCGAGGGCCGGCTCGCCCACCAGACCCTCGGCATGCTGCTGACGCGGCGGCTGGAGCGGGCGGGCCTGCGCCCGCTGGGCTTCGCCGCCAACGATTACGGCATCGCGATCTGGACGAGCCGCGACGTCGGCGAGCGCATCGCCATGGCCCCCGGTTTCACCCAAGCCCTCTTCGACGAGGACATGCTCGGCGACGACCTGGAGGCCTGGCTCGACGAATCCGCGATGATGAAGCGCACGTTTCGCCAGTGCGCGGTGATCGCGGGCCTGATCGAGCGCCGCTATCCGGGCCAGAAAAAAACCGGCCGGCAGGTCACGATTTCGACCGACCTGATCTACGACGTGCTGCGCAAACACCAGCCGGACCACCTCCTGCTGCAGGCCGCGCGGCAGGATGCGGCAACCGGACTCCTCGACGTGGCCCGCCTCGGCATGATGCTGAGGCGCATCAAGGGGCGAATCACCCACAAGGCACTCGACCGCGTCTCGCCGCTCTCCGTGTCCGTCATGCTCGAGATCGGGCGCGAGCGGGTCTACGGGGAGGGGGCCGACGAGATTCTGGCCGAGGCCGAGGCGGAGCTTCTCGGAGAGGCCCTGGCGTGACCGAGGCGTCCCTTCCGCTCAACGAGGAAACGATTTTGGCGCTCGGCCTGAGACTCGAAAAGACCACCAAAGCCGCCGGCCTGATGCTCGCCGGAGAAATTCTGACCTTCGACCGCACGGGGGCTCTCTGGCTGGAGGCGCATCGCACCCTCGTCGTCTCCGATCTCCACTTGGAGAAAGGGTCGTCCTTCGCCGTCCGCTCGGGCCAGTTCCTGCCGCCCTACGACACCCGCGAGACCCTGGCCTGCCTGCACGAGGTGGTCTGCCGTCTCGACCCCGCCTGCGTTGTGGCGCTCGGCGATTCCTTCCACGACGCCCGCGGGCCGGAGCGGCTGGAGCCGGGCGACCGCGCCATGGTCGCCGCCCTTCAGGAGGGCCGCGACTGGATCTGGATCGCCGGAAACCACGACGCGGCTGTCAGCGAGGGCGTCGGTGGGCGCTATGCGGCGGCGCTGGCGGTCGGCGGCCTGACGCTCCGGCACGAGCCCTCGGTGAGCGCTGCGGAAGGCGAGATCGCCGGCCATCTCCATCCCTGCGGAAAGGTCACGATGCGGGGCCGCAGCGTGCGCCGACGCTGCTTCGTGACCGATGAGCGCCGGCTCGTCATGCCGGCCTTCGGGGCCTTCACCGGAGGACTGAACGTCCGCGCCGCGGTCTTCGAGCCGCTGTTTCCCAAGGGTTTCACCGCGCACCTGCTCGGCGACGGTCGGGTGTTTGCGATCGGCCGCAACATGCTCGGCAAGGATTAGACGTTCAGCTCGGCGAGTTGCCGGGCGATCGTGCGGCGGATGCCGGGACTCATCCCGACGGCCCGCAAGGCGAGGTTGCGCAGGCCGGCACTCAGCGGTCCGGTCAGGGAAGCGATGCGGGTCATCCGGTCGGTCATCCGCACCACGCCTTCGGCGACCGGACGGCGTTCGCGCTCGTAGGCGTCGAGGGCGTCGGGCCGGCCGTCGCGGATCGTCTCGGCCAGCAGTTCCGCGAGCCTCAGGGCATCCTGGATGCCGGTGTTCATACCCTGGCCGCCGGCCGGGCTGTGGACATGGGCGGCGTCACCCGCGAGCAGGAACGGCCCGTCGCGATAGCGCGCGGCCACGCCGTGATGCACCCGGAAGCGCGACGACCAGATCAGCCGCTCGAACCGTGCGCCTTTCGGACCCCGCGCGGCGGCGACGGCATTGAGGGCGTCGAGGGACGGGTGCTCGAGTGCCTCGTCGCAGGTCGCGACGATCCGCAGATGGCCCGGGCCGAAGGGCGCCGCCACCATCAGGCCGGCCGCGTCGAGATAGAGCTGGATCACGTCGGGCGGCAGCGGCCAGTGCCCCTCGACGTCACCGAGAATGAAGGACTGCGCGTAAGTGCCGTGAGCGAATGGGATATCGGCCGCATCCCGCACGGTGCTGTGGAACCCGTCCGTACCGATCACGAAGCGGGCCCGCACCTCGCGGACGGCACCGTCGTCGCTCCGCACGCCGACCGTCGCACCGGCATCGGTCCGCACGAGCCCGACGACCGCATGGCGCCAGCTCACGGCTCCGCCGAGCTCGGCGAGCCGATCGCGCAGGATCGCTTCGGTGCGGTCCTGCGGCAGGATCAGACCGTAGGGATAGGCGGTCTCCAAGCCGCTGAGATCGATCGTCAGGAGGCGCCGGTCGCCCGCGCAGACGGCGAAGGTCGGCACCGGATTGCCGGCGGCGACGAGGGGGGCGCTCGCCCCGACCGTCTCCAGGCGCTCCAGCGTGCGGGCATGGACCACGGCGGCGCGCGAGGTGTTCTGGCCCTCGGCGAGCTTGTCGCAGAGCACGAACGGCACGCCCTTCAGGGACAGTCCGATGGCCAGGGCGAGGCCGGCCGGGCCGGCACCGCAGATGAAGACCTCGGTTTGTGCGGGAAGGACCATGACCGACCTCCGTTCACCGTTCACGAGAGTAACGGCGGGAATCGGCGCGAGTCGATGTCAGGCGGCGATGAGCAGCGTTATGCCCGAGAGCGCCGAGAGGATCAGGCGCAGCCGCCCCATCCAGACCGGCGTCAGCCCGCGCCGGGTCAGGTCCTGGTCGATGACGCCCCAGAGCAGCACGAGGCCGCCCAGGATGCGCAGATCCCAGGGGGCCGGCGCGGCCAGCGCCGCCCAGGCAAGGAGCGAAGGGATCACCGCAAGAAGATAATCGGCGTTGCCGGCGCCCCGCGCCGCGGCCGCGCCCCAGCGGATACCGCCGAGGAAAGAGGCGATCACGGCGCCGTAGGCCGAGAGGATCGTGCGCGGCGACAGGCCGATCGTGCCGAGACCGCCATCCGAACCGCTGACGGCGAGCGCCGCGAAGCCGAGAAACGGAATCAGACCGGCGATACCGAGAACGACGGCACCCATCGACACCGTGGTCAGGCGCGCCATGCGGCCTCCCGATCGAAGCGGAGCCGACGTTCCGCGCTCACTCGGCTCTGCCCATGCATCAAATCAATGGCCCTCGACGCCGCGGAGGCCGTCTACCACGCCGGAGAATTGGCGCGCGATCGCCCGTATCGCCGGCCGTAGCCCAATCCGTTGCCGACGCGCCTACACGCGCAGATATGGCGTGTCCCGGCAACCGGGGCGTTTCGGCACAGACCAACGGCTCTCGACCAGCCGGAGCGCCGATCCCCGATGGATCAGACGCCGGTGCGGGACGCGGAACGGCTGAAGCTCGCCGCCGAAGCCGAGCCGGGCGGGGGAGCCGTCAGCAGCGACACCGCAGCCGGAGCGGCCGCCTTGGCGGGGGGCAGGTCGTTGGCGGAGGGGTCGGCCACCTTCGGCTTGTAGGCCGAGGCGACGGCCTTGGCCGAGGCCAGGTCCTTCGGCGAGAGCTTGGCCGCGACGTCGTCGCGCTTCTTGCCGGCCTCCTCGTCGCCCTGAACGGCAGCGGCCGAGAACCAGGCATAGGACTGTATCAGGTCCTGACCGAGGCCGAGGCCGCGCGCATAGAGGACGGCGAGATTGTACTGGCTGTCGCGCACCCCGTACTCCGCCGCGCGGCGGAACCAGGAGGAGGCGGTCGCGAAGTCCGGCTTGCCGCTGGCACCCGGGTTCTCGGCGTTCAGTACGGCGAGGTTGTGCATCGCGCGGATGTTGCCGCGGTCGGCGGCGCGGCCGTACCAGGTCTTGGCCTGTGCGAGGTCGCGGATCACGCCGGAGCCCTTCTCGTAGAAGCTGCCGAGCTTGAACTGGGCCGGCGCGTAGCCGGTCTCCGCGAGCTTTTCGTAGAGCCGGGCCGCGAGCGCCAAATCACGCGGCATGCCGCGACCATCGGCCTCGCGGGCGGCGAGTTCATAGATGGCGGCGCCGTCGCCTTCGAGTGCGGCATCCTTGAGGGCCGCGAGCCCGGCCGGGACGGAGGACAATTCGCGGCCGAGGGACGCCATGGACGCCACCTTCGGGATCGCGGCCTGGATGGGGGCAGGCTGAATCGCGGCGGCGCTTTCCTCGCCGGCAGGAGGCTTGGCGGGCGCAGTGCCGGCATCGGCGAGCGACTGCGTCGTCTGGGGTCCGGCGACCGGAGCGGCGGGCGCGACGGCCACCGCGGGCGCGTCGGGAGCGGCGGATGCCTCGGTGACGGGCGGCTCGCTCGTGAACGGCTTGGCGCTGACGACGGGCGAGGCCGGAGACGACGCCTCGCTGCCGGCGAAGTTCATCTGGTACGCCTGGAGGGCACCGAGCACGAGAACCACCGCCGCGAGGCCGAGGATCAGGGGGCGGCGGCGCTTCTCGAGGCCGCCGAGCAGGCGGCTGACGAGACCCGGTGTCGCCTCGGCGGCAGCGGGCATGCGCAGGCGGGGGGCATCGCGCTTCTCGGGGGCGGTCGGCGCCTCGGCGGCGATGTCGGCCTGCGCGGCCTGGGCGGCGCGGCGGGCGGCGGCGATGAAGTTGGTCTTGATGTCACCGGCAGCCGATGCACCCGACGCGTCGGTGACGGCCCCGCGTGCATGGAGCGGACGGCCCGCACCCGGCTCCAGCAACTCGTCGCCGAGACCGCTCGTGTCGAGCGAGGGCTCGGGCCGGCGCGCGATACGGCTGCGGGGGGCGGAGACGGGAATCGTCTCGGGCTTCGGAGCACCGAGGGTGGTCGAGGCGCGCAGCTGCTCGCCGAGCGAGACGTTCTCCTCGGGCATGGCGGTGCGGATGACAGGGCCGGTCTCGGGCATGCCGAGGCGGTCCACCAGCCGCGACAGCACCGAGTTCAGGCCCTCCATCGTGGCCTGCATGCGCTGATCGGCCGAGATCTGCCGAGCGCGCAGGTCGTCGAGATCCGAGCGGAAGGCGTCGATCCGTCCGGACGCGGTGCCCTGGCCGTCGGCGCCGATCGTCTCGGCGATGGCCTTGCGCGTGGCCCGCTCGACGGCGGCTTCCACGGAGGTCTCGTCGCGGAGCGAAACGATCTGCGTCAGCAGCTCGTCCATCGTGCGCTCGAGGCTCGCCACCGCCGGATCGGCGCCGCGGGTCTCGAGGCGTTGCGCGAGGGTGACGACCTGGTTCTCCAGCGCGTCGAGGTTGCCGCCGCCGGAACCGACGCGGTCGACCTTCTCCGCGAGGCCGCGCAGCAGGGCGTTCATCGCGGCGAGATCGGCGCCGGGTGCCACCGGCCGATGCAGGGTCTCGCCGATCGTCTCCAGGCGCCCGATGAGGTCGCGGACCGGATTGACGTCGACCTGAGCCTGCAGATCGGAGATCTGGCTGCTGACGGCCTGGAGACCGTGGGCGAGACTCTGGATGCGATCGGGGCCGGCGAGCCCCGCGATCATCTGGCGGATCTCGTCGAGTTCGCCGTGCACGCCGTCGAGGGCGCTGCGGTCGGCATGGCTGGCGACGGCGGCGAGCGTGCCATCGGCACGGTTCGCCAAGCGCTCGGCCTCTCCCGCCAAACGTGCCTGGACGTTGTCGGCGAATTCTGCCGCCAGGCCCTCGACCTGCTGGCGCATCATGGCGATCGGCGTGGCGAGTTCGGCCGGCTCGCGAGCCCGCTGCACGTCGGTGGAGAGCGAGCGCATGGCCTGCTCCAGCGCACCGACGTCGCGGCCCGTGGCGAGGCCTCCGAGCGATTCGCGCAGGCGGCTCGTCTCGGCCTGCAATTCGGCGATGGCCGGGGAGGGGATCGCGGCCTCGGCCTCGGTACGGACGGCCGGCTCCCGGGACGATCCCGCGGCGTCGAGCTCGCGCTGACGGCGGCGGACTTCGTCGACGGCCTCGCGCATCTCCGTGGCGATGGGACGACCGCGGCGCCCGAGCGGGCGGGGGCCGCCGATCTGGGCGCTGATGTCGCCCATCCGCCGCTCGATCTCGGCAAGGCGTTCGGCGACGTGATCGACGCGCCCGGGCTGATCGCCCGCCGCGTCCGCGCGCTGGGCGCTGCGGTCCTCGTTGAGGGAGCGGTCGAGGGCGTCCAGGCGGCGCATCATCTCGCCGATCGAGGCGCCGGCCGGCTCCGCTGCCAGAGTGGCGGCGGGGGGCGGCTCGGCAGGCTTCACGGCCTTCGGCTTGGGCGGCTTGATCGCAGCAGGGACGGGAGCAGGCGCGGGTTCGGGAGCCGCGGGCGCGGCGACCTCCGGCTCCGGCGGCGTGATCAGGGCGGGTTCACGCACGGCGACGCGGGTCCGCTGGCGGCTCGCGGCCGGACGTGCCGGCTGCTTGTCGGGCGAGACGACGGATTCGATCCAGGTCTCCAACGGCACCCCGGCACGCTGCGCAACTTCGCGCGCCGCCTCGATCACGTCGGGGTCGAAGCCTTCGAGGCTGAGCGTCGCGGTGCGTCTCATCGTCGGACCCGGGGTCGGAAGCTTCGTTCGGTCGATCGTCTCCCACTGGCAGGAACGCACAGAATGGGCGAAGACCGGAACGGTCGGGCAGACCTTTAACAATCTTGGTAAATTCCGGGTTAATAGGCCCGGCACGCGCAATGGGGCCGCGCCGGAAGCGATCGACGAGGACGATCGCGCGGTTGGAGGCCTTTACCGGCCCATCCGAGATAGTTTACATGTGAACCATCGAAGCGCGTCGTCGATGCGCGCACGGGGAGAGAACGAGATGCCGAGCTATCGGGCACCGGTCGAGGACGTGCTGTTCCTGCTGAACGACGTTCTCGCGATCCGTCGCTACGACAACCTGCCGGGGTTTTCCGACGCCTCGGAGGACGTGCTCGAAGCGCTTCTCAACGAGGGCGGTAAGCTCGCCGGCAGCGTCTTCGCCCCGGTCAACCTGGAGGGCGACCAGGAGGGCTGCCAGCGCCATCCCGATGGCAGCGTCACGACGCCGGAAGGCTACAAAGCCGCCTACAAGGCCTATGCCGAGGGCGGCTGGGCCGGTCTCTCGGTGCCGGAGGAATATGGCGGCCAGGGTTTGCCGCACGTGCTGAACACCGCGATCTCCGAGTTCGCCAGCGGCGCGAACCTCGCCCTCACGATGTATCCAGGCCTGACGCAGGGGGCCATCGCGGCGCTCCTCGTCCACGGCAGCGACCAGCAGAAGCAGACCTATATTCCGAAGATGGTCGAGGGCGCCTGGACCGGCACCATGAACCTGACCGAGCCGCATTGCGGCACCGACCTCGGGATGCTCAAGACCAAGGCCGTGCCGAACGCCGACGGCTCCTACGCACTGACCGGAACCAAGATCTTCATCTCGGCCGGCGAGCACGACCTCGCCTCCAACATCGTCCACCTCGTCATCGCCCGGATCGAGGGCGCGCCGGCCGGCACAAAGGGCATCTCGCTGTTCGTGGTGCCGAAGTTCCTGGTGAACGAAGACGGCTCGGTCGGCGAGCGCAACGGCGTGTCCTGCGGCTCGATCGAGCACAAGATGGGCATCCACGGCAACGCCACCTGCGTGATGAACTACGACGGGGCCAGGGGCTGGCTCGTCGGCGCGGAGAACAAGGGCCTCGCCGCGATGTTCGTGATGATGAACGAGGCGCGGCTCGCCGTCGGCGTGCAGGGCCTGGCGCAGTCCGAGGCGGCCTACCAGAACGCAGTGGCCTATGCGCGGGAGCGCCTCCAGGGCCGCTCGCTCACCGGCGCCAAGAGCCCGGACAAGCCTGCCGACCCGATCATCGTGCACCCGGACGTGCGCCGCACGCTGATGCAGATCCGCGCCTTCAACGAGGGCGCCCGTGCGCTGATGCTCTGGACCGCCCTCCAATCCGACATCGCCCACCGCTCCGGCGACGAGAAGGAACGCCGGACGGCCGACGACCTGCTTGGGCTGCTGACGCCGGTGGTGAAGGGCGTGCTCACCGACAAGGGCTTCGCCAACGCGGTCGAGGCGCAACAGATGTTCGGAGGCCACGGTTACATCGAGGAATGGGGGATGTCGCAGTTCGTGCGCGATGCCCGCATCGCGATGATCTACGAGGGCGCCAACGGCATCCAGGCGATGGACCTGATCGGCCGCAAGCTGCCCAAGGACGGCGGTCGCGCCATGATGACGTTTTTGGGCGAGGTCCAGGGCTTCATCAAGGATCACGACGAAGACGCGGCGCTCAAGAGCTTCACCGGCCCGCTCCAGGCCGGCGTGAACGACCTGCAGGCCGCCACGATGTGGCTGATGCAGAACGCGATGGCGAAGCCCGATCACGCCGGCGCCGGCGCCACGGACTACATGCACCTCCTCGGCCTCGTCGCCATCGGCTATATGTGGGGCAGGATCGCCAAGGCCGCGGCGACGAAGGCCGCCGAGGGCGGCGACGCGGCGCGGATGGAGGCGCGGCTCGCCACCGGCCGCTTCTACATGGAGCGGATGCTGCCGGAGACGGCCCTGCGGCTCATCCGCATCAAGGCCGGCTCGGAGACGACGATGGCGCTGGCGGCGGAGGCGTTTTAAGCAGCCGCGAGCAGAACCCACCCCCGACCGAAGTCGGGCCTGCCCGACTTCGGCAAATGCCTGCCGATTCCGGGCAAGCCCGGGATCGGTGGGGGAGGGTGCCCGCGGAGCGGGCGGGAGAGGGATCGGCTCCGAACTCTCCGGATAGCGCGATCCCCTCTCCCGACCCTCGCTCACGCGAGGGCCACCCTCTCCCGCAGAGGGGAGAGGGGCTACCGCCAGGGCGACGAGGGAAACGAGGAAGCGCACATGGCAGACGCCTACATCTACGATCACGTCCGCACGCCACGCGGCCGCGGCAAGCCGGACGGGGCGCTGCACGAGGTCACGGCGCTGCGCCTGGCCGAAGTCGCGTTGCGGGCTCTCCGTGACCGCAACGACCTCGACACGAAGCGGATCGACGACGTGGTGCTCGGCTGCGTCGACCCCGTCGGCGAGGCCGGCGGCGATATCGCCCGCGCGGCGGCGCTGGTGGCCGATTACGGCACGCACGTGCCGGGCGTTCAGATCAACCGGTTCTGCGCCTCGGGCCTCGACGCGATCAACTTCGCGGCGGCGCAGGTCATGGCCGGACAGCACGACATGACGGTGGGCGGCGGCGTCGAGTCGATGAGCCGCGTCGGCCTCGGCGCCTCGGGCGGCGCGTGGCCGGTCGATCCGGCCATCGCGGTCAAATCCTACTTCATGCCGCAGGGCGTCTCGGCCGACCTGATCGCCACCAAGTACGGCTTCAGCCGCGATGATTGCGACGCCTACGCCGTGCAGTCGCAGCAGCGCTCCGGAAAATCCTGGGATGCCGGGCATTTCGACGGCTCGGTCGTACCGGTGCGCGACATCAACGGCATCACGCTTCTGGGACGCGACGAGCACATGCGGCCCTCCACCGACATGCAGTCGCTGGCGAGCCTCAAGGCCTCCTTCGTGCAGATGGGCCAGATGGGCGGCTTCGACGCGGTGGCGATCGATGCGCACCCGGAGGTCGAGGCGGTCAACCACGTCCACCATGCCGGCAACTCGTCGGGCATCGTCGACGGCGCGGCGGCCGTGCTGATCGGCTCGGCCGAGGCCGGCAAGGGCGCGGGGCTCAAGCCGCGGGCGCGCATCAGAGCCTTCGCCAATATCGGCTCCGACCCGGCGCTGATGCTCACCGGCCCCGTCGACGTGACGAAGAAGGTGCTGGCGCGGGCCGGGATGAGCCTCGACGACATCGACCTGTTCGAGGTGAACGAAGCCTTCGCCGCCGTGGTGCTGCGCTTCCAGCAGGCCTTCGACCTCGACCCGGCCAAGGTGAACGTCAACGGCGGCGCCATCGCCATGGGCCACCCGCTCGGCGCCACCGGGGCGATGATCCTCGGCACGGTGCTCGACGAACTGGAGCGCACCGGCAAGGAGCGCGCGCTGATCACGCTCTGCATCGGCGCCGGGATGGGCACCGCCACCATCATAGAACGGGTCTGAGAAGGGTGCGACCGGCCGAGAGGTGGCAGCCGGCCCGCAAAGGCTGGTAAAGGCGGCCACCCGGCGCCCGCTGAAGCGCGCAGCCGTGAGAAACGGAGAAACGCCAAGATGATGAGACTGTTCGCAACCGCCGGCCTCGCGCTCGCGCTCGGCATGCCGCTCGCCGCACATGCCGACGACACGGCCGACAAGGTCGCCGTGGCGAAGACGCTCGTCGACAAGACGATCCTGAAGACGCTCGACACGGGCTTTGCCGGCGCCCTGGAGAAGACCGTCGCGCAGATGCCCGAAGACAAGGCTGAGAAGATCCGCAAGGACGCCCGCGCCGAGTTCGACACCCAGCGCAAGGGGCTGCTCGAGGGCATCTCCAAGCACTACGCCGAGAAGTTCAGCCTCGCCGACCTGAAGCACCTGCAGGGCATCTACGACGACCCGATCTACCAGAAGTATCAGGCGATCAACGCCGATCCGAAGTCGGAGATCAACGTGATCTCGCAGGCGGCCGTCACGCGGCTCCTGAACATGCTCTCCCTGGCGGCCGCCGGCGAACAGAAGGGCGGCATCCCCGGTCAGCAACAGATGCAGATGCCGAAGTGAGCCACTGACCCACGGCTCGCGGGCGCGGCATCGAGGCCGCGCCCGCCGATACGCAGCGACGGCGCCGGCCGCCGCCCACGCCAGAGGATCCGCGATGAGCGCCTACACGAACTTCCGCTTCGAGACCGATGCCGACGGGATCGCCCTGGCGACCTGGGACATGCCGGGCCGCTCGATGAACGTCATTACCATGGCGGTGATGGACGAGCTGGAGCGGATCGTTCAGGCGGTGGCGGGCGACGCCGGGATCAAGGGCTGCGTTATCACGAGCGGGAAGGAGGCGTTCTCGGGGGGGGCCGACCTGACCATGCTCCAGGGGCTCGGCGCGGAATACGAAAAGCTCAAGGCCACGGCCGGCGAAGAGGAGGCGATGCGCTTTTTCTTCGACGGCGCGCGCCGGCTCAACCTCGTCTTCCGCGGGCTCGAGACCTGCGGCAAGCCGTTCGCGGCGGCGATCCACGGGCTCTGTCTCGGCGGCGCGTTCGAGCTTGCCCTGTCCTGTCACCACCGCGTCCTGTCCGACGACGACAAGACCCGTGTCGGCCTGCCCGAGATCAAGGTCGGGCTGTTTCCCGGCGGCGGCGGTACGCAGCGCGTGCCGCGCCTGATGCAGACGGGCGATGCCCTGCAGATGCTGTTCAAGGGCGAGCAGATCCGCGCCCCCATGGCCAAGGGCATGGGCCTCGTCCACGCGGTCACGAAACGCGAGGACATCGTCGAGACGGCGAAGGCCTGGATCCGCGACGGCGGCTCGGCCGTGGCGCCCTGGGACGTGCCGAAGTTCAAGCCGCCCTCGGGCAAGGTCTATTCGCCGGCCGGGATGATGATCTGGCCGCCGGCCAACGCGATCTATCGCCGCGAGACGCATGACAATTACCCGGCCGCCAAGGCGATCCTGCATTCGGTCTACGAGGGCCTGCAGCTGCCGATGGACCTCGCGCTCAAGGTCGAGAGCCGGTACTTCACCAACATCCTGCGCACCAAGGAGGCGCAGGCGATGATCCGGACCCTGTTCATCTCCATGGGCGAGATCAACAAGGGCGCCCGTCGCCCCAAGGACGTCCCGCCGACCAAGCTGAAAAAGATCGGCATCGTCGGCGCCGGCTTCATGGGGGCCGGCATCGCCTATGTCAGCGCCGATGCGGGCATGGAGGTCGTGCTCGTCGACCAGAGCCTGGAGGCGGCCGAGAAGGGCAAGGCCCACGCCCAGAAGCTCGTCACCGACCGGGTCAACAAGGGCCGCGCCAAGGCCGCCGACCGCGACGCCCTGCTCGCCCGCATCCATGCCAGCGACGCCTATACCGACCTCGCCGAATGCGATCTCGTGATCGAGGCGGTGTTCGAGGATCCGAAGGTCAAGGCTGAGGTGATCGCCAAGGTCGAGGCCGTGATCGGCGAAGGCGCGATCTTCGCCTCCAACACCTCGACGCTGCCGATCTCCGGGCTGGCCAAGGCCTCCGCCCGGCCGAAGGATTTCGTCGGCATCCACTTCTTCTCGCCGGTCGAGAAGATGCTGCTCGTGGAGATCATCAAGGGCGCGGAGACCGGCGACCGGGCCATCGCCACCGCCCTCGATTTCGTCCGCGCGATCAAGAAGACGCCGATCGTCGTCAACGACTCCCGTGGCTTCTTCGCCAACCGCTGCGTCATCGCCTATCTCGACGAGGGCCACCGGATGCTCGCCGAGGGCGTGCCGCCTGCGATGATCGAGAATGCCGGCAAGATGGCCGGCATGCCGGTCGGCCCGCTCTCCCTGAACGACGAGGTCGGCATCGACCTCGGCCTGAAGATCCTGAAGGCCACCGAGGCGCAGCTTGGCCCCGATGCCGTCGATCCGACGCAGAAGGCGCTGCTCACCGAACTCGTCGAGAACCAGGGCCGCCTCGGCCGCAAGAACCGCAAGGGGTTCTATGATTACCCGGAGGGCGGCCAGAAGCGTCTCTGGCCGGCGCTGAAGGAGATGCAGGCGACGCGTCTTCCGGCCGACGCGATCGACGTCGGCGAGCTGAAGCTCCGCTTCCTCGTCGTGCAGGCGCTCGAGGCGGCGCGGACCGTCGGCGAGGGCGTGATCACCGATCCGCGCGAGGCCGATGTCGGCTCGATCCTCGGTTTCGGCTTCGCGCCGTTCACCGGCGGCGCCCTGTCCTACATCGACTTCATGGGGCCGAAGCGCTTCGTCGCCCTGGCGCGCGATCTGGAGGCCAAGCATGGCGCCCGCTTCGCGGTGCCGGAGACGCTCTCCGCCATGGCCGAGAGCGGCGGCCGCTTCTACGACGCGCTGAAGAAGGCGGCCTGAGCCGCCGCACGAAGCGGAAGGCCGGTCAGCCGGCCTTCTGCAGCTGGTCGCGGGCCGCCGTGAAGCGCACCACGCGCTGCGCGGTGGTCACCGACAGGGCCTGGAAGGCTTCGAACAGCCCACGCCACTCCTCGGGCGACGGCTCCGCGTCCGTCTTCGATTGCAGGAAGGCCTTGAACGTTCCCCAGCCGTAGCGCAGCGAGCGGATCAGGAAGAGCAGCGGGTCGGAATGGGCGCCCTGGTAGGCGCGCAGCACCATTTCGGGCGGCATCGCAGCGGCGCGAGCCAGCCCGACCAGGGCCTCCATGACGCGGCCCTCGGCCAGCCAGGCGATGAGCTCACCCTCTTCGGGCTGGTCGGCGCCGCCGGCGCGCAACGCCGCATCGACGATCACGGCGGCTTCCTGCAGCGAGAGCGACGGGCCGCCGAGCGTGCGCGCCGCCCGCGACACCGCCATCGCGGCGACCTCGTTGCCGAATTCGCTCCCGAGCTTGCGCGTCACGCGGGACCGGGCCGTCTCGACAAGGTGGGCCATATGGTGGGCCGGGATGTCGCGGCGCAGGGTCAGCGCCGCCTTCAAGGCATCGTCGGCTTCGGCGCGGACGGCCAGCGTATCGAAGCCCTTCGGCGACAGGCGAGCGCCTGCGTTGCCCGCCACCGTGCGCAACACCTCGGTGTCGCCGCGCGCGACGAGCACGTCGGTGACCCGCTCGGAGAGGGAGCGCCGGCGGGAGAGAGCCTGGAGGTGGCCCTGGCCGCGCTCCGCCGCGATGCGCAGCAGTTCACCCTCCGCGACCTGCACCGACCGCGACAGCACCGGACCGGCGACGGACACGTCCGCATCGTTGGCGAGATCGAGCACGACGGTGCGCGGGGCGTTGGCGATGTCGGAAAGCCTCTCCGAGAGAGCCGCGCGGGCGGCACTCTCGACGCTCCGGGCGAGCTTCAGGATCACGGTATCGAAGGTCGAGACCTGATCGTCGCGAAGCCTATCGGCGTTGTCGACGAAGAGGTCGGTCATCCTGAGAAGCATGATCCGGCGCGCCGCGGGGTCACCGTTGGCGACGGCATTCTCTACGTCATGAGCGAGGGACACCATCATCGCTTCGCGGAAATCAATCGGCCTGAACCGGATTCTGGAGGCAACAGGTTTACAAATCGCCGCCAGGACAACCACAAATAGGAACGGAATGCCCAGGCTTGCGTTCAGGCGACGACCCTCATCGACGGAGCTCTCGTGTCGACTCTCGTACAAGTCCTGATCGCGTTCTTCCTGCCGCCGATCTCCGTTTTGATGACGAACGGCTTCGGCCTGCAGTTCCTGCTCAACATCCTGCTCTGCCTGCTGTTCTATCTCCCGGGCTCGATCCACGCCCTCTATCTGGTTCTGCGGGACCGCTGAGCGACGGCATCGAGGGGGGAGCCATCGCCAGGGGAAGCGTCAGCGCTTCCCCTTGACCCGTTCAGGGCGCGACCTTGCGCAGCACCAGCGTCGTGCCGGTATCGGGATCGCGCCGCCAGCTTCCCTCGCCGGTGGGGACGAGGTTGATGGCGTGGCCGCGCCGCGCCTTCAGGGTGAGGTGACCGCTGGCGTAGCGCCACGAGACGGGATCGAACGTCGCGATCCCGCCGTCGCGGCAACCCGGCAGGAGGTGGGCGGGCGACAGTTCCTTGACCGGCTCGCGCTCCGCCTTCGCGGTGGACGGCCGAGAATCCAGCACGATCCGGCAGACATCCTTCTCGGCGAAGCGGTCGAGGGCGTAGGTTCCCACTGCCGGGCGCTCGGAGCGCTCCTGCCGGAGCCCAGCCGACGCGTCGGCGCGGGCCGCAATGTCCGGCTTCGCCAGCATCCCTGAACCGAGCACCGGCTGCGAGCCCGGGATGTCGCGCGACAAGGCGACGTCGGGAATGCCGCCCGGTACCGCGCCGTCGACAGCGGGCGGAGGCGGCAGCATCGCCAGCGTCTGCAGCGGCACGAGACTGTAGGTGCCGCCGCGCTCGGCCGTCCCGCCAAGGCTGCCCTGGTCGGCACGCGGCGTGAAGGTGATGACCGGGCGCACGTTGCGGTCGACGAGGCGGATGCCTTTCTCGGCGAAGAGCCAGCCGGCCGCTTCGGAGAGGATCGGCAGCGCCCTGCGGCAGCCGGCCGGAAAGCGCAGGACGCGGCCGTCCGGACCGCTATCCGCCGAGAGCGTCAGCTCGCAGCGCCGGTTGCTGCCGTCGAGCGACATGTCCCACATGCCGACGGCGTCGCCGAGGGTTTCCGGAAGCGTCTTCAGGGCCGGGAGAGAGGCCGGCGTCGGTGGCATCTCGGGCACGGCAGCCGGTGGCTCGTCACCGCGCGATGGGGTCTCCTGTGCCTGCAGGGGCAGGCCGGCCACCATCAGGATCGCGAGCCCGGCAGTTGCACCGCGGATCATGCTCCGCGGCTCCACGGCGTCTCGGGCACCGGCGTCAGCGGCCCCTTGCCGTCGAACCACGCGACGAGGTTGTCGACGAGCAGCCGGCCCATCGCCCGTCGCGTGTGGACCGAGCCCGAGCCGACATGCGGCAGCAGCACGACGTGGTCGAGGGCCAGCAGCTCCGGCGACACGTGCGGCTCGTTGGCGAAGACATCGAGCCCGGCGCCGTGGATCGTGCCGGACCGAAGGGCCTCGGCCAGAGCGGCCTCGTCGATGATGCTGCCGCGGGCGACGTTGATCACGATTCCGTCCGGACCGAGCGCCGCCAGCACCGCGGCGTCGATCATGCCGTCGGTGCCGGGGCCGCCGGGCGCCACCACCATCAGCACGTCGACGGCCTGCGCCATCTCCATGAGCGTGGCGTGGTAGGGGTAGGCGACCTCGGGCCTCCGGCTGCGGCCATGATAATGGATCGCGACGTCGAAACCTTCGAGGCGCCGGGCGATGGCCTGCCCGATCCGGCCGAGGCCGAGGATGCCGACCCGGCGCTCGCGCAGGGAGGCGGTGAGCGGATAGGGCTTTTCCGGCCAGCGGCCGGCGCGCAGATAGCGGTCGACCTGCGGGATCTGGCGCACGGTGGCGAGCAGCAGCCCGAGGGCGAGGTCGGCGACCTCGTCGGACAGCACGTCGGGCGTGTTGGTGACGACGATGCCGCGCCGCCCGGCCTCGGCCGCATCGATGGTGTCGTAGCCCACACCGAAATTCGAGACGATCTCGAGTTGCGGAAGCCGGTCGAACAGGGCGGCATCGACCACGGTCTGCGAGCCTACGGCGAGGCCCCGGATGCGCGGCCCAACCTCTGCGAGGAAGGTCTCGGGGTCGACCGCCTGATCGAGGCGGCTCAGCCGGAAGCGGGCGTCGAGCGCCGCGATGATGTCGGGCTGCAGGTAGCGGAGCGTCAGGATGTCGGTTGTCGTGGAGTCGGGCACTGGCCGGGAGTCCCGTGTGTGTGTGTTCCCGCCGGCTTAGCGCCGGGTCGGATGGCGGTCCAGCGGAGGCCTATTTGCCACCGTCGGACGGATCGGCATTGTCGCTCGCGACGCGCGCATCCTCCACGCCGTGAACCGAGGAGAGGGATAACGCATAACCGAACCGATCAACCTCGAACGATATCAGACGCCCGCGTCGGCCTCGCCGAACCATGCGAAGCGTTCCGCTGCTCGCTCACCCCGCAACCGATGGAAGGCCGAGAGCGCCAGCAACGGGAAATACATCGGGTAGCCGTGATAGTGCAGGTAGAGCACCCGCGGAAAACCGACGGCGTTGAAGCCGGTCTCGGCCCAGCCCGCCTCCGTCTGCGTGCGCACCAGAAGCGCGGCGGCCCGGTCGAGCGCCGGTTCCGAGGACCGGCCGGCCGCCAGAAGTCCGAGCATCGCCCAGGCCGTCTGCGAGGCGAGACTGCCATCGTGCGGGCGGTACTGCCCGGCCTCGTAACTGGACGGATCCTCGCCCCAGCCGCCATCCGGCTGCTGGATCGTCAGCAGCCAGTCGGCGGCGCGGCGCATGGCGGGATCGTTCGGTGGGAGCCCGGCGGCGCGCAACGCGACGAGGGCCGACCAGGTGCCGTAGACGTGGTTGGTGCCCCAGCGGCCGAACCAGCTCCCGTCCGGCTCCTGCTCGGCACGCAGATAGGCCAGCGCCCGCGCGACGACGGGCCGGTCCTCGGGGTGATCGAGCTCGGCCAGGAACGCGACACAGCGGGCGGTGACGTCGACGGTGGGCGGGTCGAGCAGCGCGCCGTGGTCGGCGAAGGGGATGTGGTTGAGGATGTCGAGATCGTTGTCGGCGTCGAAGGCACCCCAGCCGCCGTTGCGGCTCTGCATCCCGACGATCCAGAGCCGCGCCCGCTCTACCGCCTGCGCATGGTCCAGCCCGCCGTGGCGGTGCAGCAGCAATCCGGCCACGGCCGTATCGTCGACGTCGGGGTAATGGTCGTTCCGGTACTGGAAGGCCCAGCCGCCCGGCGGCACGCCGGGACGGACCACGGACCAATCTCCGAAAACCGCGGTGATCTGCCGTTCGGCGAGCCAGGTGCAGGCCGCCGCGATCTCGGGACCGGCCTCGCCGAGACCGGCCGCATCGGCCTCGGCCATGGCGAGGGCGGCCCAGCAGGTGTCCCAGACCGGCGAGACGCAGGGCTGGCAATAGGCTTCCTCGCCCTGTTCGACGACGAGGCGGGTGAGGGCGTCCCAGGCCGTCGTGACCTGGGGGTGGTCTGCCGGGTAGCCGAGGGCGTCGAACATCATCATCGTGTAGGCCATCGGCGGGTAGATCGCGCCGAGCCCGTCCTCGCCGTTGAGGCGTGCCTCCACGAAGGCCTGTGCCCTGGCAACGGCGCGGTCGCGCAGCCGGCGGCGGGGCAGCGGTTCGGCACGTTTCAGGAGCGCGTCGAGCCGCTTGAACACCGCGCTCCAGGGCGACCGGGACGGCCCGGGGTTCCAGTCGCGGATTCTCTCGGGCGGCGTGCAGAAGATCTCGGCGATGTCGACGCCGCGCGGATTGCGGGCGCGCGGGCGCAGGGCCTGAAGCACCACGAGCGGGGCGATGAAGGTGCGCGACCAATAGGCCACCCGCCAGAGACTGAATACGAAGCGCTCCGGCAGCAGCATGATCTCGACGGGCATCGCCGGAATGCCGTGCCAGGGGATTGCGCCGAACAGCGCGAGCTGGATGCGGGCGAACGTGTTGGCCCGCTCGGCTCCCCCATGGGCGAGGATCGCCGCGCGCGCCCGAACCATGTGCGGCGCGTCCGCCGCGTCGCCGATGGCCTTGAGGGCGAAGTACGCCTTCACGCTCACCGACAGGTCGAAGCGTCCGCCCGGATGCATCGGCCAGCCGCCCGAGTCGGCCTGGATCCGGCGCAGGTAGATACCGATCCGCGCCTGCAGCGGCGCGTCGATCCGGTCGAGGTAATGCTGGAGGAGCACGTAGTCGGCGGGAATGGTCGCGTCGGCCTCGAGCGGAAACACCCAATGCCCGTCCGGCCGCCGCCGCCGGCCGAGCGCCGTCACGGCCCGGCGGATCGCCGTCGCCGACGCGTCGCGCAACGTGTCCCCATGCCCCAGCGGGTCGGCCACGGGGAGATGAGGGGACGTGAAGGCCTCCAGCGGTCTCGACATCATTCCCTCGGAGAGTCCGAGCGCATTCTACACTACAACCCTAGCGCTCAAGTCTGCATCCCGACAGTGCAGCACCGCACGCCACAGGGCGATATCGATCCTTGTCAGGGATATCGACCGACGGATGACTGCTGAGCGGTGCAGGCCGGCGGCGGTGGCCGCGCCCCTTTCGAAAAGGCGCACGGAGCACTACTAGAAGGGTCGAGGCTCGGCCCACGCGATCGTTCGAACCGACCGACCGCGCGCGTTCGATCCGCCCAACGCAATCCGATCGACCGACAGCGCCATGACCGCTCCCCGCACCCTCTACGACAAGATCTGGGACGACCACGTCGTCGAGACGCTGCCCGACGGCAACACGCTGCTCTACATCGACCGCCACCTCGTCCACGAAGTGACGAGCCCTCAGGCCTTCGAGGGGCTGCGCGTCGCCGGCCGCAAGGTGCGCGCTCCCGAAAAGACGCTCGCGGTGGTGGACCACAACGTCCAAACCTCGGACCGCTCCAAGGGCATCGAGGATCCCGAGAGCCGCACGCAGCTCGAGGCGCTCGCCGAGAACGTCCGCGACTTCGGCATCGAGTTCTACGACGCCCTCGACCGGCGCCAGGGCATCGTCCACATCATCGGCCCCGAGCAGGGGTTCACCCAGCCCGGCCAGACCATCGTCTGCGGCGACAGCCATACCTCGACGCACGGGGCCTTCGGCGCGCTCGCGCACGGCATCGGCACGTCGGAAGTCGAGCACGTGCTCGCCACGCAGACGCTGATCCAGCGCAAGGCCAAGAACATGCGCGTGACGGTGGACGGCACCCTGCCGGCGCATGTCAGCGCCAAGGACATCGTGCTCGCGATCATCGGCGAGATCGGCACCGCCGGCGGCACCGGCCACGTCATCGAATACGCGGGTGAAGCCATCCGCGCCCTCTCGATGGAGGGCCGGATGACGATCTGCAACATGTCGATCGAAGGCGGCGCCCGTGCCGGCCTCGTCGCGCCGGACGCCACCACCTTCGCCTATGTCGAGGGCCGGCCGAAGGCGCCGCAGGGCGAGGCCTTCGCCAAGGCGCGGGCCTATTGGGAGGGCCTCGTCACGGACGCAGGCGCGCATTTCGACCGCGAGGTGCGGTTGAACGCAGCCAACCTGCCGCCGATCGTCTCCTGGGGCACGAGCCCCGAGGACGTGGTCTCGATCCAGGGCGTCGTGCCGGACCCGTCCGTCATCTCGGACGAGAACAAGCGGCAGTCGAAGGAGCAGGCGCTCGCCTATATGGGCCTGACCCCCGGCACGCGGATGACCGACATCACCCTGGACCGCATCTTCATCGGCTCCTGCACCAACGGCCGCATCGAGGACCTGCGCATCGTCGCGCAGATGGTCGAGGGCCGGAAGGTGCACGAGAGCATCTCGGCGATGGTGGTGCCGGGATCGGGCCTGGTGAAGGCGCAGGCCGAGGCGGAAGGCATCGACCGCATCCTCAAGGAGGCCGGCTTCGACTGGCGCGAGCCGGGCTGTTCGATGTGCCTCGGCATGAACGCCGACCGCCTGAGCCCGCTGGAGCGCTGCGCCTCGACCTCGAATCGCAATTTCGAGGGCCGCCAGGGCCATCGCGGGCGCACCCACCTCGTCTCCCCGGCCATGGCGGCGGCGGCGGCGGTGGCCGGCCGTTTCGTCGACATCCGGGACTGGCGCGGGCAGGCCTGATCCTCGCGGCAGCGGGCCGGCATCGCCCTTCGCCGCATTCGCGCGTAGGAAGGGGGGCGGTGCATCTCGGCAGTCGGAGACGGGCGCGTGACGGGACGATCGGCGCTCATCCTCATCACGGTCCTGGCAGCCTCCGGCGCCTTTGCCGAAGAGGCCGTTCCCGCCGTCGCGCCGAAGCCGCCGGAGCGCCTGCAGGGCTTCCTCTCCCACGGCGACAGCGGCGACGTGCTGGAAGATTTTTTCGGCAGCCGGGTCGAGCGGGCCGCTCCGGAGGAGACCGGGGGCTCGCGCAAATACGACCCGGCCATCCGCTGGGACGACCGGCCGGTCCGGCGCTAATCATCGTCGCTCGCCCGCAACCGAATTCGCGGCGCACTCAACCTTCGCCCTCATCCTGAGGTGCCGAGGCGAAGCGGAGGCCTCGAAGGGCTTTCGGCGATCACCGAGCGAACCGAAGGTCCTTCGAGGCCGCCGCGCGGCTCCTCAGGATGCGGGCACGGGCGGGCTCGACAGGCTTTCAGTCAAGTTGCCGGCGGCGGAGCCACCCGCATGAAACCGAGGGGATCGTGACGACCGGCACTCACCGCGCCAATCCGGCAGCGCTCGCCTACCCCCTGTTGATCCTGACCACGCTGATGTGGGCGGGCAACGCGGTCGCGGGCAAATGGGCGACGGGCGAGGTCTCGCCGCAGGTGCTGACGACGCTGCGCTGGGCGATCGGGTTCGCTGTGCTGGCGCTGATCGCGCCGCGCCAATCGGCCGAGGACTGGCGCCTGCTGGCGCGGCGGCCGGTCTACCTGGTCGTCATGGGCGCCAGCGGCTTCACCGCCTATGCGAGCCTGTTCTACCTTGCCGGCACCTACACGACCGCGACGAACCTCGCCCTGTTCCAGGGCTCGATCCCCGTGCTGGTCATGCTGATGAATTTTTGCGTCAGCCGGACGCCGGTGACCGGCGGACAGGCCGTCGGCGCCGCGATCACCCTGTTGGGCGCCAGCGTGGCGGCGACCCATGGCGACTGGAGCGTCCTGCGGACCCTGTCGTTCAATCTCGGCGACGGGCTGATGCTGGCCGCCTGCCTGTTCTATGCCGGTTACACCGTGGGGCTGGCCTCCCGGCCCAAGGTGGCGGGACTGGCCTTCTTCACGGCGATCGCCGCGACGGCCTTCCTCACCTCGTTGCCGCCGCTCGTCGTCGAGTGGGCCACCGGCCACCTGATCTGGCCCACGGCCAAGGGCTGGGCCATCGTCGCCTTCGTCGCGATCGGCCCGACGCTGGCCGCGCAACTCTTCTTCATCCGAGGCGTCGAGCTGATCGGGCCGAACCGGGCTGGCCTGTTCGTGAACCTCGTACCGGTCTTCGGCGCCGGGCTCGCGGTTCTGCTCCTGGGCGAACCCTTCGGCGCGACGCAGGCGACCGCGCTCGCCCTGGTCCTCGGCGGCATCGCCGTCGCCGAGCGCTTCCGGCCGCGCCGGACGCGGTGACGCTTTTCGAGGACCGGGCCACCTATCCGGCCGGTGTCTCGGCCACGAGGAGCAGGGACGCTCCCTCGTCTGTCGCCTTCGGCGTCGGCTTGATCGTCCACATCGCGTAGCCGCCGAGGAAGCCGAGCACGGTGGAGGCATGCCAGGCCCAGGAATGCCTGAAGTGCCGGTCGCGGCACTTCACCGGCGAGCAGCGCGCCATCCAGTAGACCAGTCCATCGACATCGGCCCAGGGGGCCGTCTCGACCGTCGCGTTCACGAGGCCGACGCGGGATGCGATCTCCGTCAGCGCGTTCGCCGTCCACCACGTCAAGTGATGCGGCACGGCGTTGATCAGGTAGTTCGGGATCCGGGTATGGGCCGCCGGCACATGCGGCACGCCGATGATCACCCGGCCGCCGGGCCGGACCGCCCGCATCATGGCCTCGAGCATCGCCGCCGGCTTCTCGACGTGTTCGAGCACCTGGAACGCGGTGCAGACATCGTAGGCGCCGGCATGGGCAGCCAGGTGATCGGTCAGTGTCTCGATGCGCGCCCAGTCCGATCCCGGCTCACCGGAGAAGTGCGGATCGAGACCGGTATAGCGCGCATGGCGTACCGCGTGGCGAAAAGCCCCAAAGCCGCAGCCGACGTCGAGGACGCGCTCGTTCGTCCGGACATAGCGCGCGGCGAGCGTGAACTCGGCGCGCGGATGGCCTTCGCGCGGGTAGTAACGGCTGCTCAGCCGCTCGTAGAGCGACCTGTAGAACCCGGCATCGCCCTCCAGCATCGGATCGAAGAAGTAGAGACCCGTCGCGGACTCCCACAATCCGAAGCGTGTCGTCCCCTTGAAGCTTGGCAGCACGTCGACACGCAGCATGATGCGCCAGAGGTCGGCGAGGAAGCCGGCATTGACCCACTGCACGAGGCGGATCGCCGGCTCGCCGGTGATCGGGCACGGCGGAGGGGTCATCGAGGGCTTTCAAACGGCGACGCCGGACGCGACCGGCACCGCCCGGTTTCCGGGGCGGCGCGATCCTGGGACAGGACGCGGCTCCTCGCAAGCAGCCAAGCTCGTCAGATCGGGTTCACCCTCAGACCCTGTCCGGCATCGCCCGCAGCCGACGACAGACTGCCGGCGCCGCCGAACAGCGCATCCAGCCGGGCCTGCTCCGTCGCTCCACGCGGGAGGACCGCGGCGGCCCCTAGAAAAACCGCGAGGTTGACGATCAGCCCGACGAAGCCGGACGTCAGGCCCCAGGCCCAGGGGATGCCGAGCGGGTAAGCGACCTGAAGCACCGCCACGACCGCGATGCCGGCGAGCATCCCCGCGAGCGCACCCGCGGCGTTGCCGATCTTCGAAAAGATGCCGAGGTAGAGCGGCACGGCGATCTGCACCATCACCTGGAAGGCGAACAGGCCGATCGAAAACAGCGAGGGCAGGGGCAGGCAGGCGACGACCGCCGAAAGTCCGGTGATCGCGGCGATGGCGACCTGCGAGGTCAGCATCAATCCGCGCTCGCTCAAGGGCCGGTAGGGATGCACGACATCGTTGGCGATCTGCGCGCCCATCGACTGCACGGTGGCGTCGATGTTGCCCATCGAGGCGGCGAAGACGACGACGCCGGCCAGCGCCAGCAGCGGAACGCCGCCCGCCGCCTGGTTGAGCGTGAACCAGGCCGTCTCCGGGCTCGCCAGAACATCCGGCCGCGACGAGGCCAGCAGCGCGAGGAAGCCGAGGCTGGTGACGAAGACGAGGGAGAGCGGCGCGCAATAGGCCGAGGACCGCTTCACCGCCTCGACGCCGGAGCCGGTATAGAGCCGGATGAACAGGTCGGGCCAGCACAGCGAGCAGAGCAGCGGCAGAAGCGTCAGCGAGAAGAACAGCAGCGGCACGTCCGAGCCGGCACCCGGCAGCGCGAGCTTCGCCGCCGGCACCGCATCGAGCGACACCCCTTGCGAAAACAGCCAGACGATCAGGCCGATCATCAGGGCGCTGCCGAGGATGTAGGCGACGATGCCCTGAAAGACGTCGGAGATGACGATGCCGCGCATGCCCATGCGGATGGTCCAGATCTGACGCAGCGACATCACCGCGACGCCGATGACGACGGAGGTGGTGAAGCCGAGATGTCCGAGGCCGAGGGCGTAGAACACGGCCCCGAGCGACTGCATCCCGAGCACCATCCACGGAAATAGCCCGAGCACGCCGATCAGCGCCGCGACCACGCGGATGGCGCGGGAATCGTAGCGGAGCGCCATGAGGTCGGGCTGGGTCTTGAGGTCGTGGCGCGCGCCCCAGGTCCAGACGCGGGAGGCCATCAGGTACATCACCACCGGCGCGAGCAGCGTCGAGACGCCGAGGCCTATCACGCCGCTGCCGACGATGAAGCCGAAGGCGCCGAGGAACACCGTGCCCGGCTGGTAGGTGTTGAAGAACGCCATCGCCTGGAAGAAGCCGCCGAAGGAGCGGCCCGCCACCGTGAAATCCGAGAAGTCGCGGTCGGCGACGTAGGAGCGCTGCAGGATCAGCACCACGATCGCGAAGAACAGCGCCAGCGCACCGTAGGTGACGAGGATGCCCATGGCTCAGCGTCCCCCGGCGTGCGCGGGATCGGCGAGATAGGCCGCCACGACGCTCGCCGCGATGAACAGGCTGGCGCCCCAGAGGTAGGCGAGGGTGGTCGGAACCCCGAGCACCGGCTCCGCCACGCCGAAATGCCAATGAAGCGGCGGCAGCAGGGCGAGGATCAGGTCGAGGGCGAACCAAGCCTGAATGAAGCGGGGCAGTGGCATCGGCGTCTCCGTTTCGGCTCGCGGACCGTCGCCGCGCGACGCTGCTGCCGACAGGGCAGGGTGCCCGCATGAGGCCGGGCAATTTGCCCGAAGCCGCCGACCCGCTCTTGCCAGGGGCCGCGCCGCCGGTTCCAACTCGGACGGATTTCCGGGAGGATGCCGTGCGTCTGTTGGCTCATCTGATCCTACGCCTCGTCGGCGTGGTCCTGCTCTGCCTCGCCTGTGCGATCGGTTGGATCGTGTGGGAGGCGAAGGAGGGCATCCGGGTGGAGACCGAAGCCTCGGCGGCCCGCGTCGCCCGCGACCTCCAAGCCCTGTACTGGCGCCAGCTGCTCTGGCGCGGCGGACTGGAGAAGACACCGCTGCTGCCGTTGCCCGAATGGCAGACCGTGCAGACCCTGCGCGTCGTCTCCCCGGGCATCTGCGTGACCTTCGCGCCCGCCAACGGTGACCCGAAGGCGTTGTGCAGCCAGGTCGAGGGCGTCGGCGCGAGCCCGCCGGCTTGGTTCGCGGGCGCCTACGAAACGGCCTTCGGCGCGCATCCGTCCGCAAGCCTGCCGCTCACCGTACGCCAGCTTCAGGCCGGCACGATCACCGCCGCGCCCGAGCCGACGGCAGCCCTGCGGCAGGTCTGGGGCCAAGTGCGGATCGTCACCGGCATCGCCGCCGCGATGGCGGCCGGGATCGGCCTGCTCGCGGCGCTGCTGATCGGCCACGCCGTGATGCCGGCCCGGACCATCGCCCGCGCCTTGCGCCGGCTGGAATCCGGCGAATACGGCCTGCGGCTGCCGGCCTTCGCGACGGCGGAGTTCCGCCATATCGGCCGCGCGGTCGACGACCTCGCCGGCCGTCTCGCCCGCACCACGGCCGAGCGTGCCGCCCTCACCAAGCGGCTGTTCCAGGTCCAGGAGGAGGAGCGCCGGGCGCTCGCCCGCGACCTGCACGACGAGTTCGGCCAGTGCCTCACCGCCACCGCGGCGCTGGCCGCCGCGATCGAGGCCGGCGCCGAGCCGGACCGGCCGGACCTCGCCGCCCAGGCTCGCTCCGTCTCGCGGGTGACCGCGCGGATGATGGAGAGCCTGAAGGAGGCCCTGTCGCGCCTGCGCAGCCAGGACCTCGACGAGCTCGGCCTGGAGGCGAGCCTCGCCCAGCTCGTCTCGGGCTGGAACGCCAGAAGCCGGCATCGTGGCCAGCCGCGCTCGGTCTTCCGGCTGGATGTCGCCGGCAACCTCGCCGCCGTGCCGGCGCAGGCGGCCGTCAGCGTCTATCGCATCGCCCAGGAATGCCTCACCAACGCCGCCCGCCACGGCCTGCCGCGCGCGGACGGCCGCCCGGCCGAGGTGCGGCTGACGATCGAGCACGCCGAGGCGGCCGAGGGCCGGCTGCGCCTCGTCGTCGAGGACGAGGGCGGCGGCGATCCTGCCCGCCTCGACTGCGCCACGGGCCGCGGCATCCTCGGCATCCGCGAGCGCATCGCGTCGCTGGGCGGCAGCCTGTCGATCGCCAGGGCCGAACGCGGCCTGCGCATCGCCGCGGTGATTCCGCTCCGAGGACCGCGCCTCGTTCCTGCCGTTCCGGCGGCGGCGTGAGCGGCCTCGCGATCCTCCTCGTCGACGACCATCCCGTCGTGCGCGAGGGCTACCGGCTGCTGCTGGAGCGCCAGCCCGGGTACCGCGTCGTCGCCGAGGCCGAGGATGCCGCCGGCGCCTATCGCGCGTACAAGCTGCATTCCCCCGACATCGTCGTGATGGACATCTCACTGCCCGGCCCGAGCGGCATCGAGGCGCTGCGCCATATCCGGCAATGGGATACCCATGCGCACATCCTGGTCTTCACGATGCATGGCGGCGCGGCCTTCGCGCTGAAGGCCTTCGAGGCCGGCGCCTCGGGCTACGTCACCAAGAGCAGCGCCCCGTCCGAACTCGTCCGCGCCGTCGGCACGGTCGCCCGCGGCGGCCGGGCGCTCAGCGAGGACATCACCCGCGAGATCGCCGCCGACCGCCTCTCCAGCGGCCACGCCGTGATCCGCGACCTCGGCACCCGCGAGGTCGAAATCCTGCGCCTCGTCGCCTCGGGCGAAACCACCGACAGCATCGCCCGGCAGCTCAATCTCAGCCCCAAGACCGTGCAGAACTACCATTACGGCATCAAGGCCAAGATCGGCGCGCGCACCGATGCGCATCTGGTCTGGCTCGCGATCGGGGCGGGGTTGCTAGGGGTCGAGCGGGCGGTTTGAGGACCGCGTCCGACCGATATTCGACATCCAGGCGGTCGCCCGCCTACTCCGTCGCCAGCGCCGCCCCCGGCTCCCCGGCCTCCAACGTCGTCAGCCGCCGGCTCGCCTGCGCCTCGACCACCGCCGCGGCGGTGACGTTGACGATGCCGCGCGCCGTCACCGAGGGCGTCAGGATGTGGGCGGGTTTGGCCGGCCCGATCAGGAGGGGGCCGACGGGGAGGGCGTCGGCCAGCACCTTGGCGAACTGGAAGGCGATGTTGGCGGCGTCGAGGTTGGGGAAGACGAGGACGTTGGCCGCCCCCTTGAAGCGCGAGCCCGGCAGCACCCGGTCGCGCAGGATCTCGGAGAGGGCGGAATCCGCCTGCATCTCGCCGTCGACCTGAAGCTTCGGGTCGCGCGCCCGGATCAGGTCGAGGGCGCGGCGCATCTTCTTGGACGACGCGTCGTCGGACTGGCCGAAATCGGAGTGGCTGAGCAGTGCGATCTTCGGGGTCAGGCCGAAGCGGCCGACATGGCCGGCGCAGGCGATGGCCATGTCGGCGATCTCCTCGGCGCTCGGGTCCTGGCGCACATGCGTGTCGGCGAGGAAGAAAGCGCCCTTCTTGGTGACGATCAGGCTCATCGCGGCGAGGTCGAGCACGCCCGGCGCGAGGCCGATGATGTCGCGGATCACCCGGAGCCGGGTGTCGAAGCGCCCCTCCAGGCCGCAGATCAGCGCGTCGGCCTCGCCGCGGCGCACGGCGAGCGCACCGATCACCGTGGTGTTGGTGCGCACCAGCGTGCGGGCGAGGTCCGGCGTGATGCCCTTGCGGCCGGCGACGTCGAGATAGGTCGCGACGTAGTCGCGGTAGCGCGGATCGTCCTCGGGATCGATCAGGTCGAAATGCTCGCCCTGGCGCAGGGTCAGGCCGAAGCGCTTGACGCGCACCTCGATCACCCGCGGGCGGCCGACCAGGATCGGCCGGGCGACGCCGTCCTCGACGATGGCCTGGGCGGCGCGCAGCACGCGCTCGTCCTCGCCTTCGGTGTAGATCACCCGCTTCGGGTCGGCCTTCGCTTTCGAGAAGAGCGGCTTCATGATGAAACCGGAGCGGTGGACGAAGCGGTCGAGCGACTCGGTATAGGCGTGGATGTTCTCCACCGGGCGCCCGGCGACGCCGGAATCCATCGCCGCCTGGGCGACGGCCGGGGCGATGCGCAGGATCAGGCGCGGATCGAACGGGCTCGGGATCAGCGATTGCGGGCCGAAGGGCCGCGCCTCGCCGCCATAGGCACGTGCGACGACGTCGGAGGGCGCCTCGCGGGCGAGGGCGGCGATGGCCTTCACCGCGGCCTTCTTCATCTCCTCGTTGATGGCCCGCGCACCGACATCGAGCGCCCCGCGAAAGATGTAGGGGAAGCAGAGGACGTTGTTGACCTGATTCGGGAAGTCCGAGCGCCCGGTGCAGATCATCGCGTCGGGCCGCTTCTCCTGCGCCAAGTCGGGCATGATCTCCGGATACGGGTTGGCAAGCGCCATGATCAGCGGCTTCTCGGCCATCGTCTCCAGGTATTCGGGCTTCAGCACGCCGCCGGCCGAGAGGCCGATGAAGACGTCGGCGCCGGGGATGACCTCGGCGAGCGTCCGGGCCTGCGTCTCCTGCGCGTAGACGTCCTTCCAGCGGTCCATCAGCTCGGGCCGGCCCTTGTAGACCACGCCCTTGATGTCGGTGACGGTGATGTTTTCGATCTTCGCCCCGAGGGAGACGAGGAGATTGAGGCAGGCCAGCGCCGCAGCGCCCGCGCCGGAGGTGACGATGCGGACATCGGAAAGGTTCTTGCCGGCGAGTTCGAGGCCGTTGAGGACGGCCGCAGCGACGATGATCGCGGTGCCGTGCTGGTCGTCGTGGAAGACCGGGATGTTCATCCTGGCCCGGCAGCGCTCCTCGACCTCGAAGCATTCCGGCGCCTTGATGTCCTCGAGGTTGATGCCGCCGAAGGTCGGCTCGAGCGAGCACACGACGTCGACGAGCTTGTCGACGTCGTTCTGGTCGACCTCGATGTCGAACACGTCGATCCCGGCGAACTTCTTGAAGAGCACCGCCTTGCCCTCCATCACCGGCTTCGAGGCCAGAGGGCCGATATTGCCGAGGCCGAGCACCGCGGTGCCGTTGGTGAGCACGGCGACGAGGTTCTGGCGGATCGTCAGCGTCGCCGCATCCTGCGGGTCGGCGGCGATGGCCTCGCAAGCCGCCGCGACGCCCGGCGAATAGGCCAATGCGAGGTCGCGCTGGTTGCCGAGGGGCTTGGTCGCCTGGATCTCGAGCTTCCCGGGCTTGGGCAGACGGTGATAGACGAGCGCTCCGGCCTTGAGGTCCTCGGACATGTTGTCGGCCATGACCTGCGATTCCTCTCCTGGAGCGCGCGCGCTTCGTCCCGGGGCGCGCCGTTGAACGACCTGTTGCAACGGCTGCGGCGGGGGCGCAACCCGCACAACGAGACGCGCCTGCACATGGCGAAGCTCGCGCGGCGCTGGAAGTTCGCGATCGGCGCCTATTCCTATGGCTGCCCCAAGGTGCGGTTCCCCGAATCCGGCCGGCGGCTCACGATCGGGCGCTACTGCTCCATCGCCGACAAGGTCGAGATCCTACTCGGCGGCGACCACCGGCTCGACTGGGTCTCGACCTACCCGTTCGCTGCCATGGCGGGGCTCTGGCCCGATGCCGACGCCCCGGCGGACTACCACGCCTCGCGCGGCGACGTGACGATCGGCAACGACGTCTGGCTCGGCTCCGGCTGCATGATTCTTTCGGGCGTCACGGTGGGGGACGGGGCCGTGGTCGCGGCCCGCGCGGTCGTGACCCGCGACGTGCCGCCCTACGCGGTGGTGGCCGGCAACCCGGCCAAGATCGTGCGGCGGCGCTTCGACGAGGAAACCGTTGCCCGTCTCATCGCAACGGCGTGGTGGGACCTGCCGCACGAAGCCGTGAGCCGGCTGGTGCCGCTGCTCTCCAGCGGGCGGACGGAGGCGGTGATCGCCGCAGCGGCGCAGGCGCACGGCGTTGCGGCGGCGGGGTGAATCCCTTACCCAACCGTGAACTGCATAGACCCGAGCCCGACCATGACCGACACGCCCGACACCGCCCCGGCCCTGCCCGACCGCCTCTCGGTCAACCCGAACAGCCCGTATTACGACGAGGCGCTGCTGGAGCGCGGCATCGGCATCCGCTTCAAGGGCGTCGATAAGACCAATGTCGAGGAATACTGCGTCAGCGAGGGCTGGGTCCGCCTCTCCGCCGGCAAGACCCTCGACCGCGCCGGCAACCCGATGACGGTGAAGCTGAAAGGTCCGGTGGAGCCGTATCTGCGCGACGACGCGTAGGACCCGGCGGCCGATGCCGGAGGAGAAGGCCGGGCTCCCGATCCTCGCCTTCGCCTCGCCCCGTGAGTGGGAGGCCTGGCTGGCCGCCGCGCCGCGCACCATGGCGGGACTCTGGCTCCGGATCGCGAAACAGGGTTCAGGAGTCGCCAGCGTGACGCGGCCCGAGGCGATCGCGGGGGCGCTCTGCCAGGGCTGGATCGACGGGCAGGCCGCGCCGTACGACGAACGTTCCTCTGGTCCGCTTCACGCCGCGGCGCCCGAGGTCGAAATGGTCTGAGGTCAATCGCGTCGCGGCGCAGGCGCTGATCGCCGCCGGCCGGATGCGCGAGGCCGGTCTCTCCGAGATCGCGGCCGCTCAGGCCGACGGCCGCTGGGAAGCGGCTTACGCGCCCGCGAGCCGGGCCGAGGTGCCGGCGGACCTCGAGGCTGCGCTCGCCGCATCCCCGGAGGCGAAGCGGGCCTTCGAGACCCTCGACCGCACGAACCGCTACGCGATCCTCTACCGGGTTCAGGACGCGAAGAAGCCGGAGACGCGCGCCCGGCGCATCGCGGGCTTCGTGGCGATGCTGGAGCGGGGGGAGGCGCCGTGTCCGAGGAAGAGCAAGCGGCCCGCTTCGAAAGACACGACGGCGGAGCAGGCTCCTCAGTCGAGCCCGGCTTCGAGGGGAAACGGCGTCGGTTCCCAGTAGGGCTCGATCGACGTCCCGCGGACATTGGCCGCCTCCCATCCGTGCAGGATGCGGGCGAGCGCCCGACGGTCGCCGTCCAGGAGGGGCTCGGCCACGGCGGAGAGCTGCATGTGCCAGCGATACGGGAGCGAGCCCGGATGGTATGCCTTGCCGCGATACAGCGGCTCCTGCTCAAGCCAGATTGTGCGCGCAGCATCGAGATCGCCGGCCGCGATATAGGCAAGCATGCGATCCTCGCGCGGTTCGTAAAAAATCCAGTTAGCTCTATGCGGTAGCCTCACGTAACCTTCCGGCGTACTGTAGACCAAGAGCTTCGGCAGAGCATGTGTCTCGATCATCGCGACCGCGTCGGCGATCGTCGTGGGATCGGACCAGCGCCAAGTCGGCAGCGGCACGCCCGCTTCGATAAGCTCCAGCCTCTCGGAGAACATCATGGGTTTGGACCGCGGTGACGAGCGCTGCGAAGGGCAATCCGACCTGTACAACTCCTCCCGATACGTTCCGATGCTGCGACCGATGTTGATCTGCGGGAGAAACAGGGCAGACACCGTCCACATCAGGCGAAAGTCGTCGCCGAGACCTGTTCTCTCGACGAAGACGCGCCCGGCAAGGTGCTGCACGGGCAGTTTATAAAGAGAACGCATACCGGTAGTCTTGAAGCCGGGGTGACGTTGCGTGAGAATCTGAAAAATTCGTTCGGCCTGACGCTGGGTCGTCACGATTTTGGTCTCACTTCGATCAAGATGATGCGCCGGGCACCGGGGAAATTGCGCTGAACCATGATAGCAATCTCTGCAGCTCGCTTGGGCGTCAGCCCTTTCTTGCCGGTTTTATGATCGTAGACGCACACGGTTGCAGGTGCGCTCCGTTCGAGAATGTCTACTCTTATCGAGCCGGCTGTGCCGTATGAGACTTTGTCTTGAGCTGGATCGACATAAGAAATTTCTGCAATAAGATCGGGATCTCCCATCGAATTTATTTCCTCGGCAATGAGCTTGTGGACCCTATTGCCGAGATCTTGTGGGCTCAGGTAGATCCCCGAAGATCTGACATGAGCTGCAATTCGATCGGCAATCGATTGAACTTCGCCGTTCCGGGGGCAGGCGCTGTTGAGTTCCTCCTGTTCGACAGCGCCGACCCAATACCCGGCGATCCGTATGTCGGCGTTCGATCGGTACTCGGTTGCGGGCGCGGCAAAGATGACGTTCGAAAGCGCGTTCCCTGTCTGTACGAGCGCATTGTAAATTGCGAGAGCGGCTGAGCCCAAGGAGCCGGGGCTTCGCCGAAGAACGGTGCTGCGACCGCCAACCGTCTGCACGAACGGCTCCGCGCCGGCCTCAGTCAGCGTGCTCCGCCCCAGGATCTCCCCGCTTTCGCCGTCGCGGATCGTCTGCGTCAGACCGGACGTTTCGAAGACCGTGCGCGTGCCGTCCGGCGCGGTGACCGTGTGCTGCTCGTCCCACGCGGCGTGGGGGTTGCTGCGGATCCGGATCGAGAGGACGCGCGAACCGTCCGCCGTCACGACCTCTTCCTGCGTCGTCGATGGGGCAGAACCGCCGCCGATCGATCCGGTGGTCTCGGGATCGTATCCTCCGGCAAGCGGCCCGGCGGCCGTCGGATCGCCGGACGTCCAGCGCCCTCCGCCGGGCTGCCCGGCCGGTTCGCGCGGCTGATCCGGATCGTATTTCTGAGAGAGCAGCCACCCGATCCGGAGCGGCTTGGTCTCGACGGTCAGTCCAGCGAGGCTCGCGCGGATTTCGTTCAGATCGCGGTGGTGACAGGTGGGCGACGACATCGGACGGAAGCCCTTCGTAGGCAGGCAACTCCGATCAGCGCTTAGCAAATATACCTATTGATGTTAATAAATACCTATTTCGTTCAGCCTTGCCGCGACGCGTCGCGATCCGGAGGCGTCCTGCGGGCAGCCGCCCCACAACACACGCGCCGCGCATCTTCCACCATCACCGCGACTTGCTCCGGCGTCTTCGGCGCGCGGAAGACGAGGCTCGTCACCACGTCCGGGTGCTTCTGACGCTGCTTTGGCGTGCGGGCATGGTTCGAGACCCGGATCGCGGGAGAGTCCGGCGAGCGCCGGCAATAGACGCTGTCGCCGCGCTCGTTACGGGCGGTGACCGCGAACCCCGCGGCTTCCAGCAGCCGCACCGCGAGCGCGATGGCCGCTGCGGGGGCCAGCACCGTCACGGCCCCGCCGGCTCGATGGTGCCGAGCGTGCGCCGGCCCAGCGCCCGGGCCTTGAGGCCGAGCGCCGGCTTCTCGATGGCGTACCAGGAGACGGCCGCGACGCAGAGCGCGAGGACGATCGATGGTCCGAGCAGCACCCAGCCCGAGCCCTGCGGCCAGAGGGCGTGCAGCACCTGCTGGATCGGCCAGCCGTAGAGGTACACGCCGTAGGACAGGTCGGCCGGCGGATCGAGGCTGGGCCGGGCGAGCGCCGGCAGCAGCGCGATGCCGACCGCCGCGTAGGCCTCCGCGAGGAAGAGCGCGCTCCGGTAGAGCGGCGTGCCCTGCAGGAGCAGGGCGGCGGGGAGGGCGAGGAGCCACCAGGGCGAGAGCCGCACCCGGTCGCGCCAGAGATAGAGCGCCGCGCCTGTCGCAAAGATCATCGGCAGACGGAGCACCGTCTCGATGCCCTTCGGAAGGTCGGGATGCGCGAACTCGACCGCCACGAGGGCGGCAGCCAACCCTCCGACCAGCACCAGCGATAGCCAGCGCCAGCGCAAAATTCCCAAGACACCCGATAGGAGGACGGCGAGGTAGCAGAGGGATTCGTATTTCAGGGTCCAGACCGTGCCGAGGGGGCTGCGGTAGGGATTGGCCTCGAAGAGGCCGGGCAGGGCGGCGTTGCTCTTGAAGGCCGTCAGCGTGCCGGTGATGAAGCGGCGCAGTTCGGGCGAGCCGTAGTACTCCGCCAGCGGCAACCGGGTCAGCGCCGCGCCGAGCACGAGCGAGACCAGCAGCGTCGCGGCTACGAGGCCCGGCAGGATGCGCAAGCTGCGGGCGATGACGTAGTCGCGCGCCCCGCGCCGGTCCATGCTCATGGTGACCAGGAAGCCGGACACGGCGAAGAAGCCGTTCACCGCGTGCTCGCCCAGGGCAAAGCCGGTGGCGCGGGCCAGCGGCTCGGCCGCCGGATCGCCGCTGGCCACGCTGAAGGCGTGGGAGACCACGACGGCGAGCGCCAGGACCAGCCGCAGGGCCGAGAAGGCGTTGTGCAGACGGCCGATCGCCTCGGCGATGGTTGCGCTCATCGGCCGGCCTCGTCGAGGTTCTCGCGGGCGAGGGCGCTGCGGCCGCGCAGGGCCGCCCAGGCTCCCGCGGCCGAGCCGCCGTAGCGCTCGACGCCGGAGCGGCGGCCGACGATGGCGGAGAGCAGGGCCTTCGGGGCATTGACCGCGAGCATACCGAGGCTCGGATCCGGCAGGCCGTATTTTCGCGCGACGTAGGCGCGCGACCAAGCCTGATGCCAGCGCGTGCGGAACACCCGGCCCCGCTCCGGCGCCGAGGATCGCCCGCGCCCATGCAGGGCCACGGCGTCGTGCACGTGGATCAGCGACCGGCCGGTATCGGCGACGCGGCGGCAGAGGTCGTCATCCTCGTAGAACAGGAAGATGTCCGGGTCGAAGCCGCCGAGGTCGAGGAAGAGCCGGCGATCCGCCATCAGGCAGGCGCCGGACAGGAACGGCGCGCAGGCGTCGCCCTCGGGCAGCGCGAGCCGGCCGCCGGGATTGGTCAGGTAGGGCGCGAGCAGCGAGCGCGGCTGGTAGAAGAAGCGCCCGTCCGGCTCGACGATGCGCGGGGCGAGCAGCCCTGCATCCGGCCATTTTCGCGATGCAGTCAGGAGCGCGGCGGCGGCACCCGGCTGCAGGATCAGGTCGGGGTTGAGCATCAGGACGTGGCTCGCGCCCTCCGCCGCCCGCACGCCGAGGGTGTTGGCCCGGCCGTAGCCCTCGTTGCGGGGATTCTCGATGACACGGGCGCCCGCCGCGCGGGCGATCCGCACGGAGGCGTCGCGGCTGGCATTGTCGACGACGATCGTCGGGACCTGTTCGCGTTCCAACGCGGCAAGGCAGTCCGGCAGCGCCTCGGCGCTGTCGTGCGAGACGACGACGGCGGTGGGGGTCATGGTGTACGACCGCTGCCGTCAGGCGGCAGCCCCTGTCCCCTCCGCGGGAGAGGGGACAGGGTGATGCCGGCGCGTCTCACCGTGCCCGTCCGGCCCTCAGGCCTTCTTCTCGGGCAGGTTGAGCCGAATGTGCAGTTCGCGGAGCTGCTTCGGGGTCGCCTCGGCGGGGGCGCCCATCATCAGGTCCTCGGCGCGCTGGTTCATCGGGAAGAGCACGACCTCGCGGATGTTCGGCTCCTCGCAGAGCAGCATCACGATGCGGTCGACACCCGGCGCGATACCGCCGTGCGGCGGGGCGCCGAGGCGCAGCGCGTTGAGCATGCCGCCGAACTTTTCCTCCAGCACGTCGCGGCCGTAGCCGGCGATGGCGAAAGCCTTCTCCATCACGTCGGGGCGGTGGTTCCGGATCGCGCCCGAGGACAGCTCGATGCCGTTGCAAACGATGTCGTACTGGAACGCCTTGATGCCGAGGATCTTTTCGCTGTCGCCATCGCCGAGCGCGAGGAAGTCGTCGCGGTCGAAGTTCGGCATCGAGAACGGGTTGTGGGAGAAGTCGATGCGCTTCTCGTCCTCGTTCCACTCGTACATCGGAAAGTCGATGACCCAGCAGAACGCGAACTGGTCCTTGTCGCAGAGGCCGAGGTCGTCGCCGATGCGCACGCGTGCCTTGCCGGCGAGGCCAGCGGCCTTGGCCTCGGTGCCGGCCGCGAAGAACACCGCGTCCCCGGCCTTGGCGCCGGCCTTCTCGGCGATGCGGGCCTGGATCTGGGCGGGGATGAACTTGGCGATCGGCCCCTTGCCGGTGAGCGTGCCGCCCTCGTCCTCGAACACGATGTAGCCGAGGCCTGGCGCGCCTTCCGAGCGTGCCCAGTCGTTGAGCTTGTCGAAGAACGAGCGCGGCTGGCCGGCCGCCCCGGTGGCGGGGATGGCGCGCACGACGCCGCCCGACTTGATGACGCCCTTGAACGCCTTGAACTCCACGGAGTCGTCGGCGAACTCATCGGTGACGTCGGCGATGATGAGCGGGTTGCGCAGGTCCGGCTTGTCGACGCCGTATTTCAGCATCGCGTCGGCATAGGTGATCCGCGGAAACACGTCGGTGACGCGCTTCGCCCCGGCGAACTCCTTGAAGACGCCGTGCAGGACGGGCTCGACCGCCTGGAACACGTCTTCCTGCGTCACGAAACTCATCTCGATGTCGAGCTGGTAGAACTCCCCCGGAGACCGATCCGCCCGCGCGTCCTCATCGCGAAAACACGGCGCGATCTGGAAGTAGCGGTCGAAGCCGGCGATCATCGTCAGCTGCTTGAACTGCTGCGGCGCCTGCGGCAGCGCGTAGAACTTGCCCGGATGCACGCGGGACGGCACGAGGTAGTCGCGGGCCCCCTCCGGCGAGGACGCGGTCAGGATCGGGGTCTGGAACTCGAAGAAGCCGCCCTCGCGCATGCGGCGGCGGAGGCTGTCGACGATGGCCCCGCGCTTCATGATGTTGGCGTGGAGCTTTTCGCGGCGCAGGTCGAGAAAGCGGTACTTGAGGCGCGTCTCCTCCGGGTATTCCTGGTCGCCGAAGACCGGCATCGGCAGCTCGCCCGCGGGGCCGAGCACTTCGAGATCGTCGATATAGACCTCGATCGTACCGGTCGGCAGTTCGGGGTTCTCGGTGCCGGCGGGGCGGGTGCGCACGCGGCCGTCGATGCGGATGACCCACTCGGAGCGGGCGGCGTCGACCGCCTTGAACGCCTTGGAATCGGAATCCACCACGCACTGGGTCAGGCCGTAATGATCGCGCAGGTCGACGAAGAGCACGCCGCCATGGTCGCGGATGCGGTGGCACCAGCCGGAGAGGCGGACGCTCGCGCCGACGTCGGACGGGCGAAGCGCCCCGCAGGTGTGGGAACGGTAACGATGCATGGCCGGCTCTGAGGGATTTGAGGGCGGCACCATTCACGCGAGGGGGTCGAAGTCAAGGCGCGGGCCTCGCGGAAGGTGTTTCGCCCCGCGAAACGTCCACGCCCGATTGGCGGGCGTCGCCTCGCAAGGCGCGTCAACCTCCGATATAGCCGAAGGCATGGACCTGATCTCGACCACGTCGGACCTTGCCGACGCCTGTGCCCGCTTCGCCGCGCAGCCCTTCGTCACCGTCGACACGGAGTTCATGCGCGAGACGACCTATTACCCGAAGCTCTGCCTGATCCAGATGGCGGCGCCGGACGGGTTCGCGGTCCTGGTCGATCCGCTGGCCAAGGACATCGATCTCAAGCCCTTCGTCGATCTGATGGCGGACGAGGGCGTGGTGAAGGTGTTTCACTCGGCCCGACAGGATCTCGAGATCGTCTGGATGATGGGCGAGATGCTACCGCATCCGTTCTTCGACACGCAGGTCGCGGCCATGGTCTGCGGCTACGGGGACTCGGTGTCCTACGAGCAGCTCGTCAACGACCTCGCCAAGGCCAAGATCGACAAGTCCTCGCGCTTCACCGACTGGTCGCGCCGGCCGCTCTCCGAGGCGCAGCTCACCTACGCGCTCTCCGACGTGACGCATCTGGTCAAGGTCTACGAGTTGCTCGTCGCACAGCTCGTCGAGACCGATCGCGGCGCCTGGCTCGACGACGAGATGGGCGTGCTGACCTCCCCCGAGACCTATCGCGCCGATCCGGCCCAGGCTTGGCGCCGGCTCTCGGGGCGGATGCGCAAGCCCCGCGAGATCGCCGTGCTGATGGAGGTGGCAGCCTGGCGCGAGAAGGAGGCCCAAACGCGCAACGTGCCGCGCGGGCGCATCCTCAAGGACGAGGCGGTGATCGACATCGCCTCGTCGGCCCCGCGTAGCGTCGAGGCGCTGGGGCGGCTGCGCAGCATCCCCACCGGATTCGAGCGCTCGCGCACCGGCACCGACATCCTGGCCGCCGTCGAGCGGGGCTTCGCGCGGGACACGGCCGACATCAAGCTGCCGGAACGAGGACGCTCGCGCGGTGGCAACGCCGCCGTGGTCGAACTGCTGAAGGTGCTGCTCAAGGCGGTTGCCGAGGCCGAGGGCATCGCCCCGAAGATCATCGCCACGGTGGACGAGCTCGAAGCCATCGCCGACGACGATCTGGCGGACGTGCCCGTACTGCAGGGCTGGCGCCGGACTCTGTTCGGCGAGAAGGCGCTCGCCCTCAAGACCGGCCGGCTGGCCCTCTCCACAGAGGGCGGCCGGGTCATCGTACGCGAGCTGCCCTGAGGCGACGACCACCCGCGCCGCGCAAGAAAACGCTCGACGCTTCAATCTGTTGAGGATGGCTTTCGGAGCGGGACTCCCCTAGATCGGGATTAAGCGGCAAAGTGATTGCCGAAATTTCCCGACCTTGCCAGCCCCGATGTTCGAGCCGAACGAAGTCCTGCAGACCTTGACCGGGCGCGGCCATGTCTCCGCCGAAGGCATCGATGCGGTCCGTGTGCGCTACCGCGTGGTCGTCGAACGCCGCGAAGGCAGCGTCGTCGCCTCCGGCACGCTGACCGGCAGCCATGCCAGCCTGAAGCCGGTCTGGCTCGTTCCGGACGCGACGCTGCGCCTCAAGAACGGCCGCCGGATCGAGATCTCGATCACCGACCTCGTCGGCGACGTGGCGGAGTTCGAGAGCACGGGCCCGGTTTCGCCAACCTGAAGAGAGATGGCGGAGGCGCGTCACTCCGCCTTGGCGTTCACTTCGAGCTTGTCGAGCACGGCGCCCGGGCTGCCGGCGGTGCTGAAATCGGCGACGCCGAGCCCGCCGTCGCTCTTGGCCCTGGCACTGATCGAGAGCGTGCCGGGCTTGGCGGCGAACTTGCCCATGGCCGCGCCGATGGTCTTGGCCGCGGGAGAGTTGCCGAGGATCACCGGAATGCCGATCAGGCAGGCGGTGACATATTCCTTGCGCAGCTCGTCCGGCTTAAGGCTGAGCGACTTCGACTGTGCTTCAATGAAGCGCTCGTAGAGCCCGCCGTTCTCGAGCTTCAGGTCGACCGTCTTGGCGGTCGCCGAGAGCATGGCCAGGCCGGAGGAGGCCGCGTCGGGATCGAAGATCTCCGGCCCGATTCCACCGAGTGTCGCGTTGATGTGCAGGGTGCCCATGTCCTTGCCCGAGACCGAGACCTCGCGCAGCGCGAGCTCCTTCGCGCCCTCGTTCCATGCGGAGTCGGCAACCACGTTCAGGTCGAGGTCGCGGTAGCCGTAGAGCCCGAGGGAGCCGAGGCCGGGGAGGCCGGCGACGGCGGAGGACGGCATGGTCAGTCCCGAGAGCGACAGGCGGCTCGCGGTCGGCACGCCATCCTTCGGCGGACCGAACGTCATGGTGGCGTCGCGCAGGCCGACATGCAGCGTGCCGGACGCGGGCGTGGCGAGCGGATCGGTGGAGGGCGTCGGCAGTGCGGGCTTGGTTGCGCCCGCCGGGCGCTCCCTGCCGGCACGTGCGCCGTCGGCCGGAACGTCCAGGCTCAGCCCCGAGAGCGTCACGGTGCCGATCACCGGTGTCAGGCGGCGCATGTCCGCCTCGGTCGACGCCTCTGTGGGCTTGGCGAGACGCCGCAGCGTCGCGATCGTCGGCGCCAGCGAGGTGCCGCTGAGCGAGAGCTTGGCGATCGTCGAGCGGGTGCCGGTTCCCGAGAAGCTGATGTCGTCGAGCGAGAGGCCGGCATCGGTGCCGGTCGCAGCGTAGGCGAAGCGGCCGATGGCGAGGTCGACGGGCTTGTCGCCCTGGGTATCCTGAACGCGCAGCCCGGTCGCCTCCAGACTGCCGATGGAGACGGCCTCGATCAGGTCCGCGGCGTTGCCGGCGGCCTTGGCGCGCGCGGCTGCATCCTCGCCGTCGAAGTCCAGCGCCTTGAAGGCGTCGAGCGCGCCGGTCCAGGTCGCCGGCACCTGGCGGCCGGAAAAATCGCGCCCCGAGAGGCGGGCGAGGCTGACCCGCGTGCCGTGCTCGTCGGTGAACGCCATCGTCTCCAGCGAGAAGGCCGCGTAGAGGCGCTGGAACGGTCCCTTGCCGTCGCCGGGCTCGCTGGAGAGACGCGCCATCGCCGCGAGATCGACGTCCTCCGCCCGGATCTTGCCGTAGGAACCGTCGCCGTTGGCCGCCTTGCCCTCGACGGTGCCGGCGACGGTGACAGCCGCGCCGGCCGAGGTCAGTTCGGCGATGCGTCCGCCATGGACGCCCCGTGCGACGACGTCGCGATAGACGACGGCCTGCCGCATGCCGCCGGTGGTCTGCTCGACACGCAGTTCTGGGATCGCGAGGCTGCCCGCATCGAGCCGGGCGAGGCGGGTCGCCCAGGGCTCCTTCCCGTCGGCCCTGAAAATCGCGATCAGGTCGTCCTTCGACAGGCGCGTCCCGCTGGCCGTCATCCGCGGCGCCGTGAAGCGCGTGCCGCCGATCGTCAGCACCACGTCCTGCAGCGCGACGTCCTGCACCGCCGAGGCCGCCTCCTGCGCTCGGACGGGCGCGGCCGCAGGAAGCGCGGACAGGACGGCGAGGCTGCAGGCCGACACGAGTACCGCCCGCCTGAAGCCGAGACGGCCGTTCATTGCGATCATGATGGTGTCCGGGAGCTGGGACGCGACAAGTCGAGGCGGCATCGCGGCCCGTTCGCACGGGCGCCATGCACTGCCGCAGAATCCAAGAGCAGGCAATTGCGCCCAAGCCACGGCAAGGCGCCGGTCATCGTCCGGCGCTCTCTGACGAAATCCGGCCTCGCGCGATCAGAGCGAGAACGACGTCCCGCATCCGCACGACGAGGTCGCCTGCGGGTTCTCGATCTTGAAGGACTGGCCAATGAGGTCGTTGGCGAAGTCGATGACCGAGCCGCCCATGTATTCGATCGAGACCGGGTCGAGCAGCACCGTGGCGCCGTCGCGCTCGATCACCAGATCCTCGTCGGTACGGGTCTGCTCGATGTCGAAGGCGTAGGAGAAGCCCGAGCAGCCGCCACCATTGACGCTGATGCGCAGGGAGCTGCCGGGGGGCTCGGCGCTCATGATCTCCTTGATGCGCTTGGCGGCGCGGGCGGTCAGCTGGATGTCGGCCATGGTCGAGCTCGGCTTCGTGGTGCGATCCCCTTCGAGCGTGATCGCACGCGGGATGCGCGATTGCCGGACGGGACCTCTGGACAAGATATGGGGTAGGCCGACGCACCGCAACGCGGCGTGGCGCGGGGGCAAGTCTGAAGGCAGTGCGGGACGTGGTGCAGGACAGAGCGACGAGACGCCCGGGCGACCGCTGGCGGGCGGGATACGCCACCGATCCGGCGGCGACGCGCGGGCGGCTGATCCCGGAGCCGTCCTCGCCGACGCGCAGCGATTTCCAGCGCGACCGCGACCGCATCGTCCACTCCACCGCGTTCCGCCGGCTGAAGCACAAGACTCAGGTCTTCGTGCATCACGAAGGCGACCACTACCGCACCCGGCTGACGCACACCCTCGAGGTCAGCCAGATCGCCCGGGCGCTGGCCCGCGCGCTCGGCCTCGACGAGGATCTCGCCGAGGCGCTCGCGCTCTCGCACGACCTCGGCCATACCTGCTTCGGCCATACCGGCGAGGACGCGCTGCATGCCTGCATGGCCGAGCACGGCGGCTTCGACCACAATGCCCAGGCCCTGCGCATCGTCACCCGGCTGGAGCGGCGCTACGCCGAGTTCGACGGCCTCAACCTGACTTGGGAGACGCTGGAGGGGCTGGTCAAGCACAACGGCCCGCTGCTCGACGCGGCCGGCCATCCGGCCCCGCGCTACCGCCACTCCGGCATCCCGGCGGCGATCCTCGAATACGACGCGATCAATCACCTCGAACTCGCGCGCTTCGCCGGGCCGGAGGCGCAGGCGGCGGCGCTCGCCGACGACATCGCCTACGACGCGCACGACCTCGACGACGGCCTGCGCGCCGGGCTGTTCGATCTCGCGGACCTCGAGACGGTGCCGTTCCTGCGGGGACTCCTCGACGAGATCGAGGCGCGCCACCCGAACTTGGAGCCATCGCGAAGAATTCACGAGCTGGCCCGGCGGGTGATCACCCGTTTCGTCGAGGATCTGATCGTCGAGAGCGAGCGGCGGCTGGCGGCACTACAACCTGGAAATGTCGAGGACATCCGTGGGGCGAGTTCGGCCGTCGTGGCATTCTCCGAAACGATCGCGGCGGCGGATGCCGAGATCAAGACGTTTCTGTTCGCGCGGATGTACCGCAATCCCGAGGTCATGGCGGTGCGGGCCAAGGCCAACACGATCGTCACGGACCTGTTCGCGGCCTTCGTGGCCGATCCGCGCCGGATGCCACAGGAATGGCAGGCCGGCCTCGACGGGGCGGGGGAGGGACGTCTGGCCCGCCGCGTCGCCGACTACATCGCCGGCATGACCGACACCTACGCGGTGCTCGAACACGGCAAGTTCTTCGCAACGACGCCGAGCCTGCACTGGCGTCCGGCGGATCGCGGCCTGCCGCTCGCGGAAGCATAGGAGCGGGGCGGATCGAGTCCGCCCCGACATGGTCCTCAGTAGCCGCAGGGCGAGCGGTAGTAGTAGCTCGGCGCGGCGTAGGCGTAGCCGCCGCATCCGCCGTAGCTGACGGCCGGCACGTAGCTGCGATAGCCGCAGCCGCCACATCCGCCGTAGCCGGTCGCCGCATAGCCGCCGTAGCTGCCGCCATAGGACGCGCCGTAGCCCGTCGCGGCGTAACCGCCGCCGTACCCGTACGACGAGCCGTAGCCTCCGCCGTAACCGTAGCCGCCGGTGAGGGCGCCGGCTGCGAGACCGAGACCAAGGCCGACACCGGCGCCGGCCAGACCGTAGCCGAGCCCGCGCCCGTAGCCGCGGCCGCCGTAGTAACCGCCGCGCCCGGCGAACCCGCCGCGGTGGTAGCCGCCGAAGCCGCTACGGCCGTAGCCACCGAAGCCGCTACGGTGGCCCCCGAACCCACCATGATGCCCACCAAAACCGCCGCGGCCATATCCGCCCCGGCCGAACCCGCCCGCATCGGCGGTCGCCGGCACGACCATCAGGGCGGCGAGGGCCGCACCTGCAACGAGAAAAGCTTTCATCGAGAACCCCTGGTCACTGAACGGAAAAGGCGGGTTCATCAGGGCTGTCGGGGCCGCGCCGGTACAACGGGTCAGTCTACCGAGAGCGTGACTCATCCCCCGCGAAGCGAAGACATGATGAAGCGTGGAGACTGGCTGCCGCTCATTCGCGCCGATCACCTGCACGCCGCCCCCTTCCGCTGCCGCTGGCTTGGCGAACCGCGCTGGTCGCACCCGTCGGACCAAGCCGTGGCGAAACGCCAAATGAATGCAATTCCAAGTAGAGAATGTCTAGATACTTATTACTACAGGTTACAAACTAATCGATCCTGATCGGATATGTGTACTCGCGTGTATATTTATGGGAAGAATTGTGTTTGATGTTTCGAACTAAAGAGATCGGCATGCTCCAAAAGCGTCGCGTCAACGTCAAAACTACTTGAAGTTGCATCTAAGGGCGTCGAGAGCCGCAAAATCCGCCATCAAGTTTTGATAGGCACCAATTTATGATATTTCTGCACTCAAGCTTCAGAACATCGAGCACCTATATCTGGTCTCGTTTTCGAAAAATACAAAACTGCGTGACTTACTACGAAATATTTCACGAAACACTTGCATCGACTTCTCAGCAGCAAATCGCTTCCGCGAAAGCGAGTTCCTGGGACTCCAAGCATCCGCCCGGTGCACCCTACTTTCTGGAGTATCTGCCCCTGATCCGGGAGCAGGGCGGCATTGCAGGCTTCGATCCGTCGCTGAGCTATGAGCGGTTCATACCGCCCTCCGGCCCGAGCGGACCGGTTTCTGAGGCGGAATCGGCCTATGTCCGGACGCTCGTCGAACACGCCGAACAGCGTGGCCGGATACCCATTCTCACGGATACCCGCACGTTGGGTCGGGTCGCCGGCCTCAAAGCAGCCGCGCCGGGCCTGCACGCGATCCTCTATCGCAACCTCTTCCGGCAATGGTGCTCCTATACGGAGCAGTCGACCTGCGGAAATCCATACTTTCTCGATACGATCACGAAAATCGCAGAGCTTAGTCGGCACGATCCGGTGATCAGAGACCTGCTTCGCGTGTTCCCCGTCGAAAGGCCTTCGGCCACCGACATGAACACCTTCTATCTATTCATCTTTCTGCACGTTCATCTCTACGCGCACGCGACCGCGGCGGCCGATCTCGTGATCGACGTCGACCGACTGTCCGGCGACGCCCCGTATCGTGCCGAGATCGAGGAGACGTTCGACGGGCAGAACATCCGCGTCGATTTCTCGAACGCCTGTCCGTCCACCGCCTATTCGCTGGTGACCTTCCCCTGCCGAGCCGACATGCGCGAGCAAATTCAGATCATCAGCGACGCGATCATCGGGAAAATGCCGTCCGAGCGTGGCCGTACATTCACCGCGCAAGCCGTCGCCGATCTCATGGACGAGTACGAGCGTCACGAGTTCTACAGCAAGCGCCTGCGATCGGTTCTGTTCTCGATGCAGCGCGACAAGGACGAGGCGGTCGCGGCCGCCGAGGAGGCACGGCGGCAGGGAGCCGACCTGCAGAGTGAACACGACCGGGCCGGAACCGAGAGGGATTCGGCCGCTGATCTGCAGGCTGAGTGCGACCGTTCCGGAAGGGCCAAGGACGAGGCTCTCGCAGCTGTCGAGAGCATGCGCCGGCAACTCGCCGACCTGCAGAGCGAGCGCGACCGATTCGGGACCGAGAAGGATGAAGCCCTGAGCGCGGCCCGGGAGGCCAGCCATGAGGCCGAGACCCTTCGGAGCGAGCGCGATGCGGCCGTTCGGGACCGGACTTCGATCGAAAGCCGGCATCGCCGGCTCGATCAGGATTTCGCGTCGCTCGCGGCGCTCCGCGACCAGTTGACCGGCGAGCGGGACGCGGCACGCGCGGCGACGCAGGAGGCGGCGCGCGAGCGGCAACGCGTCGAGAGCCGATACGACGCACTGCTCCATTGGAGCCTCGCTTTCCATGATTCCACGGCCGCGTCGGCGAGCTGGCGGCTCACGCGGCCCCTGCGGTGGGTCGGGATCGGCAGGCCGAAGCGGCCACCGAAACCGGACTTCCTATGACGGCGGGACTCCCGGCTGCAGGTCCGCAGCCTCTGCCCTTTCGGGCCTGGAGGGCTGCCCCGTGTTTCGCACGCCGCGCCGTGACACCCCCCGCCCGCGTTGCTATGCCGCCGCGCTGAAACAGGCGGCCGTCGCAACGTGGCCGCGCCAGCGGACAACCTTTCCCATGAACATCTTCGCCCAGTTCGAGGCGCGCGTGCGCGAAGCCCTCGAATCGCTCGTCCAGTCCGGCGATCTGCCCGGCGGGCTCGACCTCTCCCGCGTCGTGGTCGAGCCGCCGCGCGATACGTCGCACGGCGACCTCGCCACCAACGCCGCGCTGGTGCTGGCGAAGGAGGCCAAGGCCAATCCGAAGGCACTCGGCGAAGCGCTGGCAACCGAACTGCGCAAGGATCCGCGTGTGGTCGAGGCGAGCGTCGCAGGCCCCGGCTTCATCAACCTGCGTCTCGTACCCGATGTCTTTCAGGACGTCGTCCGCGCCGCGCTTTCGGACGAGGCCTTCGGACGGGCGAAGCTGCCGGGCGGGGCCGTCAACATCGAGTACGTCTCGGCCAACCCCACCGGGCCGATGCATGTCGGGCACGGGCGCGGCGCGGTGTTCGGCGATGCGCTGGCGAACCTGCTCGTCGCCGCCGGCCGTGCGGTGACGCGCGAGTACTACATCAACGATGCCGGCGCTCAGGTCGACGTACTCGCCCGCTCCGCCTATCTGCGCTACCGCGAGGCGCTGGGCGAAGACATCGGCGTGATCCCCGAGGGCCTGTATCCGGGCGATTACCTCAAGCCCGTCGGGCTTCAGCTCAGCCACGAGCATGGCCGCGATCTCCTCGACAGGCCCGAGCACGAATGGCTGCCGATCGTCCGCGAGACCGCCATCCAGGCGATGATGGCGATGATCCGCGCGGATCTCGCCGCCATCGGCATCCGGCACGACGTCTTCTTTTCGGAGCGCACCCTGCAGGGCGAGGGTGGCGGCAAGGTCGCGGAGCTGATCGCCGCCCTGCGCGACAAGGGCCTCGTCTACGAGGGCCGGCTTCCCCCGCCGAAGGGCCAGGTACCCGAGGATTGGGAGGATCGCGAGCAGACGCTGTTTCGCGCGACGCAGTTCGGCGACGACGTCGACCGGCCGCTGCTGAAGTCCGACGGCGGCTTCACCTACTTCGCCTCCGACATCGCCTATCACCGCGAAAAGTGGCTCGCCGGCGCCTCGGAGCTGATCGACGTGCTGGGCGCCGACCACGGCGGCTACGTCAAGCGCATGCAGGCGGCGGTGAAGGCCGTCAGCGACGGACAGGCGATCCTCGACGTGAAGCTGTGCCAGCTCGTGCGGCTGTTGCGCGCGGGCGAGCCGGTGAAGATGTCGAAGCGCTCCGGCGAGTTCGTGACGCTACGCGAGGTCATCGACGAGGTCGGACGCGACGCGATCCGCTTCATGATGCTCTACCGGAAGAACGACGCGACGCTCGATTTCGACCTCGCCAAGGTCGTCGAGCGCTCGAAGGATAACCCGGTCTTCTACGTGCAGTACGGCCACGCCCGCTGCTTTTCGGTGAAGCGGCAGGCGCTTGAGGCCATGCCCGACGAGGATTTCTCGAAGGCGGCGCTCCTGGCCGATGCCGAACTTTCGATTCTCACCGACCCGGGGGAAATCGAGATGATGCGTCTGATCGCGCAGTATCCCCGCGTGCTGGAATCGGCGGCCGTTGCCCACGAACCACACCGAATCGCCTTCCATCTCTACGAAACGGCCAGTTCGCTCCACAGTTTTTGGAATAAGGGCAAAGACTTGCCGCAATTACGGATTGTTAATCCAACCGACCGAAAGTCCACCCGGGCCCGCTTGGCCCTCGTGGAGGCTCTCGGCGGCGTCCTCGCCTCCGGTCTTGCGGTTCTGGGTGTCACCGCGCCGGACGAAATGCGGTGATCTGGCCGGGTTGGAAAGGAATCGACCATGACGACGAGCGCTTCGCGTGCGCCGATCGACTTCGACGCCTTCGAGCGTGATCTGCGTCAGTCCTCGCTGCCACAGACGGGGGCGCCGACTCCGTCGCGCGCCGACCCCCTCGCCGAACTCGCTCGCATCGTCGGTCAGGACGACCCCTTCCGCGCCCTCCTCGCCTCGCAGGGCGCTCAGCCCGGGGCACGCGTTTCGGCTGGGACCCAGGCCGGCCGCATCGAGCCGGCCTTCTTCCATGCGCCCCAGGCGCAGCATGAAGTCACCGCACAACCCGCCCAGTCTCCGGCCGATGCCTTCGATCAGTACCTCGCCACCGTCGAGCAGGGTGCCTACGCCGAGGATGACGGCCACGACCAGCACGACCCGGCCGCTTTCGACGATTCCGGCAAGGGCTACCGCGCCGTCGCCGCTCAGCACCCGCGCCGGAAGCTCGTGCAGGTCGGCGCCGGCCTGGGCGTGCTGGTCCTCTGCGTGACCGGCGCCCTGGGCTGGAAGGCCATGGGCAGCCACGGCTCCAGCGGCGGTCCCGTGACGGTGCTCGCCGACAAGACCCCGCTCAAGGTCGCGCCGCAGGCCGCCGACGGCGTCGAGATCCCGGACCAGAACAAGCAGATCTACGAGCGCAACGCCAAGGACGGCCAGATCAAGGTCGTCAACCGCGAGGAGCAGCCCCTCGACGTGGCCCAGGCCGCGCGCTCGGCCGGCCGCGACGGCGCTTCCGGCGGCACCACCCCCGGCAACACCGCCATGCTGACCGATTCCCTCGGCGAACCACGTCGCGTCCGCACCGTGTCCGTGAAGCCGGATACCCCGGTGACTGCGGCCTCCCAGGTGCAGTCTCAGCCCTCCGCCCAGCCGCAGACCCAGCGGGTGGCCTCGGCCGATCCCGTCGGGCAGGCCCCGGCCTCGCCGATCCCGACGATGATGATGCCGGACGCCTCCGAGGGCAGCGCATCGCAGGCCTCGCGTCGTCCGCAGCGGGCCCTGGCCTCGACCACGGTGCCGGCAAAGCCCGCTCCCGTGCAGACGGCCGACGCTTCGGGCGCCACCCCGCCGATGCCGGCCGCCGAGGCCGCACCGCGCAAGGCGGTCCAGCGCGTCGCCTCCGTCTCGCCCGAGACCACCGCATCCACCGATGCGGCTCCGGCCGCGACGGCCTCCACCGCGTCGGTCGGCGGCTTCTCGGTGCAGATCGGCGTCCGCGCCAGCGATGCCGACGCCCGTTCGGCCTTCCGCCAGATGCAGGGCAAGTTCAGCCAGCTTTCCGGCAAGCCGGAACTGATCCAGCAAGCCGAGGTCGGCGGCAAGTCGATCTACCGCGTCCGCGTCGGGCCCCTGGCCAAGGCCGAGGCCAACAGCCTCTGCACCGACCTGAAGGGCGCGGGTGGCCAGTGCTTCGTGGCGAAGAACTGAGCGGCCGTTCTACTTAAGCGAGCGCCCCGTCATTCCGGGGCCGCGAAGCGGAACCCGGACCCTAAGAGCGCGCAGAGCGTGCGACCCGCGACTGGCCGCATCGTGCCGGGTGGATTCCGGGTTCTCGCCTCCGGCGAGCCCCGGGATGACGGTAGCGGTTTCCAGATCCATCAGGAGATATCTGCACGGCGCAGATGAGCGACCGCGCGACCCGACCCTCTGATTCCCGAAAGCAACACCGGCAAGCCACCGGCGCCTCCGCACTGCTTTCGCCTTGCGGCAGAGCGGGGCTCATCTGATTCTCACGCGTTGCCGTCGACGATTCGAAACTTCCGCGCCGCCGCGCGGCCACAGGATTTCCTGCAAAAGTCATGACCTGCCGCGCCCTGATCCTCGGCTGTTCCGGCACGCATCTCACCGCAGGGGAGGCGGCGTTCTTTCGCGACGTCCGGCCCTGGGGCTTCATCCTGTTCAAGCGCAACATCGGCTCGCCAGACGCGGTGCGCGCACTGACCGCGTCCCTGCGCGAGACCGTGGGCCGCGCCGACGCGCCCGTCCTGATCGACCAGGAAGGCGGCCGGGTTCAGCGCATGGGGCCGCCGCACTGGCCAAAGTATCCGGCAGGCGCCCGCTTCGGCCGGCTCAACGGCTCGGCTCGCGCCATGGCCTGGCTCGGCGCGCGCCTGATGGCGCATGATCTCGCCGCTGTGGGCATCAACGTCGACTGCGCGCCGATGCTCGATGTGCCGGTCGAGGGCACCCACGACATCATCGGCGACCGCGCCTACGCGCAGGATGCCGACTCCGTCGCCGAGATCGGCCGTGCGGTCGCCGAAGGCCTGATGGCCGGCGGCGTGCTGCCGGTGATCAAGCACATTCCGGGGCACGGCCGCGCCACCAGCGACAGCCATTTCCACCTGCCCGTGGTCGACGCCGACCGGGCGAGCCTGGAGGCGACCGACTTCCGGCCGTTCCGGGCACTCAACGACATGCCGCTCGCGATGAGCGCCCACGTGGTCTACCCCCATCTCGACCCGAAACGGCCGGCCACGCTCTCGCGCATCGTCATCGACGACATCATCCGCGGCGCCATCGGCTTCGACGGCCTGCTGATGAGCGACGACCTCTCGATGAAGGCGCTCAAGGGCTCCTACCGCCGGCGCAGCGAGCAGGCCTTCGCCGCCGGCATCGACGTCGTGCTCCACTGCAACGGGCTGATGCGGCAGATGCGCGGCGTGGTCGAAGGCACGCCTGTGCTCGTCGGCGAAGCTCTGCGGCGGGCCGAGGCCGCCATGTCCCGGCTTTCGCAGAACGCTGACACGTTCGACGTGGCCGAGGCGCGCACGCGGTTCGAGGCAGGCCTTTCGGCGGCAGCCTGAGGGCGGACTGCAACGATCCGGCACGCCTTCGCGCGTCTTCGATCGCGCGGGCGAACTTGTGTTCGCCCCGGCCGATCCTTAGGTTCACGCCAATCGATCGATCAGGGATAGCACCGCGGCGGAGACGGCGCGGTGCGGGATGTGCGCCATGGGCAGCTTGAGTATCTGGCACTGGGTCGTCGTGGCGGTGATCGTCATGCTGCTCTTCGGCCGCGGCAAGGTGTCCGAGCTGATGGGCGACGTTGCCAAGGGCATCAAGGCCTTCAAGAAGGGCATGGCCGAGGACGACGAGACGCCGCCGAAGCCCCAGCAGCCGCCGGTCGCGACGATGCCGAGCGAGCCGGTCCGCACGATTCCGCATCAGGCCGAGCCGGGCCATGCGCCCGCCCAGCCGGCCACTGATCGCCGGGTGAGCTAGAGCCCGCTGCCGACCTGATCAGCCGCGCAAGGCGAGACTGAAGACGCCATGCTGGACATGAGCTGGGGCGAGGTGATGCTGATCGGCGGCGTCGCCCTGATCGTCATCGGGCCGAAGGATCTACCGAAGGCGCTGCGCACCCTCGGCCAGATCACGACCAAGGTGCGCCGCATGGCCGGCGAGTTCCAGCACCAGTTCAACGAGGCGATCCGCGAGGCCGAGCTCGACGAGATCAAGCGTGACGTCGCGGACGTGAAGCGCCAGGCCGAGAGCTTCAAGCCGAGCTTCAACCCGGTCGACACCATCCGCAACGAGCTGAAGAGCGTCGTCGAGGGCCGGGCCAGGGCGGGCGAGGCCAAGCCGGATCTGATGCAGAGCACCGCGCCGGCCGCCATCGCCGGCGCCAGCGACGCGGCCACTGAGCGGCTCGCGCAAGGCGGCAGTTACGACGTCCCTCGGCCGACGGAGCTGTCCGACGTGGTGCAGCCCGAGATGACCGACGTCATGCGGCCGCATGCCCAGCCGGGCGATCCCGAACCCGGCGCTCCGAAAAAATCCGACGGCCAGCCTTCATGAAGACCGAGCAGGACGAAGCCGAGATCGAGGCTTCGCGCGCGCCCTTGCTCGAACACCTGATCGAGCTGCGTTCGCGGCTGATCAAGTCGCTGATCGCGTTCATCCTGATGTTCTTCGGGTGCTTCTTCTTCTCCCGCAACATCTACAACGTGCTGCTGCATCCCTACGTTTCGATCGTGGGCGCGGCCAATGCCGAGCTGATCGCGACGCATTTTCTCGAGCAGCTGTTCACCAACATCAAGCTCAGCGTCTTCGGCGCGGCCTTCCTCGCCTTCCCGGTGATCGCGACGCAGATCTACGCCTTCGTTGCGCCGGGGCTCTACCGCAACGAGCGCTCGGCCTTCCTGCCGTATCTGGTGGCCACGCCGGTGTTCTTCATCCTCGGCGCGCTCGTCGTCTACTTCCTGGCGATGCCGCTGCTGATCTCGTTCTCGGTCTCGCTGCAGCAGGTCGGCGTCGCCGGCGAACCGACGATCAAGCTGTTGCCGAAGGTCGACGAGTATCTCTCGCTGATCATGACCCTGATCTTCGCCTTCGGCCTCGCCTTCCAGCTGCCGGTGATCCTGACCCTGCTCGGCCAGGTCGGCATCATCGACCAGGCGTTCCTGCGCGAAAAGCGCCGCTACGCCATCGTCCTCGTCTTCGTCGCCGCCGCGATCCTGACCCCGCCCGACGTGATCTCGCAGTTGTCGCTCGCGCTGCCGATGCTGCTGCTCTACGAGGCCTCGGTGTTCTCGGTCGGTCGGGTGGAGAAGATGCGCCGGGCGAAGCGGGTGGCTGCGGGGTTGGAGCCGTAGGGCTTCCCTAGCCAGAGCGGCAATCGTATTGTCTCGCACCGCGCGGACGAGCGACATGAACAAGACTCTGATCTTCGCGGTGGGGCCAGGGCGCGCGTTCTGGAAACTGCCGCTTGAGGTTCAGGAAAGCTTGACCCAGAAGCTCTACCAGTACGGACTGACCGGCATTGGTGATGTCAAGCGTTTGACCGGTTTCAATCGCCTGAGGCTGCGCGATGGCGAGTATCGTATTGTATTCGAGGAATCCGCGACATCGCTCACTGTCGTTACCGTCGCGCATCGGCGCGAAGTCTACCGTTGAGAGGAGCTGAATCGTGGGTCCTCAATTTCTGAAAACAGCATTGGGCGAAGAACTCGTCGTCCTTTCACGACGCGATTATGACGTATTGCTCGCTCGTCTCGGCGATGAGGATGCAGAGGATCGACTGCTCGGCGAGATAGCGGATAGAGCCCACGCCGATCTCGCATCGGGCAAGGAATTTCTCCTCCCCGTCTGGTTCTCGGATGGTCTGATGGCCAATCGCAATCCGTTGCGGACCGTGCGCGAGCATTTTTCGCGATCGTCGGCCAAGATGGCCCAGGTGGCGGGCATCACCGAGGAGCGGCTTGCGGGGTTCGAGCAGGGCACCGCGTTGCCGCCGGCCGAGACCCTCGATGCGATCTCGACCGATGTCGGCATGGACCTGCGGATCCTCCGGCGGATGTACGTCGAAGGCGACGCGTGAGCGCATGCCCCTGATCGTGGACATGCGGGCGGGTTGCTGACAGAAGGCGGGCGCGATCACACACCCCGTCATTCCGGGGCTCGCCAAAGGCGAGAACCCGGAATCCAGAGACGCCGAGGGCGCCAAGCCTGAGCCGGCGGCGGTTCTGGATTCCGCGTTCCGCTTCGCGGCCCCGGAATGACGCCTTTTGGGCCGGCCCATGCACGACATCCGCGCCATCCGCGAAAACCCGGACGCTTTCGATGACGACCTCGCCCGTCGCGGTCTCGCACCCCTTGCCACATCGCTGATCGCCCTCGACGATGCGCGCAAGAACGCGGTGTCGGCGGCGCAGGCCAATCAAGAGCGGCGCAACGCGCTTTCGAAGGAGATCGGCGGCGCCAAGAAGGCGCGGGACGAGGCGCGGGCCGCCGAGTTGATGACCGAGGTCGCCCGGCTCAAGGAGGATTCTTCGCGGTTGGACGGCGAGCAGTCGCAGGCCGCGAAAATCCTCGACGACGAACTGGCCAAAATCCCGAACCGGCCGAAGGCCGACGTGCCGCCCGGCGCCGACGAGCACGGCAACGTCGAGTACCGCCGCTTCGACTCCGCGCGCGAGCGCTTGAACGAAGGTCGCGAGCATTTCGAGCTCGGCGAAGCCACCGGCCTGATGGATTTCGAGGCGGCGGCCCGGATGTCGGGCTCGCGCTTCGTGGTGCTGAAGGGTCAACTCGCACGGCTTGAGCGAGCGATCGGACAGTTCATGCTCGACCTGCACACGAGCGAGCATGGGTATCTGGAGGTCGCGCCGCCGATCCTCGTGCGGGACGAGGCGATGTTCGGCACGGCTCAGTTGCCAAAGTTCACAGAAGATCAGTTTGCTGCAACGAGATTAATTTCCGAACAAGAGCAGATCGAAATCGCCGTTTCCGCTACTAGCGATATAATGGGGCGATTGGCGCGCACAGAGCTGATGATAGCCTCTGATGAAGAAATACATATCAGGCAGCGGGAGCTGAGATCAGAGGCATTTGCCAAGGGCATTGAAGCTTATCTTCTTGTGCCAAAATCGCAAAAACACTGGCTCATCCCCACCGCCGAAGTCCCCCTCACCAACCTCGTCCGCGAGTCGATCCTCGCCGAAGACGAACTCCCCCTCCGCTTCACGGCCCTCACCCCCTGCTTCCGCGCGGAAGCCGGTGCGGCGGGGCGCGACACGCGGGGGATGCTGCGGCAGCATCAGTTCAACAAAGTCGAGCTGGTCTCGATCACGGCGCCGGAGAAATCGGCGGAGGAGCACGAGCGCATGCTCGCCTGCGCCGAGGCGGTGCTCAAAAAACTCGACCTGACCTACCGGGTGATGACGCTCTGCACCGGCGACATGGGTTTTGCATCGCAAAAAACCTACGACATCGAGGTCTGGGTGCCCGGCCAACAGACGTACCGCGAAATCTCGTCCTGCTCGGTCTGCGGCGACTTCCAGGCGCGACGCATGAACGCGCGCTATCGCGGCAAGGACGGCAAGCCGGCCTTCGTCCATACACTGAACGGCTCGGGCGTCGCGGTCGGCCGGGCGCTGATCGCGGTGATGGAGAACTACCAGAACCCGGACGGGAGCGTCACGATCCCGTCCGTGCTGCAGCCCTATATGGGCGGCCTCACCCGGATCGAGGGACCAAGGACCTGATGCGCATTCTCGTCACGAACGACGACGGCATCCATGCGCCGGGCCTGGAAACGCTGGAGGGCATCGCCCGCCAGCTCAGCGACGATGTCTGGGTGGTCGCGCCGGAATACGATCAGTCCGGCGTCTCGCACTCGCTCTCGCTGAACGATCCGCTGCGGCTGCGCCAGATTGCGGAAAAGCGTTTTGCGGTGAAGGGCACGCCGTCCGACTGTGTGATCATGGGCATCGCCCACATCCTGGCCGAGCATAAGCCCGATCTCGTGCTCTCCGGCGTCAACCGCGGCCAGAACGTCGCCGAGGACGTAACCTATTCGGGCACGATCGCCGCGGCGATGGAGGGGACGATCCTCGGCGTCCGATCGATCGCGCTGAGCCAGGCCTACGGCCATGGCGGCCGGGCCGGCATCAAGTTCCAGTGCGCGGCCGAACATGGCGCCGGCGTCGTGCGCAAGATCCTGGAGACCGGCATCGAGCCCGGCATCGTCGTCAACGTGAACTTTCCCGATTGTGAGCCGGGCGAGGTGCAGGGCACGGTGGTGGCGGCGCAGGGACAGCGCAATCAGGCGCTGCTCGCCATCGACGCCCGCCACGACGGGCGCGGCAACCCGTATTTCTGGCTCGCCTTCGCCAAGGCGCGGTTCGAACCAGGCAACGGCACCGACCTCAAGGCCATCGCCGAGAACCGCATCTCGGTGACGCCGCTACGGCTGAACCTCACCGACGAGCCGACGCTGACGCGCTTCGCCCAGGCCTTCGAGGGCTAGTGCCCTGCCATGGCGGGACTGTCGGATTTCGCGCACCGCCCCGTCATTCCGGGGCTCGCCGAAGGCGAGCCCC
>NZ_BJZT01000017.1 GCF_007992175.1 Methylobacterium haplocladii | reverse complement strand
CCGAAGGCGAGCCCCGGAATGACGGGGCGGGCTGTCGAACCGTAAGACCAGCCGTGACGTCGCCACGATGACCGCGGAAGGCGACGACGCCTCTGCGATCGGCGATGCCGCCTTTGTGCTGCTGCTGCGCGAGCGCGGCGTGCGGGATATGGGCGTCCTGCGGGCGATGGAGCAGGTGCCGCGCGAGCGCTTCGCCCCAGCGGCGCTTCGTGCCCATGCGCGTCGCGACATCGCGTTGCCGCTTCCCTGCGGGCAGAGCATGACGGCGCCGACGACGGTGGCGGCGATGCTCGGGCTCCTGGCGGTACCGGCCGGCGCCCGCGTCCTCGAGATCGGCACCGGCTCGGGCTACGTCACCGCGCTCCTCGTGCATCTCGGCAGCGGCCACGTGCAGAGCCTGGAGCGCTATGCCGGGCTCGCCCGCGCGGCCCGCGACCGCCTCGGCAGCGATCTCGTCGACGCCACCGTGGAGATCACCGACGGGCTCGACGCGTCCGCAATCGGGGAGAGGCGGTTCGACCGCATCCTCCTCAACGGCACGTGCCTGGAGATCCCGCCGCATCTCGCCAAGGCGCTGGCGCCGGGCGGACGGCTCGTCGGGGCCGTTGCTACGGGGCAGGGCGCCCGTCTCGCGATTGTCGACCGCGCCGTCGACGGCGGCGTCGCGACACGCACCGACATGGCCTGCCGCCTGCCTCCGCTGACGGCGGGCCGGGCGCATGTGCTCTGACGGCATCGGCGCGACGACCCGTGGTTCCCAACTGCCAAGATTGCGTCGCAACCGTGGTAAACGGGAACGGATGTTTAACCTGAATCCCGTTTCAATGACGTCATCAAGTTGCGTCTGTAAGCGGGTGCGTCGATGCGAGTTCGAGGGGCTGGACGTGGGTGGAAGACGCTGTCGCGGCTTGCGCTCATCGGAATGATCGGAGGCGGTACGGCCGCCTGTTCGTCGGATGCGTCGCGCCTCGGCACGCCGTTCTCCAATCCCTTCGCGTCGAACGAGCCTTCGGCGACGGGGAGCCTCGGCGACAACGGCGAGGCCGACATGGCCGCGGCGCCCGCCATCCGCACCCCGCGCATCCAGTCGCAGGAACTCGCCGCGCCCGGCGCGACGATGTCGCCGCGTTCCGCGCCGAGCCGCGTCGCGGCCTCCGAGCCGATCTCCGGCGCGGTCGACGGCATGAACCCCTCCGCCGGCAAGGCCATGACGCCCCGCGTCTCGCCGGTCGCCCCGCAGCCGAAGCTCGTCTTCGGCAAGGGCGCGAGCGCCACCCCGAAGGTCGACAAGGCCGCGGAAGCCAAGCGCGAAGCCGCCGAGGCCCGCAAGGAGGCCGAAGCGGCGAAGCTGGCCGAAGCCAAGAAGGCGGCCGACGCGCGCAAGGCTGCCGAGGCGAAGAAGCAGGCCGAACTCGACGCCAAGAAGGCGCCCAAGCACGCGGCGAAGGCTGCCGAAGAGAAGCACGCCAAGGCCGAGGCCAAGCCGGAGAAGTCCGACAAGAAGGCCGAAGCGAAGCGCGAAGCCGAGGCGAAGGCCGCCAAGGAGGCCAAGTCCGAGGCTCAGAAGAAGGTCGCCGAGGCCAAGGCCGCCGAGGCCGCCGCAAAGGCCTCCGCCAAGGAGACCAAGCAGGCCGCTGCCAAGGAGACGAAGCCCGTCGCCAAGGAAGCCGAGAAGGCCACGCCGGTGAAGGTCGCCAGCGTCGAGCCCACCACGACCGCCTCGGTCAAGGCCGACGCGAACGAGTCGTTCCGCTGGCCGGCCAAGGGCCGCGTCATCAACGGCTACGGCTCATCGGGCAACGAAGGCATCAACATCGCCGTGCCGGAGGGCACCCCGGTCAAGGCCGCGGAAGACGGCACCGTCGCCTATGCGGGCTCGGACGTGAAGGGCTACGGCAAGCTCGTCCTGGTCCGCCACACCAACGGCTACGTCTCGGCCTATGCCCATAACGGCGAGCTCGACGTGCGCCCCGGTGAGAAGGTCAAGCGCGGCCAGACCATCGCCAAGTCCGGCGCCACGGGCAACGTCACCTCGCCCCAGCTTCACTTCGAGATCCGCAAGGGCGCAACGCCGGTCGATCCGATCCCCCATCTCGCCAGCAACTAAGCTTTTGCTGGTTCGCGAAACGCGGCGGCCCGAGAGGGCCGCCGTTTTTCGTTCGTGGGATCGTCGTTAGGCCGCGTGGCCGCCTTCGGCCGGGGCAGGAGCCTGCAATTGCCCGTTCGGGCTGTGCTGGTCGACAGCCTGCGGCAGCACCTTCGCGAGCGTCTCGAGCACCTGATCGTAGGGGATGCCGAGTTTCTCGGCGATCTCCCTGGTGTGGGAGTCGTTCAGGGCGTTGCGCAGGTCGTCCGTGGTGATCGGCTCGTTCTCGCCGCGGCCGAGCCAGGAATTCACCTGTTTGCCGTAGCCGGATTGCGCGAGCTGGTTGAGCAGGCCTTGGAGGCCGCCCGGAAACACCTTTTCGATGATGCCCGGCAGTGCGGATGCCGCCGCCGTGCCGAGGGCGCCTCCGAGCGATCCCTTGATGCTGTCGAACAAGCTCATCGCGTGCTTCCTTCTCCAATCGGCCGCCCGTCCCATGGCGTGGTGAGGATCCGGCCGGACGATTACACGATGACGACGCATCTGCCAGAAGGCCCGATGGCGCGCAGCCGGGACGGCCGTCAGCTTTCGAGCCGCTGCCCCAGCCGCCCGGCCAGATCCTGGATGAACTGAAATGCCGTGCGCCCCGAGCGCGAGCCGCGCGTCGTCGCCCATTCCAGTGCCTCGGCCCGCAGCCGATCCGGCTCGACGGCGAGGGCATGGCGCTCGGCATAGGCGCGGATCATCGCGAGGTACTCGTCCTGGCTGCATTTGTGGAAGCCGAGCCAGAGGCCGAAGCGGTCCGACAACGAGACCTTCTCTTCCACAGCCTCGCCGGGGTTGATCGCGGTGGAGCGCTCGTTCTCCACCATCTCGCGGGCGAGCAGGTGGCGGCGGTTGGAGGTGGCATAGAACAGCACGTTCTCCGGCCGGCCCTCGATGCCGCCGTCCAGCGCCGTCTTGAGGGACTTGTAGGAGGTGTCGTCGGCATCGAACGAGAGGTCGTCGCAGAAAACCAGCCAGCGATGCGGATCCGCGCGCAGCACGGCCATCAGGTCGGGAAGCGCCTCGATGTCCTCGCGATGGATCTCCACGAGTTTCATCGGCAGGGCGCCCTCGGCCCGGCGCGCATTGATCTCCGCCTGCGCCGCCTTGACGAGCGAGGACTTGCCCATGCCGCGCGCGCCCCACAGCAGGGCGTTGTTCGCGGGCAGGCCCTTGGCGAAGCGCTCGGTGTTCTCGACCAACAGGTCGCGCACCCGGTCGATGCCGGTGAGCAGGCCGATCTCGACCCGATTCACCTTCGGCACCGCGATCAGCCGCCGCTCCGGTCCCCACAGGAAGGCGTCCGCCGACGTGATGTCGGTTGGCGCCACCGCCGCAGGCACGGCGCGCTCCAACGCCGTCGCGATCCGTTCGAGGAGCGGGAGCAGGGTGCGGAGGGTCGGTTCGTCGGTCATGGGCAATCTGGATGAGGCTGGAGCATGGGGCGTATCAAGCCGCCGGCATCCCCTCCAGCCCCTCGGCCTTGATCCAAGCCGCCGTGCGATCCAGCGCGCGGGTCAGACGATCGAACAGCGTGTCGATCTCGTCGGGCTCGATGATCAGCGGCGGGCAGACGGCGATGCGGTCGCCGGTGAGGAAGCGCACGATCAGCCCTTCGGCCTGGGCGAAGGCCACGCAGCGCGCGGCGACGCCGGCCTTCGGGTCGTATTGGCGCTTCGAGGCCTTGTCGGCGACGATCTCGATGCCGCCGATCAGGCCGATGCCGCGGGCCTCGCCGATCAGCGGATGGTCGCCGAGCGCCGTAAGTCTTGCCTGGAAGTGCGGAGCCTTCTCGGTGACGCGCGCGATGACCCGATCGCGCTTGTAGATTTCGATGGTCTTGTTGGCGACGGCGCAGGCGACCGGGTGGCCGGAATAGGTGGTGCCGTGGCCGAAGCCGCCGAGCTTGGCACTCTCGTCGAGCATGGCCCGGTAGAGCGGCTCGTCGATGGAGATGCCGCCAAGCGGCAGATAGCCGGAGGTCACCGCCTTGGCGAAGGAGATCGTGTCCGGCCGCATGCCGAGCGACTGGCTGCCGAACCAGTTTCCGGTGCGGCCGAAGCCGCAGATGATCTCGTCGGCTATGAGCCGGATGTCATAGCGGTCGAGCACCGCCTGGATCTTCTCGAAATAGCCGGCGGGCGGCACGATCGCGCCGCCGGCGCCCATCACCGGCTCGGCGAAGAAGGCGGCGACGGTGTCCGGGTCCTCGGCGAGGATCTGGGCTTCGAGCGCGTCGGCGAGGCGCTGCGAGAACGCCTCCTCGGTCTCGCCGGGCTCGGCGCCCCGATAATGGTGCGGGCAGGCGACGTGGTGGAAGCCGGGGATCGGCAGGTCCCAGTCGGCGTGGTTGGCGGCGAGACCCGTCAGCGAGGCGGTCGCGACGGTGACCCCGTGATAGCCCTTGCGATGAGATAAGATCTTCTTCTTTCTCGGGCGTCCGAGGGCGTTGTTCATGTACCAGATGAGCTTCACCTGGGTGTCGTTCGCCTCCGACCCGGACGAGGTGAAGAAGATCTTCGAGGTCGGGACCGGCATCAGCTCCTTCAGCGTCTCGGCGAGTTCGATCGCCGGGTCATGGCTGCGGCCGGAGAAGAGATGCGTGAACGGCAGGCGCGACATCTGCTCGGTGGCGGCCTCGACCAGTTCCTCGTTCGAGTAGCCGAGCGCCGTGCACCAGAGGCCGGCCATGCCTTCGAGATAGGGCCGCCCATCGGTGTCGTAGACCCAGACGCCGTGGCCGCGCTCCAGCACCAGCGGACCGGTCTCGCGAAAGGTCGCGAGGTTGGTGTAGGGGTGGACGAGGGTCTCGACGTCGCGGGCGGCGATGTTCGACAGCATGGGCTCGATGCCTCGGCGACGGCGATACGGGCCGCCACACTAACGGCCGGATGCGCGCTCAGTAACCCTGGCTTCTGCCATTCGCCGCCCAAAACAACCGACCGCGATGCTCGACCCCGCCACCATCGTCGCCACGCCAGCCCCGGGCCGTGCCTGCGGGACCTGCACCCTGTGCTGCAAAGTCTACGACGTGCCGGCGGTGGAGAGCGTCGCCGGGCAGTGGTGCCGGCATACCAGGGCTGGCCAAGGCTGTGGCATCCACGCGACGCGGCCCGAGCACTGCCGAAGCTTCCATTGCCTCTGGATGACGGAAAGCTGGCTAGGCCCCGAGTGGAAGCCGGATCGCGCCAAGATGGTGCTGACGCTCGATCCGGTCAGCCGCTCGATGAACGTGCAGGTCGATCCCGGACAGCCGAATGCCTGGCGGCGCGAGCCGTATTACGGTCAGCTGCGGCGCTGGGCAGCGGCCTCGTTGCCGCTCAAGCGCCACGTGCTCGTCCATCAGAACAAGACGACGACGGTAGTGCTGCCGGACCGCGACGTCGCCCTCGGCGTCTTCGCGCCGGGCGACAGGCTCGTGGCTCGCGAGCGCATGATTGCGAGCGGTCTGACGGCAGATGTCGAGAAGGTGAGCGCGACCGCGTGAAGCCGGCCCTCAGGCCATGCAGCGGCCGGGGACCATGCGGCGGGCCTCGGGGCCGACGAGCGAGCTGAGCGGAGCCTCGCAGCCCTCGCGGGTCATGCGACGCGGCTTCGGCAGCATCTCCTTCTCGGCGGCGGTCGGGCCGATGCTCGACGGCGTCGCCGGAACGGAGCGGGTCTCGGACCGCGGCATGGTCGCGACGTGGACGTTACCGCCGTGAACCGGGCTGATCGCCAGGGAGACCGGACGATTGCCGGGAAGGTAGGGGATCTGGATGGCAGCGGGGGCTGCGCCCTGCGGCATCACCAGCCGGTCGGCGCTCGCGCGCACGGACGGCAGCACGAACAACGTAAGTATCGCTGCCGGTCCACCAACGCCGAGAAGGAAGCCAGACCGAAGCATCGCGATGCACTCCAGAGGGAGCTTGACAGGTTGTCGGTACAACGCCGATTGCGGCCGCCGGTTCCTCGACTGTTACGTTTCCGTTAAGCTTCCGTTTTCAGCCTGTATCGACTTGATCCCAATGGCCACGCTTGGCCGGGTTTTGGGCGGTTTCGGCGTTGCTGAAAAGCGTCACTCGCCGAAAAAACCGGGTGGCGCCTCGGAAAAATGCGGAACCGGCTCACCACCTCACCGTTGTCCTGTCACCCGGCCACCTGGTCCTCCCCGCATTCCCCTTGTGCATCGGCCGGAACCTCATCGACGGGCTGGACATTGTCCGGCCCGTTTTTTCGTGCGCGTCGCACCGCGTTCGACGCAGCAAAAAGCCCCGCCGGTATCCGGCGGGGCTTTTTGCCGACTGATGCCGGACCGGCGAACGAGAGTTCAGGCCGACTTCGCCTCGCGGCGGCGGGCGCTTTGCTGGAAGAACAACGCCTGGCTGATCACCGCGGAGACGTTGGCGGGCTGGAACGGCTTGGCGATGAGGAAGGCCGGCTCCGGCCGCTCGCCGGTCAGGAAGCGCTCCGGGTAGGCGGTGATGAAGATTACCGGCACCTCGAAGGTCTTCAGGAGGTCGTTCACGGCATCGAGGCCGGAGGAGCCATCCGCAAGCTGGATGTCGGCGAGGATCAGGCCGGGGCGCTTACCCTCGGAAGCGAGCTTGATCGCCTCGGTCCGGGTCCGTGCGACGCCGATCACGTTGTGGCCGAGACCTTCGACCAGCGCCTCGAGATCCATTGCGATCAAAGGCTCGTCCTCGATGATGAGGATGTCGGTGGCCATATCGGCGGCGAGCTCGCGGCCCGCCTCGTCGACGAGTTCACGGACTTCCGTGACGTCGACGCCGAGGATGATCGCTGCATCCTCCTCGGAGAAGCCTTCGAGGCAGGACAGGAGGAAGGCTTGACGGGGCAGCGGGGTGATTTGGCCGAGGCGGATCTCCGCCGGCAGGTCATGCTGGACCTGATCGCTACCGCCGTTGACGGAAAGGGAGTTCCAGATCCGCGTGAAGACGCGGAACAGGTCGGCCTTGACGTTGGTGCTGCGGCCGAGCGTCTCGGGCTCGTTCACCAGCGTCTCGAGCGTCGCGGCGACGTAGGCATCGCCGGCGACTTGGCTGCCCGTGAGCGCGCGCGCATAGCGGCGCAGGTACGGCAGATGCTGCACGACGAGTTGTGCTGTCGACATGAATTCCCCTGAGCCTTCGTCGCTCTTTCGTGTTGCTTCCGCCCCAACGCGAGGCGCGGCGCTCCGTTCCGCATCGCGGCGGAACCCGCGCCGTCTCCCGGCGTTGCAGCCAGAGCCATGACTCATGTCAAGCCGCAAAACAATCGCGGCCGACGTCGCTGTTGCGACGCCAAGGGGATCGATCCGGATGATGCATGACGAGACGGCCGAAAGCCTCCGACCGGGAGGCGCGCCTCCGCATGGTCACGACCAGCAACCTGCTCAAAATCTCGGAAAGCAGGCTCGCAAACGGATCGGCTCGCATTTGCGGAGCATGTATGATTCGGTGGTTCAGCAACCCATTCCGAGCCGGTTCACCGATCTGATCGCCCAATTGGATGATCGGGCGGCCGAACCTGCGGACGACGAGGGTTTGCCGGTATCGACCCGGAGCTCCTGAAAGAAGTCCCGGGTCGTTGTCGTCGATCGATGTCAGAGCGTCGGCGAGCGACCGCGCATCAGGCCGATGACGGCGGAGATGGCGAACAGGACGATCGCGACGAAGAAGACGAGTTTGGCAGCTTCCATGGCGGTTCCGGCGATACCGCCGAATCCGAGCAGGGCGGCGACCAGTGCGACGACGAGGAACGTTACGGCCCAGCCGAGCATGTGTCGGATCCTTCCAGAAGATTTGGCGCGGCACAGGCCGCGACCTTTCGAAGGAAGTAACGTCAAGGTTCGAAGTCCGGTTCCTCTCCGGCGCGCGCCGTGCAGAGATTGTTTTTGCCGGGAGCGGCGTGCCGCGGCGGATCGTGTTCGCCGCGGAGACGAAGCCGAGGCAGATAGCCGGCACTGATACGGCCAAGCCGTCTTGATCTCGCCGCCGGGTCACGCTCTAGTGTCCCTGCTTTGCGAAACACGGTCGCAGCCGGAACCGACTGGCGCGATGCCGGGTTCGTCACCATCTCGGGAGAAATCCGCAGTGAGAGCCGTGATGCATCAGACCAGGACAGCCTCCGCGAAGCGCTCGATGAAATCCGCCGCCGGCAAGCTGGCCGACGCGATCGTCGAGAGACTGAATGGGCTTATCGAAGCGCTCGGACCGCAGCGGGAACTTCAGCCGATCCCCGTGCGGGTCCGGCCGGGCCGGTCGCCGAGCCGCCGCTGAAGAACGGCGTCGGCAAGATTCGACATCCATGACGTTCGAGCATCGGGCGCTGCCGGGATTCGGCAGCGCTTTTTCTTTGGCGAAGATGCCGGATGCGACGCCTCGACTGCGGAGACCGTATTCTTTCCGTGCGCCTGCCGTGGCGTGACCACAGGTTTTCGTTGCATCCGCGTTCTGCCGCGATTGTCGGTCGGCAGGCGCTTCCAGTAGATCCGCCTGGAACGCTGTTTCCCGTGTTGCGGAAGACAGCGGTTTTTCGGCACCCGGGCCGGTCCACCGTCGGGCCGCAGGCTCCGATGGGCGGGAGTGTTGTCCAGATGGAATTCGGCAAGCGGGCGAAGGCCGGTCTCCTGGCGGCCGTCGGGCACGGTCGATCGGCATCCCCGCGCCTGCGCATCGTTCGAACGGCGCTGGCAGGCCTGATCCTGGGGTTCGGTGGCGTGACGGCCGGGACCGGCTTGGTCCACGCCTCTGACCGGGGTGGAATGTTCGACTTCTTCGGCGAACTCTTCGGCGTGCCCCGCCAAGTCGAATACCGGCCGCAGCCGGAGGCGCGCCGGGTTCCGCGGCGCTATTCTTCGCTGCCGGACGCGCGCCACAACCCGGCGCCGCGCCAGCGGCATTTCACGCCGCGGCCGGTGCCGCTCGTCGACGGGGCGCCGCGCCAGCGACGTTCCCGCGATGCGCGGCGGGATACCGTATTCCCGGCGCTGCAACCGGCGACCGGACCGCAGAGTGTGTGCGTGCGGACCTGCGACGGCTACGTCTTCCCGTTGGGAGCGCGGCATTCGCAGAAGGACGTTCCGCTGCATCAGGCCGCCTGCGCGGCAGCCTGTCCGGATGCGCCGACCGCCCTCTACACGATGCCCTGGGGCAAATCCGAACTCGATCAGGCGGTCAGCCTGAAAGGTCAGCCCTATCTCGCGGCGGCCTGGGCCAACGTCTACCGGAAGAGACGGGTCGAGAACTGCCATTGCCGCACGCCCGGCAGCATGGCGGCACCGCTCCCCATCGACCAGGATCCGACCCTGCGTGTCGGTGACGTCGTCGCGACGAAAACCAGCGCCGCCGTCGTGACGCGCCTCGTGCGGGGCGACGTCGAGGTCGAGGATTATCGCAGCACCCGGAGCCTGAGCCGCCGGGCGCGCCGCACCGTCGACCTGCGGATCGGCGCATTCCAGCGCGACGCCGACGAGAGGGCCTTCAAGCGGGCGATGCGCACCGCCGAGGCCGGCGGGCGGATCCGGGTCGCGGCGGCCGGGGTCGCGGAGCTCGGCGCGGCCGGCGACGGCGAGCCGGCCTTGCGCACCCCCGGCTTCGCGCCGGTCCGCGTCGTGGCGCGTTCGCCCTTCGCGTATTGAGCGCCCAAGAATGAGACGCGGCGGATTTGTCGTTCGCCGCCACCTGTCGTAGGCGGCCGGCGATCCGGCCTCAACATCCACGGCAGACATGGCGACGACCGACGCACCCGGCGCAGACGTCCCGGACCCGGCTTTCGATCCGGCACTCCCGGCCAGCGGCGAACTCCGTCGGCTGACGCCGCTGGTGCGCCGCCGGATCTGCGCCAATGGCGGCCCCTTCACCGCGAGCGGCACCTGCAGCTACATCGTCGGACGCGGCCGGGTCGCGATCATCGATCCCGGCCCGGACGATGCCGACCATGTGGCGGCGCTCGTCGCCGCGACGGCGGGCGAGACGGTGTCGGCCATCGTCGTCACGCACACCCACCGCGACCACTCGCCGGGCGCGCGCCGGCTCCAGCAGCTCACGGGCGCGCCGATCGTCGGCTGCGGCCCGCACAAGGCCGCGCGGGATCTGGCGGAGGGCGAATTCCCGCATCTCGACGCCAGCGCGGACCGCGAGCACCGGCCGGACCGGGAACTCGCCGACGGCGAGAGCCTCGCGGGGGAGGGCTGGACGCTCACGGCTTTGGCCACGCCCGGCCACACCATGAACCATCTCGCCTTCGCCCTGCCCGAGGAGAACGCGCTGTTCTCGGGGGACCACGTGATGGCGTGGTCGACTACGGTGGTCGCGCCGCCCGACGGATCGATGCGGGCCTACATGGCTTCCCTCGACCGGCTGCGCGAGCGGCCAGAGGCGATCTATTGGCCCGGCCACGGCGGACCGGTGCGCGATCCGCGACGCTTCGTGCGCGGCCTCGCAGGGCATCGCCGCCAGCGCGAGGCGGCGATCCGCGCCCGCATCGCCGCTGGCGACCGCGATATCCGCGCGATCGTCCTGGCGGTGTATCAGGGGCTCAACCCGGCGCTGCGCGGCGCGGCCGCGCTGTCGGTGTTCGCGCATCTCGAGGACATGGTCGAACGCGGCCTCGTGCGCAGCGACGGCCCGGCTCGTCTCGACGGGGTGTTCGAGCCGGCGTGAAGGCTCACTTCAACGCGATGGCGAGGTTTGCAACCTCATCGAGATAGGCGCGGATGCGGTCGGCGTTGTCGCCGAGGTCGCGCGTGCCGAGGCGGGTGGCCGAGCGTACGTCGATGCGTGCGCCGTCGGCCCGGGGCCTGACCCGCACGGTAATGTCGGCCGGCAGGTTCAGGACACGGCTATGCGCCACCGCCTCGATGCGGCCGTTGCCGATGCGCCCGCCCGGCCGCACGGCCTCGACGATCTGCCACTTGCGGTTCACCGCCGCCCTGCGGGCGAGCTCGAAGGCCTCGTCGGGATCGACGTCGAGGGTCAGCGGCGCGATCTGCGAATAGGCCGCACGCTGCGCCTCACGAGCCTCCGAGCCGGGATCGGGCGGATAGCGGCCGTCACGGGCGGCGAAGGCGGCCCGCGAGCGCGAGAAGGCCGGAGGCTGGTCGAGATCGGTGCTGACGTCGGTGATCACCGGCAGGCGCAGGCCCTTCAGCGCGGCATAGGCCGGATAGGCGAGCACCAGCGTCGCGATGAACACGCCGAGGATCGCGGCGCCGATGCCACGCGCACCCTCCCGCCAGCCGCGCAGGAAGGCGAAGCCGGCGAACGCGATGGCGAGCACCGCCAGAAGGATACCGCTGCCGAGGACGGCAAGGGCAGGGCCCGGCTCCGCGCGCTGCCCCCGCACCATCACCACGGCGATGACCGTCACCACGACGGAGAGAAAGGCCACGGTTCTGGCGTAGCCGCCGGCGCGGGTGACGGGATCCTGGATGGGCAGGCGGCGCATGGTTGGACGGTACGGGCTCGTGATCCGGGACCAGTTCGGCTCCAGCAACCTACAGGCCGGTGCATGGAGGCGCCAGAGACCGGACCGGCGCTGCCGCGGTTGAGCCGGCTCTGTTATAGCCCGGCATCATGCCGAGCGATCTACCCCGCACGAACCCTCCGGCCGGCGATCCCGCGCACCACGCTGCGACGGACCCGATGCGTCTGTGGTTCCGCTTCATCCGCCTGAACCGGCGGGTGACGGCCGCCGTCGGATCGGAATTGCGGATGCTGGGGCTGTCGATCCCGCAATTCGACGTGCTCTCGACGCTGACGGAGCGGGAAGGCCTGACGCAACAGGAATTGGCCAGCCGGCTGTACGTGACGAAGGGAAATGTTTCGGGGCTGATCGACCGGCTGGTCGAAGCCAGGCTCGTCGAGCGGCGCGCTATCCCCGGAGACCGGCGCTCGCATGCGCTCCATTTGACGGCGGCAGGCACCGACCTCGCCGAACGCGGCCTCGCGGTGCAGACCGATTATGTCGGCCGAACACTCGGGAAACTCGATGGCGAAGCGCTTGCAGACCTCGAGCGTCTCTTCCTGCTCTGGCGTGAGCAAGCCCGCGCCGACACGCCGCCTGCGCAATCAAGCGCAATCGGCGGAACGCAGCACACATAGATCATCGTCCGTTCCGCGAACCGGAGGCCGACAGGCGTTATGCGGCCCCCGGAACCGCGAACCGACGTATCATCACTCGCCAGCGCGGCCAGTCGACTGACCGCCCTTGCGACCGGCCGTCGAGGCCAGTTCGCGATCCTGCGAGAAGGAACGCTTCTCGGCCGGTACCGAACGACCGCCTTTGCTGGCGATCTCGCGCTGCCGCTCGAGATTCATGGACGCGAAGCCTCGCTTCGAGGTCGAATTACCGGATGCCATCAGCGCCTCCTCGGCCTAGTTTTCACAACCGGACAACCGGTAGCCAATTCGATGGTTCCTTGGCCGTATCGGGGTCCGGGGGCGGAAACTCAGTACCGCCCGTACGGTTGGCGGGTCGCCAAGCTTGCGAGATAGGGTCGCAAGCGTGGGCGGAAAGCGGCGGAATACAGGAATCGCGATGGGATGACGCCAAAAGCTGAGACGGTCGCGATCCGGCCGAGCCGCCGGCGTTTTGACTCTCTCGCCGGCAGGGGCTACGCGCCGCGCCTCCGGCATCGTCACCGCGCCCCGTCGCGTGCTGCGGTCGGCAATAAGCCATCGAGGCAGGCCATGACGCTCGACACCGAGGTCTCGTCCCTCAAGCAGGTGCCGCTGTTCCGCGAAGTCGAGCCATCGCGGCTCAAGCTTCTCGCCTTCACCAGCGAGCGCGTGCATTTCGAGGCCGGGCAGAAGTTCTTCTCGCAGGGCGACGAGGCCGACGCGGCCTATCTGATCCTGGAGGGCGCGGCGGCCGTCCTGCTGGAAGGTCCGCAGGGCGCTGTTCGGCTCGCGCTGCTCGGCGCCGATGCCCTCGTCGGTGAAATGGGTATTCTTGCCGATCAACCGCGCTCGGCCACCGTGACGGCGGAGACCGCGGTCACGGCGCTGCGTATCGATCGTGGCGTGTTTCTCGAGCTGCTGGCGCAATTTCCGCAGATCGGCATCGCCGTCATGCGGGAACTGGCGCTGCGCCTCGAACAAACCAACCAGCAACTGGCTCGCAGCGCGAGCGCCGGCGCTCAGTAGCGGTATTTTGACCCCCAGGGGCCGTAGATCGGATAGCCCCGGCGATAGGCCTCGTACTCCGCGCCCGGATCGTTGCGCTGGTACCCGTCGCGATAGGCATACCGGCTCGGCTCGACGTAGCGCGGGTTCTGCATCTCCTGGCGCAGCGAGCCGTCGCCTTCGCCGGACGAACCGCCGCCGCTTCCACCGAAGGCGAAGGCCGCCCCCGTACCGGCCAGCAGGACGAGCGCCGCGCCCACCGTCGCCCGTATCATCGTCCGCGCCATCGCCGTTCTCCAAAAGCTCGATCGCGAAGAGAACGGACGATCCCCTCCGGCGGTTGCAGCCTGGCCTTCACGTCGTCGCGTAGGTGATGAACTCCATCAGCGAGCCGTCCGGATCGCGGAAATAGACGCTGGTGCCTTGGCCCGCCGCACCGTGGCGCTCCACCGGCCCGAATTCGACCGGAACGCCGTGGCCGGCCAGATGGGCCATCGCCCCCTCGATCGTACCCGACCAGCGGAAACAGAGATCGCTGCCGCCCGGCTGCACCGGCTTGTCGGCGAGCGGGCTGCCGATCTGGCCGGGGCCGTGCACGTTGAGCTGGATGCCGCCGAAGCGGAAGACCACGCCCTTGCGGAACGGCACCACTTCGGCCCCGAGCACGTCGCGGTAGAAAGCCGTCGCGCGCTCCCAGTCCGAGACGTGGATCACGCAATGGTCGAGATGGATCGCCGAGCTGAGGTCCTTCGAAAGATCGGTGCCGGCCTCGTCCGGGAACGTCTGCGTGTCGGCCATACGGGTCGATCCTTTTACTTCTCTCGGCCGCCGCGCCTCGGGGCCCTGCCGCCACCTGAAATAGGGCAGGGCGCGCCGCATTTGCCGGGGCGCTTCCTCGGGTCCTGGGTCTGCAAAGACACAACCTCGGGCGCGGATGCCGGGTATCGATGAGCTCTCGAGACACCGCACAAGGCACGAACCGATCGATGCGCGTCAGCCGGATCCTGCTCGCCCTCGTCGCCGTCGCGCCTCTGGCCGCCTGCCAGTCGCGCATGCAGACCGCCGCCCTCGACGACGACTCGGCCTGGTACACCGGCACGATGCCGGACAAGCCTTTCGACGTGCCCCTCGTCGACACCGCGCGGCTCGATCCGAAATACCGGCGCCAGACCGTGCGCTACACCGGCGCGGAAAAGCCGGGCACCGTCGTCGTCGACATCGACCAGCGCCACCTGCAACTCGTGCAGGAGGACGGTTCGGCCCGCCAATACGGGATCGGCGTGGGCAAGGCCGGCTTCTCCTGGAAGGGCGAGGCCCGCGTCGGCCGAAAAGGGGTCTGGCCCGACTGGAGCCCGACCACGACCATGGTCTCGCTCAACCCCGACCTGCCCCGCACCCGCAAGGGCGGCCTCGACAACCCGCTCGGCGCCCGGGCGCTCTACCTCTACCAGGGCAACCGCGACATCCTCTTCCGCATCCACGGCACCAACGAACCCTGGAGCATCGGCGAACAGATGTCGTCCGGCTGCGTCCGCATGCTCAACGAGGACATCGTCGACCTGTTCGAGCGCGTGCCGGTGGGGACGCAGGTGCTGATCAAGCGTGGGGGCAAGGCGCGGGTCTGAGGCTGGTTCTTCCAAGCGCCGACCGCGCTGGAGCGCATCGCGCCTGCAGCGGAGCAGGGGGGACCGTGCGCGCGTCGTCATGACGGCTCTGAAGGCGCCATCGGTCCGGGAACGGCCAGTCCGGAACCAGGCACGACCATTGGGGGAACAGCGTGACCGACCTTGCCCGGAACAAGGCGAACGTGATCGCCTTCTACGAGTTGATGTTCAACGATTGTCGGCCGCGCGAGGCAATCGAGCGTTATGTCGGCGACACGTACATTCAGCACAACCCGCACGTGGCCACCGGCAAGGACGGCTTCGTCGCTTACTTCGAGCGCATGGCGCGCGAGTGGCCGGGCAAGCGGGTCGAGGTGAAGCGGGCGATCGCCGAGAACGACTTGGTCGTGCTGCACTGTTTCCAGCACTGGCCGGGCGACCACGACTATGCCGGCATGGACATTTTCCGGCTCGATGCCGCCGGCAAGATCGTCGAGCACTGGGACGTGCTGCAACGCCTGACGGAAAGCTCAGCCAATCCGAACACGATGTTTTAGGGTGTCCTCCCCTGAAGCAGCATCGATTCCCCGCGAAAGGCAGCACATGATCGCTTTTTGTTCTTGAACAAGTTCCTGTTCTGTCGTCCATTCCTCCCGCCGTGGGGCCTAGAAAAACGACACACAGCGTGGTGTGGCGTCCTGCGTCCACTCTCGCTGCGGTTTGGGCCATGCCGCCGAAGCGTCGCGCGCGGGGATGCGGGCGCTCGGCTGGAACCGAGCCTCGGCCCGGCGCGTCTATCCGACAGGACCGAGCTTGGCCTTACGGAGCCTCCGATGACCCTCACCGTCGCCCACGTCCAGCCGATCATCGCGATCCTCGCCGGTATCCTGATCCTGATGGTGCCGCGGCTCTTGAACTACATCGTCGCGATCTATCTGATCGTTGCCGGCGTAATCGGGCTGGGCCTGTTCAAGCACCTTTCCTGAGCACTGACATCCGGGCGAATCCGTAACCCGCGGCTCGACGGGAGCCACGGCGTTCATCTTGCGTTGCATCATGAGGTGGTCCAACCCCGGCGACGGCCAAGTCTGCCTCTCGGGGTAGTGCGCGAGCCGAGCCCCTCGCCGGCCGGCGTCACGATCTGATGGACGAGACAGATGACGAAATGGGTCTATTCCTTCGGTGACGGCAAGGCCGAGGGCGAGTCGGCGATGCGCAACCTGCTCGGCGGCAAGGGCGCGAACCTCGCCGAGATGTCGAATCTCGGGCTGCCGGTGCCCCCCGGCTTCACCATCACCACCGAGGTCTGCACCGCCTATTACGACAACTACCAGACCTATCCCGACGGCTTGAAGGACGAGGTGAAGGCCGCGCTGGAACAGGTCGGCGCCATCACCGGCCGAGGGTTCGGGGATTCCGAAAAGCCACTGCTGGTCTCGGTCCGCTCCGGTGCGCGGGCCTCGATGCCCGGCATGATGGATACGGTGCTCAACCTCGGCCTCAACGACGAGACCGTCGATGCGCTGGCGCGCGACGCCGACGACGAGCGCTTCGCCTATGATTCCTACCGCCGCTTCATCACGATGTATTCGAACGTCGTGCTCGGCGTGGAGCACCACGCCTTCGAGGAGGCGCTGGACCGCTACAAGGACGAGAAGGGGTTTTCGCTCGACACCGAACTCGACGCCGAGGACTGGAAGACACTCATCCAGACCTACAAGAAGATCGTCCGCGAGGAACATGGCTCGGACTTCCCGCAGGGTGCGGAAGACCAGCTCTGGGGTGCGATCGGCGCGGTGTTCGATTCCTGGATGATCCCGCGGGCGAAGAAGTACCGCGAGCTGAACGCCATCCCCGAAAGCTGGGGCACGGCGGTCAACGTGCAGGCCATGGTGTTCGGCAACATGGGCGACACCTCGGCCACCGGCGTCGCCTTCACCCGCAACCCGTCCACAGGCGAGAGCGCGCTCTACGGCGAGTTCCTGATCAACGCCCAAGGCGAGGACGTCGTCGCCGGCATCCGCACGCCGCAGGACATCACGGAAAAGGCCCGCCTCGAAGCCAAGTCCGAAAAGCCTTCGATGGAGAAGGCGATGCCGGACAGCTTCGCCGAACTCACCCGGATCTACGGCATCCTCGAGAAGCACTACCGCGACATGCAGGACATGGAGTTCACCATCGAGAATGGGAAACTCTGGATGCTGCAGACCCGCAACGGCAAGCGCACGGCCAAGGCAGCGCTCCGCATCGCCGTGGAGCTCGCGGGCGAAGGCCTGATCTCGAAGGAGGAGGCGATCCGGCGCATCGAGCCGGGCAGTCTCGACCAGCTCCTGCATCCGATGATCGACCCGGACGCCGAGCGGACGGTGATCGCCACCGGCCTGCCGGCCTCGCCCGGCGCGGCGGTGGGCGAGATCGTGTTCAACTCCGAGGATGCCGAGGCCGCCCGCAAGGCCGAGCGCAAGTGTATTCTGGTGCGCATCGAGACGAGCCCTGAGGACATCCACGGCATGCACGCGGCCGAGGGCATCCTCACCACCCGCGGCGGCATGACGAGCCATGCAGCCGTGGTCGCCCGCGGCATGGGCAAGCCCTGCGTCTCCGGCGTCGGCTCGATCCGCATCGACTACAAGGCCCAGACCCTCACCGTCGGCGGCAAGACGCTGAAGGCCGGCGACAAGCTCACCATCGACGGCTCGACCGGTCAGGTGATCGAGGGCGAGGTTCGGATGATGGAGCCCGAGTTGTCGGGCGAGTTCGCGGCGCTGATGGAATGGGCCGACGCGTACCGGACCATGAAGGTCCGCACCAATGCCGACACCCCGACGGACGCCCGCACCGCGCGCAACTTCGGCGCCGAAGGCATCGGCCTGTGTCGGACCGAACACATGTTCTTCGAGGGCGACCGCATCGTCGCGGTGCGCGAGATGATCCTGGCCGACGACGCCGAGGGGCGGAAGGCCGCGCTCGCCAAGATCGAGCCCTACCAGACCGACGATTTCGTCGAGCTGTTCATGATCATGTCGGGCCTGCCCGTCACGATCCGCCTGCTCGACCCGCCGCTGCACGAGTTCTTGCCGCATGGCGACGAGGACGTGAGGGAATTCGCCGAGACCGTCGGCGTGCCGGAAGAACGGATCCGCGCCCGGCTGAAGGAGCTGAAGGAGACGAACCCCATGCTCGGCTTCCGCGGTTGCCGGCTGGCGATCGCCTACCCCGAGATCGCCGAGATGCAGGCCCGCGCGATCCTGAAGGCGGCAGCGAAGGCGGCCGAGGAAACCAGCAAGCCGGTGACGCCGGAGATCATGGTGCCGCTGGTCTTCACGAAGGCCGAGTTCGACATCGTCAAGGCCGCCATCGACCGCGAGGCGAAGAAGCTCGGCGACACCGTCGCGTATCAGGTCGGCACCATGATCGAGTTGCCGCGCGCCGCGCTCCGCTCGGGCGAGATCGCCGAATCCGCCGAGTTCTTCTCCTACGGCACCAACGACCTGACCCAGACGGCCCTCGGCATCTCCCGCGACGATGCCGGCACCTTCCTCGGCGCCTACACCAAGGCCGGCATCATCCCGGCGGACCCGTTCGTGACGATCGACCGCGACGGCGTCGGCGAACTGGTGAGAATCTCGGCGGAGCGCGGGCGCGCCAAGCGCCAGGGAATCAAACTCGGAATCTGCGGCGAGCACGGCGGCGATCCGGCCTCGATCGCCTTCTGCCAGGAGGTCGGGCTGGACTATGTCTCGTGCTCGCCGTTCCGGGTGCCGATCGCCCGTCTCGCGGCGGCGCAAGCGGCTCTGGGAGACGGCGGCAAGGACGGCTGAGACTTTGCCGACTTTGAGAGCAGGGAGCTTGGCCATTAGGCAACGGACGGCGTGGGAATGTGCAACGGCCGGAGGCGGTTAAGCCGGCGTTAGGGCCGTCTCGACCTGCGCTGTGGAAGCGTTGCAATAAAATCGGCGCGAGCCCGTCGAACCCCTGTCTGCCAGGCACGTTAACTGCTATCGGACCCTGGCACGCGATCGAGCCTGCCGGCGGTCCGGCTGGGACTCGCGGGATCTCCGACCATGTCCGATCCGACGTCCGACATCGCCCTTCTCGACACGCGCGCTCCGGATGGCGGAAAGGCCATGCAGAGCGCCTTTCTGTGGGTGCTCGCGAGCCTCGCCACCGCCATCGCGATCTTCGTGATCACCCTGCTGGTCTGGGCTCAGAACGAACGCGCCGCGGGCCGCATGATCATCGGCGCGCAGAAGACCACAGGCTACCTGCCGGTGGTGGCCTCGCAGTTCGCGACCCTGCACGGGCGTCCGGGCGGTCTCTAGACCCGAACGTCCGGCCTTAACCTCACCTCAACCATAACGGGCGATATCTGGGCCACTGCCCAAATGATCGCCCGGTCCGCTGCGACCTTGCGCTTGGGTTTCCGAAATCCTGACGCGGGTCTTGCGGCGTGGCGACGAGGCGGGTTCGAGGCGGGCGTAAGCGCCAATCGGGACTGGGCTGGTTCAGCGCGGCCGTGGTTCCCTGGGCAGCGAGCGTCGGCCTGCTGATTTCCTTCACCGCCACCGCGGGTACCGAGAGCACGCTCGGCTCGAGCGGGCGTGTCGCGTGGAACGCTCACGTCGCGCCGGTCCTGCCGCACGGCGTCGCGCTCGTCGGGATATCGGGTGGAGGCCGTATCGGCGCGATCAAACGGCAGGCGCGTCTGAATTCCTCGATCCTGCTGGCGAATGCCGGCGAGTCCGTCACCGGCATCCTGAGCCCCGGCGCGGCGACCTGGAGCCCGGAGCAGGAGATCGAAGGCTTCGTTCCGGTCCCCGATCTCGGGCTCGGCTTCGCGCCGGGATCCGAGGGCGACACGCCTGGCGGGCAGGGCGCCGACGCCTATTCGTTGGAGAATTCCGACGGCGCCACGCCGGCGGTGCCCAAGGCGGTGGCCCTGTCCTCGGTGACGCCGGCCCCGGCCGACGCCGTGCCGATCGAGGTCGCCGCCTCCAGCCTCGCGCTCCCCGGCTTCTCGCCGCGCCTCGACCGCGGCCTCGTCCCCGACGCCGCCCCGCAGGATCAGGCCGAGGGCGCCCAGCACCGCTACGCCGACCTGATCCAGCCGGACGCCATGGACCGCGAGCAGCGCTGCCTTGCCGAGGCCGTCTATTTCGAGGCCCGCAGCGAGCCTGAGGACGGGCAGGCCGCCGTGGCGCAGGTCATCCTCAACCGGGTCAAGAGCGGGCTCTACCCCGCGAACGTCTGCGGCGTCGTCTACCAGAACCGCCACCGCTACATGGGCTGCCAGTTCTCCTTCGCCTGCGAGGGCAAGTCGCTGCGCATCACCGATGCAGGCTCCTGGGAATCGGCCACCCGCATCGCCAGCGCGGTGATCGCGGGGCGGACCTATCTCAGTGAGGTGGGGGGCGCGACGCACTACCACGCCAACTACGTCCGTCCCGGCTGGTCGCGCCGGCTCCAGAAAATGGACGTCATCGGCCGTCACATCTTTTATCAGCTCAAGCGCGGGCAGACATGACGCCGATGCTGGCCGATGGTTCGCTTATCGGCACTTAACCATTCCCGTTATGTGAGAACTTATAAATCTCGGTAAGGAATACGCAACAGCTCGTCGCCTGCGTAGTCCTGTGCATAGGTTAATTTTACCGTCTTCGGTGATAGACCTTGCTGTGACTGCAACTTGACCGCTTCCTGCGCGTCGGAGAACGCGCGCTGAACGCCAGCCGCGCCCGTTTCGCGTAGCGTATCAGATCGAGGATGCCGTCATGACCGCGCCGGTCACCCACACAATCACCCTTGTCACGACCCTCGCCGGTGCTCTCGTCGGCGCCACGCTCTTCGCAGGCTCGGCCGCCGCCGGCGGCTGCTACGGCGCCGAATGCTACCGCCGGGTCACCACCCCGCCGATCTTCGACACGGTCTCCGAGCAGCGTCTCGTGCGGGCGCCACGCACCGTCTACCGCACCACGCCGCCCGTCTACGATACGGTCTCGGAGCGCGTCCTGGTCTCGCCGGGCGGCCGCCGCTGGCAGACGAGCTACGATGCCTACGGCCAGCTCGTCGGCTGCTGGATCACGACGCCGCCGCGCTACGCCGTCCAGAGCCGCCGCGTCCTGGTGCGCCAGGCCGAAGTGATCCCGGAGACGCTGCCGCCGGTCTATGCAAGCTATTCGCGCCGCGTCCTGGTTCAGCCGGCGAGTTCCCAGTGGGTTCCCACCGGCGGCGGCTATGGCGGCGGCTATCGGCAGGCCGGTTTCGGCATCGGCTCGATCCCGGACGCCATCGGCATCGCCGGCGCATCCTCGGCGGATGTCGGCGTCGGCCTCGGCTTCTCCTCTGGCAGCGTCTACGACGGCTACTGAGCTTCTCTCGACGACAGCAAGACGGCCCCGGAGGTGTCACGCCTCCGGGGCCGTCTTGATTCAGGCCCGTCGCGCCGTACCTCCCCAACCGCGGAAAGGCTGCAGGAGATCGGCATGGCGACGTTCAAGGCCTGGGTGGTCGAGAAGGGTGAGGGCGGCCAAAGCCTCGCGCTCGAGGACTTCGACGAGGCCGGCCTGATGGACGGCGACGTCACCGTGCGCGTCACCCATTCGGGCCTGAATTACAAGGACGGGCTCGCCATGACCGGCCGGATGCCGGTGGTGCGCCGCTTCCCGATGATCCCCGGCATCGACTTCTGCGGGGTCGTCGAGGCGTCCGACCACGCCGCCTGGAAGCCGGGCGACACGGTGGTGCTCACGGGCTGGGGCGTCGGCGAGACGCATCTCGGCGGGTTCGCCGAGCGCGCCCGCGTCAAGGGCGACTGGCTGGTGCCGCTGCCCGAGGGGCTGTCGCCGGCCCAGGCCATGGCGATCGGCACGGCCGGCTACACCGCCATGCTCTCGGTGATCGCCCTGGAGAAGCATGGGCTGACGCCGGATGCCGGTCCCGTCGTCGTCACGGGGGCCTCGGGCGGGGTCGGTTCGGTCGCCGTCTCGCTGCTGAAGCGCGCGGGCTGGCACGTGATCGCCTCGACCGGGCGTGAGGGCGAGGCGGACTACCTGAAAGCGCTCGGCGCCGCCGAGATCGTGGATCGCGCGGACCTCGCCGGCGACCCGAAGCCCCTCGCCAAGGAGCGTTGGGCGGCAGGCATCGATGCCGTCGGCTCGAAGACGCTCGCCAACCTGCTCGCGATGACCAAAGGCGGCGGCGCCATCGCGGCTTGCGGCAATGCCGGCGGCATGGACCTGCCCACGTCGGTCGCGCCGTTCATCCTGCGCGGCGTCTCGCTGCTCGGCATCAACAGCGTGACCACGCCGCAGACGCCCCGACGCGAGGCCTGGGCGAGGCTCGCGCAGGAACTCGATCTCGATGCGCTCTCGTCGATGACCACGACGGTCGGCATGAAGGACGTCGGCGGGCTCGCCGAGACCATCCTCGCCGGGCAGACGCGCGGGCGCACCGTGGTGGAGATCGGCTGAACGGTGCGGGCAAGCGGAACTGCACAGCCTATCCGCGCATTGCACGTCGCATGAGCATAGCATTCGTTCGCGAAAAAGAAGGTGGCGAGGCGTTCGAGGATCTTCCCGATCGCCCGATCTCCCCGCACACCAACTTCGTCACCAAGGAAGGCCTCGCGCTGATCGAGGCTGAAGTCGCGCGGCTGGAGGCGGAGAACGCCAGTCTCGACCACAACGACAAGGCGGAGACCGCACGGGTCACGCGCGACCTGCGCTACTGGTCGTCGCGCAAGAACTCGGCCCAGGTCATCGAGCGTGTCGAGGGCGACACTGTGCATTTCGGCTCGACCGTGACCGTACTGCGTGACGACGACGAGAAGCAGACCTTCCACATCGTCGGCGAAGACGAGGCCGATCCGGCCAAGGGCTCGATTTCCTACGTCTCTCCGCTCGCCAAGGCGATCACCGGCAAGAACGTCGGCGACACCGTCGAGGTGAACGGCCAGGACGTCGAGATCACCAAGGTCTCGGCCTAAGCGACCACAGCCATCGGATTTGCAAGCGCCGCGCGTCCCTCGAAAGCAGGACGCAGCGGCGCAATCGCGTCGGCCATGAAGTCCATGAAGGCGCGGACCCGGACGGCATGGCGCAGGTCCGGATGGGTCAGAAGCCACAGGTCCGAAGCGATGTCGGGCTCGGGCTCACCGAGCCGTTGGAGATCGAGCTTGGCATCGCCGATGTAGCAGGGCAGCAGGCCGATCCCGATGCCGGCTTGGATCGCCTCGCGAAGACCGGTCACAGCGTTGAGCTGCAGCACGATCTGGTTTGAGCTCGCGCGTGCCCGAAGGAACCGGGCGAAGCGGCCGTCTGCGACCTGCGGTCCCGGCGTCACCCACCGCGTCGCGTAGGTGGCATCGTCGATGTGGTCGCGCCGGCCGTAGATCGCCCAGGCGATGCCCGACAGCCGCCGGCCGATCAGGTTGGCCGGCGGGTTGTTGCTCGCACGGATCGCCACGTCGGCATCCCGTTGCGACAGGTTGAGCGGCTCCTCGGACATGATCACGTCGATCTGGACGTCGGGAAAGGCGTCCCGAAACCGGGCGAGCAGCGGCATCAGCAGGTCGGTGACGAACCCGACCGGCGCGGTGATGCGCAGTTCGCCCGAAGGCGTCAGCGTCCGGCCGAGAACTTCCCGGCCGAAGCGCGCGACATCCGTCTCCATTCGACCGGCTGCCTCGACCATCGCGAGGCCGGCCGGAGTCGGCACGTAGCCGGAGCGCGAGCGCTCGAACAGGCGCGCATCGAGCGTGGCTTCGATTCCGCTCAGCCGCCGGAACGCCGTCGAATGGTTGATGCCGAGATGCGAGGCGGCATGGGTCAGCCCACCGCGATCGGCGATGGCCTTGACGAGCCGGAAGTCGTCCCAGGCGAGGGTCATCGTCGGTTTGCATCCATGCAAACACGTTCTTGCAGATCGGGGCATTTTCGCAATCGCCGCGAAGGCCGATGTGACCGGCACCGGAGCCGCATCGCGCATCGCGGGCGGCTCGGATCGACAACACGACAGGAGATCGCGCGATGGCGAAGGTGCTGGTGCTCTACTATTCGTCCTGGGGCCACGTCGAGCAGCTGGCGAACGCCGCCGCCGAAGGTGCCCGAGAAGCCGGCGCCGAGGTGACCGTCAAGCGCGTGCCGGAGTTGGTGCCCGACGCCGTTGCCGAGCAGTTCCACTACAAGCGCGATCAGCCCGCCCCGATCGCACGGCCGGACGAACTCGCCGATTACGACGCGATCATCTTCGGCACGCCGACGCGCTACGGCAACATGGCCGCCCAGATGAAGAACTTCATCGACCAGACCGGCGGCCTCTGGGCCAAGGGCGCCCTCGTCGGCAAGGTCGGCTCGGCCTTCACCTCCACCGCCTCGCAGCACGGCGGCCAGGAGACGACGCTGACGAGCTTCCACACCGTGCTGCTTCATCTCGGCATGGTCATCGTCGGCCTGCCCTATGCCTTCCAGGGCCAGATGGGCGTCGATACGGTCAAGGGTGGCTCGCCCTACGGCGCCACGACGCTGGCAGATGGCGACGGAAGCCGCCAGCCGAGCCAGGTCGAACTCGACGGCGCCCGCTTCCAAGGCAGGCACGTCGCCGACATCGCCGCGAAGCTCGCGGCTTAGCTTGTCGTTTATCGCGATGTCTTCACGCGAACCGCAGACACGTCGCTTGAAATCGCTTCAGCCAAGAAAAAAGGCTCGCATTGCTGCGAGCCTGGGAAGGAAAAAGGCCATTGGGGGCTGAACTGGCCTTCGTGAATGGACAACAACCTTCTCGTCACTCGGTTCCGAAGAAACTTGCAAAAAATTCAGCGGGGCGCGGCGGCCCGGTTCAAGCGGTCGTTGATCGCCTCGCCGAGGCCGTCGGCCGGGATCGGAACGACGGCGATCGTGCCGGCGCCGGACGCGTCGAGCCGGCGCAAGACTTCGAACAGGCGCGATGCGGCCTCGGCCGGGTCGCCGCTTTCGCTGAGGGTTTCGACGGCGCCGGCCTCGTCGAGACCGGCCGGCCGAAACGACCCGAACAGCAGGACGGCCTCGCCGGCCTCGATCCGGTCCGCATCGAGGCGGACGGCGGCGCTCGGCGCGTAGTGGGATGCGAGCAGCCCCGGTCCGATCGGACGGCTCGCGTCGTGCGCGCCCATCGCCGGATCGGTGCCGAGCACCGCGCGCAACGCGGCGCGGGTGATCCCGCCCGGCCGCAGCAGGCGCGGGGGACCGCCGAGGCAGGCCACCACCGTGGATTCGATGCCGACCTCACACGTACCGCCATCGAGGATGGCCGCGATGCGGCCGTCGAGATCGGCCAGCACATGCGCGACCGAAGTCGGGCTGATGCGGCCGGAGCGGTTGGCCGAGGGCGCCGCGAGCGGGCGGCCGAGGCGCGCCAGAACCTCTCGCGCGAGCGCATGGCCCGGGACGCGGAGCGCCACGCTCGGCAGCCCGGCGCGGGCGAGTTCGCAGACCGATCCGCCGGGCGCCGCCGGCACCACGAGGGTCAGCGGCCCCGGCCAGAAGGCCTTTGCCAGCGCCGCGGCGGCCTCGTCGAAGATGCCTTCGCGGCGCGCGGAGGTCTCGTCGGGCAGATGGGCGATCAGCGGGTTGAAGCGCGGGCGCTCTTTGGCCGCGTAGATTGCAGCGACGGCCGTCGGCTCCGAGGCATCGGCGGCGAGCCCGTAGACGGTCTCGGTGGGGATCGCGACGAGGCGGCCCGCGCCGAGCAGCCGGGCGGCCTCGCCGATCCCGTCGGCGTCGGCAGCGAGGCGCAGCGTCGCCCTGTCGGCGATTGACCCGGGGTCGTTCATATCCAAACTGTCTGCGCGCGATGAAGGCGGCTGTGGCAGCAGCGCGGCTTCGGTCGTAAGAGGCACCCGGCCGTAGCCGTCCGCGGTCCGAGACGTCAAATCAGCGCCGACGATACGGTGCCGGAGGAACCCCATGAGCTATCGCGCGCCGGTCGAGGAGATGGCGTTCACCCTGCGCCACGTCGCCGGGCTCGACGCCGTGCTGACGCAGGGCGGCCACGAGATGGCGCCCGAGGACGTCACCGCGATCCTCGACGAGGCGGGCAAGCTGGCGAACGGCGTGATCGCGCCGCTGAACCGCGCCGGCGACCGCCATGGCGCGACCCTGCAGGACGGCGCGGTGACCACGGCGCCGGGCTGGCGCGAGGCTTATCGCGCCTTCGTCGACGGCGGCTGGAACGGCCTCGGCGCCACGCCCGAGCATGGCGGCCAGGGCCTGCCGCACCTGATGGCGGCGGCCTGCACGGAGATGTGGAACGGCGCCAATCTCAGCTTCGGCCTCTGTCCACTGCTCACCGCGGGCGGCATCGAGGCGCTGACGGCGCACGGCTCTGCCGACCTGAAGGCGCGCTACCTCGGCAAGCTGGTCTCGGGCGAATGGACCGCGACGATGAACCTGACCGAGCCGCAGGCCGGCTCGGATCTCGCGCTGCTGAGGAGCCGCGCCGAGCCGATCGGAGACGGCCGCTACCGGATCGTGGGCAGCAAGATCTACATCACCTACGGCGAGCACGACCTCACCGACAACATCGTCCATCTGGTGCTGGCCCGCCTCAAGGACGCGCCGGCCGGTACCCGCGGCATCTCGCTGTTCCTCGTCCCAAAAGTCCTGCCGGACGGGACGCGGAACGACCTGCGCTGCTCGGGGCTCGAGCACAAGCTCGGCATCCACGCCTCGCCGACCTGCTCCATGGCCTTCGGCGATGCGGGCGGTGCCATCGGCTGGCTGATCGGCGAGGAGAACCGCGGGCTCGCCTGCATGTTCACGATGATGAACTCGGCCCGGCTCAATGTCGGGCTGCAGGGCGTCGGCGTGGCCGAGGCCGCCTATCAGCATGCCCTCGCCTATGCCCGCGATCGCCGGCAGGGCCGGGCGCCGGGCGCGCCTGAGACCAGCGCCATCGTCGCCCATGCCGACGTGCAGCGCATGCTCCTGACCATGAAGGCCTCGACCGCCGCGGCGCGGGGCATCTGCTACCTGACCGCCCAGGCCCTCGACGCCGCAGACGGACCGGAGGGCAGGGCCGCGTTCGAGCGCGCGTCGCTCCTCACCCCGGTCGCCAAAGCCTTCGCCACCGACATCGCCAACGAGGTGACGTCCCTCGGCGTGCAGGTCCATGGCGGCATGGGCTTCATTGAGGAGACGGGCGCCGCCCAGCTCATGCGCGATGCCCGCATCCTTGGGATCTACGAGGGCACCAACGGCATCCAGGCGATCGACCTCGTCACCCGCAAGCTGCCGCTTTCGGGCGGTGCCACGGCGCGCGCACAGATCGCGACGATGCGGCGGGTGGCCGAAGGGCTGCTCAAGGATGGCTCACCCGGCTTCGGCCACGCGGCGGCGCGCCTGCGCGACGGCGTCTGTAGCCTCGACCGCGCAACGAGTTTCCTGTTGACGACCCTCGGCTCGAACCACCCGGATGCGGCTCTGGCCGGCGCGGCACCGTATCTGCGGTTGTTCGGACTCGTCCAAGGCGCAGCCTGCCTGGCGCAGGCGGGGCTGGCCTCGAGCGCGGTGCTGAAGGCCGGCGACACCGATCCGGCTTGCGGCGCGCGCATCGCCCTGGCCCGGTTCTTTACGGAGAACCTGCTGCCAGCGGCAGGCGGGCTGGAACAGGCGGTGATCGACGGCGGGGCGTTCGTCGAAGATGCGGCGGCGGTGCTGGCGGGTTAGATTCCCCGAGCGCGAACCCTCCCCCTTTGCGGGGGAGGGTGGCCCTCGCGTCAGCGAGGGTCGGGAGTGGGGAGCCCGCTATCCGGAAACGCCGCTCTCCTCTCCCGGCCCGCTTCGCGGGCCACCCTCTCCCGCAAAGCGGAGAGGGTTCATGCGGCGGCGATCGGAGTGAGGCTCAGGGACAAATGACCGACCACATCACGGTCCAGGACACGCCCGGCGGCGTGCGCCTGATCGGCCTCGACCGGCCGCAGAAGAAGAACGCGCTGACCGGCGCCATGTACGATGCCATGCGCGAGGCGCTCGTCCATGCCGACGCGTCGGGCGAAATCGGCGCCGTCGTCTTCGCGGGCCTGCCGGGAATCTTCACCGCCGGTAACGATCTCGCCGATTTCGTCGAGGGCGCCCGAACCGCGTTCGGGGAGGCCCCGGCCCTCCAGTTCATCCGGCAGTTGGCTCGCACGCAAACGCCGATGGTGGCGGCGGTGGACGGGATCGCGGTCGGCATCGGCACGACGCTGACGCTCCACTGCGACCTCGTCTATGTCAGCGACAGCGCGCGCTTCCGGATGCCCTTCGTCGAACTCGGTCTCGTGCCGGAGGCCGCCTCCAGCTATCTGCTGCCGCGTCGCGTCGGCCTGCTCAAGGCGACCGAATTTTTGCTGCTGTCCGAGCCGTTCGACGCGGCGACGGCGGTAGGCCTCGGGCTCGCCAACGGGATCATCCCCTCCGACATGCTGGTCGAACACGCGGTCGCGCAGGCGTCCCGGCTGGCGGCGCTGCCGCGCGGAGCGATCGAGGCCTCCCGAAAGCTGATCCGCTGGGATCAGGCGGCGGTCGAGGCCGCGTTGGAGGCGGAGGCCCAGGCGTTCGAGGCGCGGCTGCGCTCGCCCGAGGCGCAGTCCGCGTTCAAGAAATTCCTCGATCGCGCCCCGAAGCCGGCCGCGTGAGCGACAAGCCCCTCGCCGGCCAAGCCCTCGCAGGCAAGGTCTGCCTCGTGGCGGGAGCGTCGCGCGGCGTTGGGCGCGGCATCGCGCGGGGACTCGGCGAGGCGGGTGCGACCGTGATCGTCACGGCGCGGTCGAGCGAGACCGGTCCGCGCACAGAAATGCGCCCGGAGGCGATCGAAGACACCGCCCGCGAGGTCGACGCAGCCGGCGGGGAGGGGCACCATTATCTCTGCGACCACCGCAGCGAGCGGGCCGTCGACGAACTCGTGCATTGGGTGCTGCGCCGCTTCGGCCGGATCGATGTCGCGGTCTCCAGCGTCTGGGGCGGCAACGAGGGCTATGACGGCGAGCGCTACGCCGACGGGGCCGCCTGGGGCACGCCGTTCTGGCGCCGCTCGGCCGAACCGTTTTCGGACTTCCTCGGCGGGGGCCCCTATCCGGGCCTGCTGCTGGCGCGCGCCGTGGCCCCGGCGATGATCTCGGCCAAGAGGGGGCTCTTCGTCTTCGTTTCGTTCGGGACCGCGGCCGGCTATCTCGGCGACATCTTCTACGACCTCGCCAAGGCGACGACGAACCGCCTCGCCTTCGCCTGCGCCGCGGAACTCGCACCGCACGGCGTCTGCAGCGTCGGCCTCTCGCCGGGCTTCGTGCGCACCGAGCGGGTGCTTGACCTCGGGCAGGACGCGCTGGCCACGGAATCCCCGATCTATGCGGGCCGTGCGGTCGCGGCGCTCGCCGCCGACGCCTGGGTGTTGACCCAGAGCGGGCGCACGCTGCACGTGGCCGATCTCGCCCGCACGTATGGCTTCACCGACACCGACGGCACCCAACCCGAACGTTTCCGGATCGCGACGGAGGACCACAGCGATGGGCCATAGCCTGCAAGGCAAGACGCTCTTCATCACCGGCGCCTCGCGGGGCATCGGCCTCGCCATCGGCCTGCGCGCGGCCCGCGACGGCGCCAACGTCGCCATCGCGGCCAAGACGGCCGAGCCGCATCCGAAGCTGGAGGGCACGATCCACACGGCCGCCGCGGCGATCGAGGCGGCCGGCGGCAAGGCACTGCCGCTGCTCGTCGACGTGCGGGACGAAGAGGCGGTGAAGGACGCTCTCGACCGGACCGCCAAAGAATTCGGCGGCGTGGACATCGTCGTGAACAACGCTAGCGCGATCTCGCTGACGCGCACGCCCCAGACCGAGATGAAGCGCTTCGATCTGATGCATCAGATCAACACGCGCGGCACCTACATGGTGAGCAAATACGCAATCCCGCACCTGCAGAGATCCGACAACCCGCACATCCTGATGCTGTCGCCGCCCCTCGACATGGCGGAGAAGTGGTTCGCGCCGCACCTCGCCTACACCATGGCGAAGTTCGGCATGTCGCTCTGCGTGCTGGGGCTGGCGGGCGAGCTGCGCAAGACCGGCATCGCGGTCAACGCCCTGTGGCCGCGCACCACCATCGCCACGGCGGCGGTGCGCAACATTCTCGGCGGCGAGGCGCTGATCGAGGCGAGCCGCACGCCGGAGATCATCGCCGACGCCGCCCACGCCGTGTTCCTGAAGCCGGCCAAAGAGTTTTCCGGCCGCTTCCTCATCGACGACACGTTCCTGGCCGAGGAAGGTGTCACGGACTTCACACAATACCGCGTCACACCCGGCGTCCCTCTTGCGCCGGACTTCTTCGTGCCGGATGCGAGCGTACCGCCTCCCGACGCGTTGGTCTGACCCCTTGATCTTCATTCACCAACCGGTCTCCAGCACCGCCCAGATGATCCTGGAGCGGCGGCCGCTCGAACTGCAGGACGTCATCCCCGACGACACGCTCTGGCTCGACCTGGTCCGCCCGACCCGGGAGGAGGACCTCAAGGTCGAGTCCTTCATGGGCATCTCCGTGCCGACGCGGGAGGAGATGAAGGACATCGAGCCGTCCGAACTCCTCTACGTCGAGGAGGGCGCCCGCTACATGACGGGCCGGGTGCTCTCGAAGGTCGAGGATTCGGAGGAGCCGGGGCTCGCCGGCATCACCTTCATCCTGCGCGGCAACCGCCTCGTCACGGTGCGCTACGAGGAGCCGCAGGCCTTCCGGATGTACGCGCAGCGGGCCGGGCGCTCGACCGGCAACGGCCCCTCGAATTCCTCGGGCGAGACCATCCTGGCCGGGCTGATCGAGGCGGTGATCGACCGGGCCGCCGACGTGCTGCAGCTCCAGGGCGAGCGCATCGACCGCCTCTCGCGAAAGATCTTCGAGGAGAAGAGCGACCCGAGCGCCCGCAATACCGCGCTGCAGGACACGCTGCGGGCGCTCGGACGCCACGGCGACCTGATCTCGAAGCAGCGCGAGAGCCTCGTCTCGATGGAGCGCATCCTGCTCTCGCTCTCGGCGACCTACCGCACCAGCAAGGCCCCGCGGGAGCTGCGCGAGGACGTGCGCTCGACCCTGCGCGACCTTCAATCGCTGGAGGAGCACGCGACCTTCCTGTCGTCGAAGATCCAGTTCCTGCTCGACGCGACGCTCGGCCTCGTGAACCTCGAACAGAACAACATCATCAAGCTGTTCTCGGTCATGGCGGTGGTGTTCATGCCGCCGACGCTGATCGCCTCGATCTACGGCATGAACTTCAAGACCATGCCGGAGCTCGACTGGAGCCTCGGCTACCCGCTGGCGGTCTGCATGATGGTCGTGGCGGCCGTGCTGCCGTATGTGTTCTTCCGCTGGAAGAAGTGGCTTTGATCCAGACGTCGCGCGATCGTGTTCCGCAGCGAGGCAGTGTTTCGCAACGGCGGGAGCAATAGGCAAAAGCGCCCGCATCCACTTGCTTGCCGTACGTTGCCGGCAAACTGTGCGAGGACGTGACGCATCGAAACGCACATCTCCCGCTGACGGAAAATTAAGCACGAATACGGCAAACCTCGCTGTGACGCTCCCGGTAGCGAGGAGCGCAGCAGCGCTGCGAACACCATGAAATTCTCTCTCAAGAGCGTGCTGATCGGCTCGATCGGGCTCCTCGCCGTGGCAGCGCTCGGGCAGGGGGCCGTCAGCATCGCGAAGCTGTCCGCGATCGAGGCGCACGTCATCGACATCGGCGGCAACGCCCTGCCGTCCATGCGGATCGCGGGCGCCATGAACACCGCGACCCGGGACGCCCGGGTCAAGCTCTTCCGCTTCGTGACCGCGTCGCCGGACACGACGATTCTCGCGGAGAACGAAGCGGGCCTCGCCAAGAGCCTGAAGACGCTCGCCGATCTGCGCGCGGCTTACGAGCCGCTGATCAGCTCGGCCACCGAGAAGACGCTCTACGACCAGTTCGCGCAGACCTGGAGCCGCTACGCCGAGAGCCAGGCTCAGGTCGTCGCGGGGATGCGGGCCGGGGACAAGGCACAGGCCTTCGCGCTTCTCAGCGGCTCTGAGATGGCGGCACTCAACAATGCCGCGACCCAGGCGCTGCAGAAGACCGTGGCGCTGAACGAGGCCAACGCCAAGGCCGGCGTCGACGACACGCTCGCCAACGCCGTGTCGGCGACCTTCGCCGCCTACGTCGCTATGGCGATCGCCCTCGCCACCGCGCTGGGCACGATGCTGTTCGCCCTGTTCGGAGTCTCCCGGCCGATCGAGCGCATGACGGGGGCGATGGGCGCGCTCGCGGCTGGCGATGCCACGGTCGCCGTGCCGGGCCGGACCCGCCGCGACGAGATCGGCGCGATGGCCGCGGCCGTTCAGGTCTTCAAGGACAACCTGCTGCGCGCACGGGCCCTCGAAGCGGAGACGGTGGAGGCGCGGGCGGGCGCCGAGGTCCAGCGCAAGGCCGCGATGCGCGACATGGCCGGCAGCTTCGAGCAGACGGTCGGCGGCATCGTCGGGATGGTGACCGCCGCAGCCGCCGAACTGCACGCCACGGCCGAGGCGATGACCGCCAATGCGATCCGGACGGCGGAACAGTCGAGCACCGTCGCGGCGGCCGCGGAAGAGGCCGCCACCAACGTCACCACCGTCGCAGCGGCCGCCGAGGAACTCGGCGCCTCCGTGGTGGAGATCGGACGGCAGGTCGACGGCTCCTCCGAACTCGCCCAGGCGGCGGTGGCGGAAGCGGCGCAGACGGCGGCCCTCGTCCAGGATCTGAGCATCGCGGCCGCGCGGATCGGCGACGTGGTGGCGCTGATCTCGACGATCGCCGGCCAGACCAACCTGCTCGCCCTCAACGCCACCATCGAGGCTGCCCGTGCCGGCGAGGCGGGACGCGGCTTCGCCGTCGTCGCGTCCGAGGTCAAGGAACTCGCCAGCCAGACGGCGCGCGCCACCGACGAGATCGGAGGCCAGATCGGCCGGATCCAGGCCTCCACGGGCCTCGCCGTCACGGCGATCGACGCCATCGCCGGGCGGATCCGAGAGATCAGCGGCGTCGCGACCTCCATCGCCGCGGCGGTGGAAGAGCAGGGCGCGGCCACCCAGGAGATCGTGCGCAACGTCGCGCAGGCGGCCGTCGGCACGGGCGAGGTGACGTCGAACGTCTCCGGTCTCGCCGCGGCTGCGGACGATACCGGCGCCGCCGCGAGCCAGGTGCTCGCCTCGGCCTCCGAGCTCTCCCGCCAGTCCGGTGAGCTCGGATCGGAGGTCCGACGCTTCCTCGAGACGGTGCGGGCGGCCTGACGGCTCCCGACCTCAGGCGACGGCGGCGAGCGGCTTGACGGTGCAGGCGTCGTCGTTGCCCGCCGGCAGGAGCGGCGGCGCGTCCCAACGGCCCTGATCGAGATCGGCGATGCGTGCGTCGAAGGTCCGCACGAGGTATTGCGAGAACGGGTAGAGGTGCACGAAATGCGCGGTGTTGCGCAGCATGCCCTCGTACGAGCCGGGATTGTGCCGCACCACGTCGTAGAGGCCCGCCCAGAAGTGCCGGGCCATTTCCGGATGCCGGACGTTCACGCTCCAGAGCAGGCGCAGGAACGTCATCGCGTCGCGCGGCACCGTCCGCCACCAGAGCTTGCGCGCCTTCGGCCAATGCGTGTCGAGTATGCGGCTGAGCCGGCGTACCCGGCCGAAATAGGCGGCCGGGCTGTAGACCTCCGCGACGACGTCGCGACAATCCTTCAGGATCTCGCGGCGGGGGCGCAGCGTCGTGAAGTTCAGGCCGGCGGTGCACATGTCGCCGGATTCGGTCATCGACTTGCGGAAGAAGTCGAACAACCGGCCCTCGCGCTTCAGCCGGCGCTGGAGCTGCGTGTTGGGCAACGCGGTCAGGAGGCCGACCACCGCCGTCGGGATGCTGGTGTCGCCGATGCAATCCGCCATGGCGCGGGCGACGCTCTTCGTCTCGGTGTCGAAGCCGACGATGAAGCCGGCATTCACGAAGATGCCGGCCTTGTAGATCCGGTGCACGCTGTCGGCGATGGAACGGCGGGTGTTCTGCTTCTTCTGGGTCTGCTTCAGCGTGTCCTCGTCCGGGCTCTCGATGCCGACGAAGACCGCGAAGAAATAGGCCCGGCGCATCAGCCGCAGCAGTTCGGGATCGTCGGCGAGGTTGAGGGAGGCCTCGGTCGAGAACTTGAACGGGTAGCCGTTCGCCTTCTGCCATTCGATCAGGTGGGGCAGAAAGGCCTTCACGGCCTTCTTGTTGCCGATCAGGTTGTCGTCGACGAAGTCGACATGGCCGCGATAGCCGAGCGCCATCAGCCGGTCGAGCTCGGCCAGCATCTGGGGCGTGGCCTTGGTGCGCGGAGCGCGTCCATAGAGCTCGATGATGTCGCAGAACTCGCAGGTGAACGGGCAGCCGCGCGAGAACTGCACGTTCACCATCAGGTAATCGCGAAAGTCGAGCAGGTCGAAGCGTGGGATCGGGCTGCGGGTGACGTCCGCCTTGAACTTCGGCGCGATGATGCGGCCCGCGCGCTCGCCACGCTCCCAGGCGTCGATGAACTGGCCGATGACGTCCTCGGCCTCGCCGACCACGATGAAGTCGGCAGTCTCGTAATTCTCCGGCGTCGAGGTCGGGGCCGGACCGCCGAGGCAGACCGGGACGCCCAGGCGGTTGCAGCGCGCCACGATGGCGCGGAGGTCCGGCTCCTGCGGGAGCATGCCGCCGGCCATGACGAGATCGGCCGCCATCACGTCGGCGTCGGTCAGGTCGTGATCGGCGTTGCGGTCGATCAGCCGGAGATTCCAGGCCGTCGGCAGCATCGCCGCCAGCGTGATCAGGCCGAGGGGCGGTTCGAGGCACTTCGCGCCCTGCAGTTCGCAGGCGGCCTCGAAGCCCCAGAAGGCATTGTCGTTGAACTTCGGGGAGACGAGCAGGACGCGGGGGGCAGCCTCGGACACCGGCGACATCTCCGTATCATCCCATCGTCCGTCCCAATGCGGGGAGGGCGACGGGCCTCTTCAATCCTCGGGCAGGCCCGCCTGCCGACAGATCAGCTTCCGAGGAAGCCGATACCGTTTCGTCGCCGCCAAATGCGGCGGAGTGAGGACTTGGAGACACGGAATGCAGTCATCGGACGACGATTTTCAGTCGTACGATGCTGCTGTCAGGCGACGGCGGCGAGCGGCTTGGTCGCGCAGGATTCCTGCGTGTTGGCCGGCATCACCGGCGGATCGAAATGGGTGCCGTCGTCGATCGCGGCGATGCGCCGGTCGAGCTCCGCGATGACGTAGTGCGAGAACGGATAGAGGTGCAGGTAGAGCACCATGTTCATGATCGCCGCCTCCAGCGCCCGCGGGTTGCGCCGCAGGATCAGGAAGAAGGTGCCCCAGAAATGGCCGGCGAGTTCCGGCCGGCGCAGGGTCATCCGCCAGCAGATCCGCCCGAGCGAGCGCAGATCACGAAAGATCTTCGGCCAGGAGGGCTTCGCCGCCGCGAAGACCGGGCGGTTCAGCGCGAGGCCGACGAAACGCACCCGCTCGAAGAACACCCGCGGATCGTAGACCTCGGCGAGCACCCGGCGGTAATCCTCCAGGATCTCGCGGCGCGGGCGGCTGGTGACGTAGTTCAGGCCCGCCGTGCACTGGTCGCCCGTCTCGGTGGAGACCCGCGAGTATTCGGAAAAGAGGCGCCCCTCGCGCTCCAGGCGGCGCTGGAGCTGGGTGTTCGGCAGGGCCGTCAGCAGGCCGACCATGGCGGAGGGGATCGCGGTGTCGCGCACGCACTCGGCCATCGCCTGCGCCACGCTGCCCTTCTCGGAATCGAACCCGACGATGAAGCCCGCGGTGACGAAGATCCCGGCGGCATAGATGCGGTGGACGCTCTCGGCGATCGAGCGGCGGGTGTTCTGCTTCTTCTGTGTCTGGTTGAGGGTGTCGGTGTCCGGCGTCTCGATGCCGACGAACACCACGAAGAAGTTCGCCATCCGCATCAGGTTGAGGAGATCCTGATCGTCGGAGAGGTTGAGCGAGGCCTCCGTCGAGAACTGGAACGGGTAGCCGTGCGCCTCCTGCCACTTGATCAGCTCGGGCAGGAAAAGCTTCACAGCCTTCTTGTTGCCGATCAGGTTGTCGTCGACGAAGTCGACATGGCCGCGATAGCCGAGGTCGTACAGCCGCTGAAGCTCGGCCAGGACCTGGGGCGCCGCCTTGGTGCGGGGCTTGCGGCCGTAGAGCTCGATGATGTCGCAGAACTCGCAGGTGAACGGGCAACCGCGCGAGTACTGCAAGCCGATATAGAGGTAGTTCGAGAAGTCGAGCAGGTCGTAGCGCGGCACCGGCGTCTTCGTGACGTCGGCCTGGAAACGCGGTGCGACGAACCGGCCCGAGCGATCGCCACGCTCCCAGGCGGCGATGAACTCGTCGATCACGCTCTCGGCCTCGCCGAGGACCTGGAAATCGGCCTCCTCGTAATATTGCGGGCTGGACGTCGGGGCAGGGCCGCCGACGCAGACCGGGACGCCGCGGGCCTTGCACATCCGGATCACCTTGATGGCGTCCGGCTCCTGCGGGAGCATGCCGCCGGTGAAGACGACGTCGGCGGCGTCGAGGTCGGCCTCCGACAATTCCTGCGCGTTGCGGTCGATCAGCCGAACATGCCAGTGCGCGGGCAGCATCGCGGCGACGGTGATCAGGCCGAGCGGCGGCGTCGAGGTCTTGTTGCCCTGCAACTCGCAGGGCTCCTTGAAGCTCCAGAACGAATTCGGGTTGAACTTCGGGAAGACGAGCAGGACGCGCGTCGCGGGCCCGGTTTCGACGGCGGAGAGTTCGGGCAGTCCGGTCGTCATCCTGAGTCCCGTCCATTCACGGTGGCGTGAGCCTCATAGCCCATTCCCGATCGCCACACAGTGCGGCGCGAATGCGCCGATCCTGCGACCACCCGGATCGGCACGCTTCAGGCGACCGCCAGACGCTTGCCCGCCTTGAAGTCGGGCGTGACGTCGCTGTTGGCCGGGGCGGGCAGCGGCAGCGGCTCGACGAAGCGGCCGGACTCCATCCGCTGCAGCGCTCCGTCGATCTCGCCGACCACGTAGCGGGAGAACGGGTAGAGGTGCAGGTAGACGATGATGTTCGTCACCACGACCTCGAGCGCCCGCGGGTTGTGGCGGGCCGTCTCCCACAGCGTGCCCCAGAAGTGACGCGCGAGTTCCGGATGGCGGGTGTTGATGCGCCAGACCGTGCGCAGGAACGAGCGCAGATCGTAGGCCGCGAGCCGCCAGTTCACCTTCAGCTCCGGCAGCTTCTGCTTCCCGAGCTTGCGCCCCACCGTCCGCACGCGCGCGAAGAAGGCGTCCGGCGCATAGACCGCGGCCACCGTCTCGCGGAAATCGAGCAGGATCTCGCGGCGCGGCCGCAGGGTCGTGAAGTTCAATCCCGCCGTGCTCGCGTCGCCCGGGTCCTCGCTGTGGGCCGTGAAATCCTTGAACAGCCGGCCCTCCTTGCGCAGGCGGCGCGAGAGCTGCGTATTCGGCAGGGCGGTCAGCAGGCCGACGACGGCGAGCGGCACCGCGGTGTCGCTGATGCAGCCGGTCATGGGCTTACTGATGCTGCCCTTCTCGGTGTCGAAGCCGATGATGAAGCCGGCCGTCACGGCGATGCCGGCGTCGTAGATGCGGTGCACGCTCTCACTGATCGAGCGGCGGGTGTTCTGCTTCTTCGAGGTGGCGACCAGCGTCTCCTCGTCCGGGCTCTCGATGCCGCAGAACACCAGGAAGAAGTTGGCCTTCGCCATCAGACCGAGCAACTCCTGATCGTCGGAGAGGTTGAGCGAGGCCTCGGTGGTGAACTTGAAGGGGTAGCCCCGCGCCTTCTGCCACTCGATCAGGTGCGGCAGAAAGGCCTTCACCGCCTTCTTGTTGCCGATCAGGTTGTCGTCGACGAAATCGACGTGGCCGCGGTAGCCGAGCGCCATCAGCCGATCGAGCTCTGCCAGCATCTGCGGCGTGGTCTTGGTGCGCGGCACACGTCCGTAGAGCTCGATGATGTCGCAGAACTCGCAGGTGAACGGGCAGCCGCGCGAGAACTGCACGCCGACGAAGAGATAATCGGAGAACTTGAGCAGGTCGTAGCGCGGGATCGGTGTCTTGGTGACGTCGGCCTGGAATTTCGGCGCCATGAGGCGGCCGCTGCGCTCGCCGCGCTCCCAGGCCGCGACGAACTCGCCGATGATCCCCTCCGCCTCGCCGCCGACCACGAAATCGGCCTCCTCGTACATCTCCGGCGTCGATGTCGCGGACGGGCCGCCGACCGCGACCGGCACGCCGAGCCGCCGGCACATCCGGATGATCTCCATCGTGTCGCGTTCCTGCGGCAGCATGCCGCCGGTGAACACGACGTCGGCACCGCGGATGTCGTCGTCCGTGAGGTCGCCCGTGTTGCGGTTGATCAGGTGGGTGGACCAGTGCTCCGGAAGCAGCGCCGCCACGGTGATCAGGCCGAGGGGCGGGGCCGCCGCCTTGGCCCCCTTGACCTCGCAGGCTTCCGCGAAATTCCAGAACGAGTTGGCGTTGAAGCGGGGAAAGACCATCAGGACGCGCGTCACGGCGTGAGACTGATCCGGCATCGGTGCTTCCCTGTCCGTCCGCGTCATCGGTGCGAGCGCCCGCGATCCGTGATGCACCTCACGCGTGCGCCTGCTTCGGATCCCAGGACAATACGGCCTTTTTTGGCGAAGGCACCTGCCGAAACGCCCGCGACGTCAATATCCGCCACCGCAATCCGATGGCCTGATCAGTACGGCCGCGCTTCTTCGGGGAGCATTCCGGCCGGATACAATCCTCGGCGACCGGCGGGCCGCGGGACCGGCGGGAAGCGCGGCGCATCTGCGGCTTGATCCGCCGGCCGCAGCGCGCCCATATCCAGCCGATGTGCGGTCGCTACGTCATCAGCCTGAGCCCCGAGATCTTTCGGAGGTTCTACGACTACGCCGAGACACCGAACTTCCCGGCCCGCCACAACGTGGCGCCGACCCAGCCCGTGCCGATCGTGACGGCCGAGCACGGCGCGCGGCACTTCCATCTGGTACGCTGGGGGTTCTGGCCGACGTGGTTGAAGGATCCGGCGGATTTCCCGCTGATCTTCAACGCCCGCGTCGAGTCGCTCGCCGAAAAGCCGACGTTCCGGGGCGCGCTGCGCCACCGCCGCTGCGTCTTCCTCGCCGACGGCTTCTACGAGTGGCGGCGCGAAGGTATGGGCAAAGGAGCGACCAAGACCCCGTTCCTGATCCGTCGCGCAGACGGTGCGCCGATGGCGCTCGCCGGCCTGTGGGAGACTTGGTCGAGCGCCGACGGCTCGGAGGTCGACACGGCCACCATCGTCACCTGCGGGGCCAACGGCACGCTCTCGGCGATCCACGAGCGCATGCCGGCGATTTTGTCGCCCGAGGCGATCGGCGGCTGGCTCGATACGGTGGGCAACGAGCCGCGCGACGTGATCGGTCTGTGCCGGCCTTGTCCCGACGACTGGCTGACGATGGTGCAGGTCGGCGACCGCGTGAACAACGCCCGGAACGACGACGCGGGCCTCGTCGAGCCTGTCGCCAGGCCGGCGCCGAAGCCCCGCGCGGCGGCGCCGGGGACGAGTAACGATAGCGGGCAGGGGAGCCTGCTTTAAGGCGCATTCCGGCCGAAACAGATGGAGGATCGGTGGCGCGCATCCCCCTCTCCCCGCAAGCGGGGCGAGGGGCGCACGCAATGCGATTCGATTTGCTGGAACCGGTCCTACAGCCGTCGCTTCTTCGGCACCGCCTCGCGCCGAAACACGCCGACCAGCTCGACATGGCCGGAATAGCGGAACTGGTCCACCGGCGTGACCTGCTCCAGCCGGTAGCCGCCCGCGATCAGCGTTGCGGCGTCCCGGGCGAAGGTGCCGGGATCGCAGGAGACGCTGACGACGAGGGGCACCTTGGATTCGGCGAGCCAGCGCACCTGAGCCTGGGCGCCGGCGCGGGGCGGATCGAACACCACGGCGTCGAAGCGGTCGAGCTCGATCGGCAGCAGCGGACGGCGGAAGAGGTCGCGGCGCTCGGGCGTAATCCGGCGTAGGGCTGGGATCGCACGGGCGGCCCGGTCGAGGCCGCGCAAGGCCGCCTCGTCGCCCTCCACCGCGAGCACGTCGGCCGTACGGGCCAGCGCGAGCGCGAACGGGCCGCAGCCGGCGAACAGGTCGACGACGCGCTTCACGCGCTTGTCCATCGCACCGACGACGAGGGCCGTCAGCAACGCCTCGCCGGCCTGCGTCGCCTGGAGGAAGCCGCCGGGCGGCGGCATCAGCCGCGCCGCGCCCGAGGGTAGCGTCGGCGGGCGCAGCTCGACGACGATGTCGCCATGCAGCGCGAGGCGCGCCAGGCCGAGGTCGCCCGCGAGCCGGGTGAGGGCGATGCGCGCCTTGTCGCTCACCGGACCGTGGCCGCGGATATCGACGTCGAGGCCGGCCTCGGTGGCCGTCGCCTGTACGTCGAGGGGTTTGGAGCCGCGGCCGAGATGCTCGGCGAGCGCTTCGGCGACCTTCGGCGCGCGATGCAGCTCCGGCACGGTGATCGGGCAGTTGTCGATCGGCACGAGCGCGTGGCTGCGCGCCGCCATCAGCCCGGCCCGCGCGACCTCGTCGACGCGGCGGACATGCAGGGTGATCCGACGCCGTCCCGCCTCGTGCGCGTCGACGAGGGGCAGCAGCTCCGCATCGATATGGGCCTGGGAGAGCGCCTGCTCGGCGATGCCGCGCTTCCAGGCCGCGTAGGGCTCGGGCGCGAGGTGCTGCACGGCGCAGCCGCCGCACTCCCCGTAATACGGGCAGAACGGATCGATCCGGTCGGGGGAGGGCAGCTCGACGGCGAGCAGCCGCGCCCGGCCGTTTTCGCGCTGGACCGAGACCCGCTCGCCGGGCAGCGCGCCGGCCACCGCCAGCCCATCGGCGGTCAGCCCGTCGCCGCGCGCGCCGAGGCGCGTGATGGCGACGCTCTCGCTCGAACCCTCGGTCACGTGTTGGTGCCCTTGCCTGCGCCGATCAGGAATTCGCGGTTGCCATCGCCGCCCTCGACGGGGGAGGGGACGACGTCGAGGACGTCGAGCCCGAGCCCTTGGAGACAGGCCCGGACCTCGTCGCAGACCGCCGCGTGGACGGCTTCGTCCCGGACGATGCCGCCGCGGCCGACCCGGTCGCGCCCGGCCTCGAATTGCGGCTTGATCAGCGCCACCAGCGCGGCGGCGTCGGCCATCAGCGCGACCGCCGCCGGCAGAACGAGGCGCAGCGCGATGAAGCTGACGTCGATGGTGACGAGATCCGGCGCCCGTCCGAGCGCGGCGGCGTCGAGCCCGCGGATGTCGGTGCCCTCCAGGCTCGTCACGCGGGGCTCGGCCCGCAACGAGGCGTGGAGCTGGTCGCGTCCGACATCGAGGGCGGTGACGTGGCGGGCGCCGCGCCGCAGCAGCACGTCGGTGAAGCCGCCGGTCGAGGCGCCGATGTCGAGGCAGGTTCTTTCGCGCGGATCGAAGCCGAAGGCGTCGAGCGCCGCCGCGAGCTTGAGGCCACCGCGCGAGACGTAAGGATGCGGCGCGCTCGCCTCGATCCGGGCGTCCGGTGCCACGAGATCCGCGGGGCGCTCAACCGTCCGGCCATCGGCGGTGACGAGGCCGGCCCGGATCGCGGCGACGGCGCGGGCGCGGCTCTCGAACAGGCCGCGCTCCACCAGCAGCCGGTCCGCGCGCTGTCGTTCGGCCGTCATCGCAAGCACGTCGTCGGATCCGGGGAAAGGGTGAGGTGTTGCCGGCTGCCCCTGTCTGCGAGCCCACATGCCCCCTACCTAGCCCGTCACGTGAAGGAGAGTCACCCGATGAGATGCATACCGGCCGCCCTCGTGCTCGCGGGCCTCGCATTGCCTGCGATCGCACAGGACAAGAAGGACGAAGCGCCCGTCCCCGTCCAGACCTTCGAGAGCCCGATCGTCAACGGCAAGAACGAGCCGATCGGGAAGATCACGATCCGCGACGGCGCGAACGCCCTGGTGCTCCGCGTGACGATCCAGGCCGGCGGCCTCGCGCCCGGCTGGCACGGGCTGCATTTCCACGCCGTCGGCGATTGCTCGGACCCGGAAAAGTTCGAGAAGTCGAAGGCGCACGTCAACCACGACAAGCGCGCGCACGGCCTGCTCAACGCCGACGGTCCCGACGAGGGCGACCTGCCGAACCTCTTCGCCAACGCCGACGGCTCGGCCAATGGCGAGGTGACGAGCGAGATGGCGCTCACCGGCGAAGACAGCCTCAAGGACGGCGACGGCTCGGCCCTGATCATCCACGCCAACGAGGACGATCACACCGCCCAGCCGATCGGCGGCGCTGGTCCCCGCGTCGCCTGCTCGGTGATCAAGTAGTTTCTTGGAGTTTGCGGCGGCCGCAGCCGCGCATTGCCTCTCCCCGCTTGCGGGGAGAGGGGGTACCGTCGATCAGCGGCGGCCGGCGAGGCCCACGACTGCCGGCTCGCCGGAGACTTTGCCTGTCGGCAACGCGGCCTTGACGGTCCTGACGATGGCATCCGCGTCGAGGCCGGCCTCGGCGTACATCTTCTCGGGCTTGTCGTGGTCCTGGAAGCTGTCGGGCAGCGTCATCGTCCGGACCCGGACCTTGCCCGCATCGAGCGCGCCGCGGCCTGCAAGCAGGTGCAGCACCATCGCCCCGAAGCCGCCGACCGACCCCTCCTCCATCGTCACCAGAACC
>NZ_BJZT01000016.1 GCF_007992175.1 Methylobacterium haplocladii | reverse complement strand
ATCGGCCGTGATCGCCCGCGCCGTGCAGCGGGCGCTCGATCAGGCCCCGGCCTGGCTGATCCGGGCGGCCGGCGGCCCCACCGGCCTCGCCGAAAAGATCTTTCGGGGTCTGACCCTGGAGGAGGCCGCCAATGCCGGCAACACCCTGAAGCCCGGACTCGACGCGGCGCTGAAGCGCCGATCCGGCGCGGCCTGAACCAACGACCGCGGCGCGCCGGACCCATCGGTCTGGCGCGCCGCGCCGAACAGCGGAGGCGGGCCGTGGACAAGATCGCCCTGGAGGCCATCCGCCTGCTGTTCACCGATGGGGGCGCCGGTTGGATCGTCGCGGTGTTGTTGGGATTGGCCTGCCTCCACCTCCATCGCGAGAATCTGCGGGCGCTGGAGGCCCGGATCGAGGACACCGGCACGACGGCGACGGCTCTGGAGCGCGCCTCGCAGACCAACGCCGCCGTCGCGGCCGCGCTGGAGAGCCGCACCCGCGTGCTCGAAGACCTCACCCGGCTCTCCAGCGAGATCGCCCGCGGTGTCGACCGGAGCGACGAGCGGTCGCGCGAGAAATTCGACGAGATCCTGCGCCGGCTGGGCGACGCCCACTGGCTGGCCGGTCCTGATGGCCCACCGACCCGGAGACCACCGGCATGACCCGCTTCTTCACGCGCCAGCAGCCCGATGCGGCCCGGCGACCGCAGGGCCGCACACGCGTTCGCCGCGCGGCCGCCGCCGGCCGGCTGCGCGTGGCGCGCGCCGCCTTCGATCTCTCGGTGCTGGCCCTCCGCAAGGCCGCTCTGGACCATGTCGACCTGCAGGACCTCGCGAGCTCCGCACTGCGGGCCAATTTGAACCGGCTCGCCGAACGTCTCGGCGCCGATGCGTGAACGGGCCGCATGCCAAGACGACCGCGTGCCTCGTGGATCCGACCCGGGCCGCGCCGGCGGCATGGAACCGTCCAGGCCCGGCGACCTTATGTCGAGTCTTGGACACGGCGCAGGTGGATGAACCTTCTCAGATCCCGGATGGCGACGCCCATTCAGCACGCATTCAGTGGCTTGGCCGGACAAGGATGCACCATGCATCACGCGCTCGCCATGCTGCTTGCCGTCTCAGCCGTCGCGGTGATCGCGACGGGGGCCGTCGGCACGCTCGCCGAAGAGACCGAGGCGCCTGCCCCGGCCAAGGCGCAGCCGGTTGCAAGGGTCGAGAGCTGCCTCTCGCCGGCCGACATGCGCGAATCCGTCGCCGAGAAGCGCGTGATCGCGCCAATCGCCGCGATCCGGGCCGCACGCCAGGCCTATCCGCGCTCCGAGATCCAGCGCGCCAGCCTGTGCCGACACGAGGACGCTCTCGTCTACGTGCTCACGGCGCTCCGGCGCGACGGTCAGTTCGTTCAGGTGATGGTGGACGCCCAGTCCGGTCAGGTGCATGGACAGTAACGTGAGCGTGTCGCCGTGGGGACGGCGCCAATCGGGGAGTTGTTGAGGTGCGTCTGCTCGTCGTCGAGGACGACCGGGACATCAACCGGCAGGTGGTGAAGGCGCTGGAGGAGGCCGGCTACGTCGCCGACAAGGCCTTCGACGGCGAGGAGGGCGGCTTCTTGGGCGAGAGCGAGCCCTACGACGCCATCATCCTCGACATGGGCCTGCCCAAGACCGACGGCGTCACCGTGCTGCAGAACTGGCGCCGGGCCGGCGTGAAGACCCCCGTCATCATCCTCACCGCCCGCGACCGCTGGTCGGACAAGGTCGACGGCTTCGATGCCGGCGCCGACGACTACGTCACCAAGCCCTTCCACATGGAGGAGCTGATGGCGCGCGTCCGCGCCATCCTGCGCCGCGTCGCCGGCCACGCCACCTCCCAGATCGCCTGCGGCTCGGTGGTGCTCGACACCCGTTCCGGCCGCGTCTTCGTCGATGGCAACCCGATCAAGCTCACCAGCCACGAATACCGCCTGCTCTCCTACCTGATGCACCACACCGGCCGCGTGGTCTCGCGCGCCGAACTGACCGAGCACCTCTACGACCAGGATTTCGACCGCGATTCCAACACCATCGAGGTGTTTGTGGGGCGGCTGCGGAAGAAGCTGGCGGTGGACCTGATCCAGACCGTGCGGGGATTGGGCTATCTGGTGGATGGGGCGCAGACGAAGGGGTGACTCCTTCACATGCCGCCGAGGTCGGTGTGGATGAAGTCTTCGCCTTTGTAGAGCAGGCTCACGCCATGGCCCTTGGCGACGGCGTAGGCGAAGCAATCGCCCATGTTCAGGCGAGCGGGATGGCCTGCTCCTTTGCCGTATTGCTCGTGAGCCGCGAGCGCTTGGTCGGCATCCTCCGGTGTGATCGGCACGACGCGGACACCGACGAGTGCCAGGAGGGAGCCGAGATCGTCTTTGGCAGCACGCGGACCGCCCTTGATCTTCCTACTGATGGCCATCGCGGCCTCGTAGAGCGCGAGTGGCGATGTGATCGGCTCGGCGGCCTCTTGGATTCGACGGACCAAAGTGGACGCGTCCGGCTCACGCGTGACGATCGCCACCAGGGCAGAAGCGTCGACGAACATCACTCGTCGTTCAGGCTGTCGTAGAATGCCTTGTCGGCCTCAAGGCCCGTCGATCCTCGCGCCGCGACGCTGTCGAGCAAGGGTTGCAGCCGCTCCCAGAGATCGGGCGTCTTCGCGTCGCGCTCCAAAGCGTCGCGTGCGGCCGATTTTACGGCCTCCGTGAGCGGGATACCTCTGCTAGCCGCCAGCTTCCGGATCAGCCGGTCGGCTTCCTTGTCGCGAATGTGCAGGGCCATTCCGTTACCTCGCTCGTCGGCGGTGTACATAAGCCGGCCGATCAATCTACACAATTCAGCGATGACTGACCCGCGCCCATGACCGACCGCTTCTCCTGGCTGCCCATGCGCCGTCGCTCGATCGGCGTGCGGCTCGCGGTGTCGGCGCTGCTGTCGAGCGCGGCGATCCTCGTCATCGCCGCCTGGATCCTCACGACACTGTATCGTGAAAACACCGAGCGCTCCTTCGACAGCCGGTTGCTGGTCTACGCGAACAACCTCGCCACCGATCTCGTCAGCCCGAACGATCCCGAGGCGCGCTCCTTTGCGCTGGGCGATCCGCGTTTCGACCTGCCCCTGTCGGGCTGGTACTGGCAGGTCGGGCATCCGGATGCGAAGCCGCGGGACCTGCGAACCTCGCGCTCCCTGGTGGGCGTGCCGTTGAAAGGGCCGGACCAGGCCGGCACGGCGACGATCGGGCAGATCCGCCAGGGCTACGGCCATGGGCAGGACGACCGGCTGCTGCGCATCGTCGAGCGCGACGTCGATGTCGGCCAGGAGGGGCGCTATACCGTGCGCGTCGCCGGCCCCGCCGACGAGATCGTCAACGACGTGGATCGTTTTCGCTTCTCGCTCTCGGTGACCTTCGGCCTGCTCGGCCTCTCCCTGGCGCTCACCGCGCTGCTGCAGATCCGCTTCGGCCTCGCGCCGCTGAAGCGGTTGCGGGCGGCACTCGGCGCCATCCGGCGCGGCGAGGCGCACCACATCCCCGGCGAGTACCCGCACGACATCGCGCCGCTGGCGAGCGAGACCAACCTGCTGATCGAGACCAATCGCGAGATCCTGGAGCGCGCCCGCACCCAGGTCGGCAACCTCGCCCACGCGCTCAAGACGCCGCTCTCGATCATCGTCAACGAGGTCAGTGCGAGCGACGCCCCGCCGGAACTCGCCGAAAAGATCCGCGAGCAGGCCGCGGTCATGCGCGACCAGGTCAACTACCACCTCGACCGCGCCCGCGCCGCCGCGCTCGCAGGCACGCTCGGCACCTCCACCGAGATCGAGCCGGCGCTCGCCGGCCTCGTGCGGACCTTCGGCAAGATCTATCGCGACAAGGACATCGCCTACGAGGTGCACGTGCCCGAGGGCCTGCGCTTCCGCGGCGAGCGCCAGGATTTCGAGGAGATGGTCGGCAATCTCGTCGACAACGCCTCGAAATGGGCGAACGGGCGCGTCGCCATTACGGCCGAGCCCGTCGGCGAGCAGGATTTTGCGCGGCTCCTCGTCACCATCGAGGACGACGGCCCCGGCCTGCCCGAGGAGGATCGCGCCGCGGTGCTGGCTCGTGGGCGGCGGCTCGACGAGTCGAAGCCGGGCTCCGGCCTCGGCCTCTCCATCGTCGCCGACCTCGCCGCGCTCTATCGCGGCCGCTTCCGGCTCGAAGCGGCGACGCTCGGGGGCTTGCGCGCCGTGCTCGAGGTGCCCGGCGACGCGCCGGCGGTGACGGCGCAGCGCTAGAGGCTGTTATGGACCTCTCAGGCCGGTGACTCAGATGCTCAGGCATGAGCCTGATCCGGAAAGCCTATCCCTCCGACGTCTCCGACGACGAATGGGCGCTGGTCGCGCCGTATCTGACGCTGGTGCGCGAGGACGCGGGCCAGCGCGAGCATCCGCTGCGCGAGGTGTTCAACGGGCTGCGCTACGTTGTGAAAACGGGCGCACCGTGGCGCTGGATGCCCAACGATCTGCCGCCCTGGGCGGCGGTTTATCAGCAGTCTCAGCGCTGGCATGCGGCGGGTTGCTTCGAGCAACTGGCCGAGGATCTTCGCGCCGTGCTGCGTCTGGCCGCCGGGCGCAAGGCGGATCCCACCGCTGCCATCCTTGACAGCCGCACGCTACGCGCGACGCCCGAGAGCGGCGAGCGGGCCGGCTACGACGGGGCCAAGCGCAAGCAGGGCTCGAAGCTGCACATGGCCGTCGACACGCTCGGACACCTTCTGGCCCTGCACGTCACCCCGGCCAATGCCGATGATCGTGCCCAGGTCGGGCGGCTGGCCAAGTCCGTGCAGGCCGCCACCGACGACAGCGTCGAGATCGCCTTCGTCGACCAGGGCTACACCGGCGAGAACCCGGCCACGGCCGCACGCGAACACGGCATCGAACTGGAAGTCGTCAAGCTGTCCGAGGTCAAGCGCGGCTTCGTGCTGCTGCCCAGGCGCTGGGTCGTCGAGCGCTCCTTTGCCTGGGCCAGTCGCTTCCGACGCCTCGTCAAAGACTACGAGCGCTACGCCAGCACGCTGGCAGACCTGCACATCGTCGCGTTCGTCTGCCTCATGCTCAAAAAGGCCGCTCTACTGGCAGCAGGTCCATAACAGCCTCTAGGGGCTCGTCGAGCGAAGTTGCCGCCGGTTCATGTCAACGCAACGCGACCACCGCTCCAATCCGCCGCCGTTACGCGCCGTATGACCTGTGTTAAGTCCGCATTTGCGGCAGCGATGGGTCCGCGGCTTTCTGGACTGTAATGACGGCGATCTGGTTCATCCTGGCGATCATGACCGGTGCGGCCGTGCTCGCTCTCCTCTGGCCGTTGGCGCGCCGGCGCAAGGCGACGCCGGCCACCACGGGAGAGGCCGGTCTCGCCACCGAGACCGGATTTTATGAGGACCAGCTCGCAGAGATCGAGCGCGACCTCGGCCGCGGCCTGATTGGCCCCGCCGAGGCCGAGGCCGCCCGCACCGAAGCCGCCCGCCGCCTGCTGCGCGCCAGCCGCGAGGGTCGGACCGGGGACGCCGCGCCGATCGCCGAGCCGCATCTGCGCCAGCGCCGCGCGGCCTCCGCCTTCGCCCTCTCGACGGTGCCGCTCGTGGCGCTCGTCGTCTACGGACTCTACGGCTCCCCCAACCTCCCCTCGCAGACCGATGCCGACCGCAAGGCCGCGCAGCAGGGCGGCGAGGGCGTGCTCAAGGCGATCGGCCAAGTCGAGGCGAAGCTCGCCTCGAACCCGAACGATGCCCGCGGCTGGGCCGTCATCGCCCCCGTCTACATGCGGCTCGGCCGCTTCGACGATGCCGCCCGCGCCTTCGAGCAGCTGGTGCGGATCCAGGGCGAGGACCCGGAGCGGCTGGCGAACTGGGGCGAGGCCCTGGTCGCGGCTGGCGAGGGCGCGGTCTCGCCGCAGGCGCGAAAACTGTTCGAACGCGCGCTGGTGCTCGATCCGAAGACGGCCAAGCCCCAGTTCTATCTCGCCCGCGGCGACGAACTCGCCGGTGATGACGCCGCCGCCGCCCGGCGACTCGAAGCTCTGGCCGCCCAGGGTCCCGAAGACGCGCCCTGGATGCCGATGGTGCGCGCGAACCTGGCCCGCCTGAAGGGCGAGGCTGCGCCCTCCGCCCAAGCCCCGAAGGCCGAGGCGGAGGCCAACGCCGCTGCGAAACCGGACGACCCCAAGCCTGCCGCCGGCCCGGCCGCCAATCTCCAGTCGCTGCCGCCGAACGAGCGCATGGCCGCGATCCGCGGCATGGTCGAGGGGCTCGACCGACGGCTGACCCAGCAAGGCGGCAGTGCCGACGAGTGGATGCGGCTGGTGCGCTCCTACGGGGCGCTCGGCGAGCGCGACAAGGCGCGTGAGGCCCTGGGCCGCGGCCGCACGGCCCTGGCCCAGGATGCCCAGGCCCTCGCCCGCCTCGAAGCCGAGGCGAAGGAACTCGACCTCGCCGAGCCCGGCCGCCAGGGCGATGCCGGTGGTACCACCCCGTCGCCGGAGGAAGCTCCGGCCCAGGCCATGATGCCGTCGGATGCGCCGGCTTCGCCGGGCATGGAGTCGGGCGGGGCGCCCGCTGCCGCGATCCAGGCCATGCCCCCGGAGGAGCGCGAGCAGGCGATCCGCGGCATGGTGGCCGGACTCGACCGCCGCCTCGCCGCCAAGGGCGGCAGCGCCGACGAGTGGATGCGGCTGGTGCGCTCCTACACCGCGCTCGGCGATCGTGACGCCGCGACCGGTGCCCTCGATCGGGCACGCATGGCGCTCGCGGCGGACAGGAGCGCGGTCCAGCGGCTCGACGCACTCGGGCGCGACCTCGACCTCAAGACCGTTGCAGCCAAGCCTTGACGCGTCCCTGCCCCTGACAATCGGTCCCGCCCCAAAAACTTGACCCAGCGGCCGGGGCGTCGGAAACCGGAGGCAATAGTTTAGAACGACGTCAGGCTCGCTCGCCCTCAGCGTGTGGAGTGCCGACGCACCGGGACGGAACCGTGACCCGAAAGAGCCGCCGCCTCACCCTGATCGCCTCCTGCGGAGGCGTCCTCGCCGTCGCCGTCGGGCTGATCCTCTGGCAGATGAGCGGCGCGATCGTGTTCTTCCGCTCGCCCGCGGAGGTCGCCGCCCAGGGCGTCGCGCCGGGCACCCGCTTCCGGCTCGGCGGCCTCGTCCTCGATGGCTCGCTCAAGCGTGGCCCCGACCAGACCGTCGATTTTGCCGTGACCGACACCAAGGGCACGATTCCGGTACAGTACAAGGGCCTGCTGCCCGACCTGTTCCGCGAGGGCCAGGGCGTCGTCGCCGAGGGCACGCTCGACACCGGAGGTACGTTTCGCGCGGATACGGTGCTGGCGAAGCACGACGAATCCTACATGCCCCGCGAGGTCGCCGACGCGCTGAAGGCGCAGGGGCGCTGGCAGGAGGGCAAGGACGGCAAGCCGGTGAAAGCCGAGAGCCCGGACACGTCGCTCGGCAAGCGCAGCGAACGGTGATGCTTTTTCGCTGCTCCGGTTCCGTGGAAGA
>NZ_BJZT01000015.1 GCF_007992175.1 Methylobacterium haplocladii | reverse complement strand
GCGCCCTGTCCAGAAACGTCGCTCCCCTCTCCCGACCCACTTCGTGGGCCACCCTCTCCCGCAGAGGGGAGAGGGTTCACGCGCACGACTTTCAGCGAAACAAGGACGCCCGTCGTGATCGTTGAGGTCGGCCACTTCGCTCTAGCCCTGGCGCTGGCGCTGTCCGTCATCCAGGCGGCGATGCCCGTCTGGGCAGCGCGCTCCGGCGACGAGACGCTCCGCGAGACGACCGTGCCGGCGGCGCTCGGCGTCTTCGCCTGCATCCTGTTCGCGTTCGGGGCACTCACCTACGCCCACGTGATGTCCGACTTCTCGGTCAAGAACGTCGTCGAGAACTCGCACACGCTGAAGCCGCTGATCTACAAGATCTCCGGCGTCTGGGGGAACCACGAGGGCTCGATGCTGCTCTGGGTCCTGATCCTGTCGCTGTTCGGCGCCATGGTCGCGGTCGCCAGGAACTCGGTGCCGCCGGTGCTCCGCACCAACACGCTGGCCGTGCAGGCGTTGATCACCTTCGTGTTCGTGCTGTTCATCATCACGACCTCGAACCCGTTCGACCGGGTCGCCCCGGCGCCGCTGGAGGGCAACGACCTCAACCCGCTGCTGCAGGATTTCGGGCTCGCGGTGCATCCGCCGCTCCTGTACCTCGGCTATGTCGGCTTCTCGATCACCTTCGCCTTCGCCGCCGCCGCACTCATCGACGGGCGCATCGACGCCGTCTGGGCGCGGGCCGTCCGGCCCTGGACGCTCACCGCCTGGGTCTTCCTGACGCTCGGCATCGCGATGGGCTCCTACTGGGCCTATTACGAGCTCGGCTGGGGCGGCTGGTGGTTCTGGGATCCGGTCGAGAACGCCTCGCTGATGCCTTGGATCGCCGGCACCGCGCTGCTGCACTCCACCGTCGTCATGGAGAAGCGCGACGCCCTCAAGGTCTGGACGGTGCTGCTCTCGGTCCTGACCTTCTCGTTGTCGCTGATGGGCACCTTCATCGTGCGCTCGGGGCTGCTGACCTCCGTCCACACCTTCGCTTCGGACCCGACTCGCGGCGTGTTCATCCTCGCGATCCTGGTGCTGTTCATCGGCGGCTCGCTGACGCTGTTCGCGTGGCGCGCGCCGTCGCTCCGCCAGGGCGGCCTGTTCGCGCCGATCTCCCGCGAGGGCGCGCTGGTGATGAACAACCTCTTCCTGGTCGCCGCCTGCGCCACCGTACTCGTCGGCACCCTCTACCCGCTGCTGCTGGAGATGCTGACCGGCGAGAAGATCTCCGTCGGACCACCCTTCTTCAACTGGACCTTCGTGCCGCTGGCGATCCCGCTGCTCCTGATCGTGCCCTTCGGCCAGTCTCTCGCGTGGAAGCGCGGCGACGTCGCCGCGGCCGCGCAGCGCCTTTTCGCGGCCTTCGCCTTCGCCTTCGTGGTCGGCATCGGTACCGCGGCCTACACCTGGGGCGGCCCGGTGATGGCGCCCGTCGCCATCGGCCTCGGCGCCTACCTCATCATCGGCTCGGCCCTCGAGATCATCGCACGGTCCCGCGGCTACGGCGCCAGCCGCTCGCGCGATCTCGGCACCGTCGCGCGTCGCGCCTTCGGCCTGCCGCGCTCCGCCTGGGGCACGGCACTCGCCCATGCCGGCGTCGGCGTCGTGGTGATCGGCATCGCCGCGCAGAGCTGGGCGGTGGAAGGCCTCGGCACGCTGAAGCCGGGCCAGAGCCTCGCGGTCGGCCCCTACGTCGCGACGCTCGACAAGGTCGGTCCGCAATCCGGCGAGAATTACGAGGAGACCGCGGCTTTCCTGACCGTGCGCACCGCCAAGGGCGACACCGTCGGCCCCGTGGAGACCGGCAAACGCTTCTATCCCTCACGAAAAATGACGGTGACGGAATCCGGCTTGATGACCATCGGCGTCAGCCAGGTCTATGCCAGCCTCGGCGAGGTCCTGCCCGACGGCGCCATCGGCCTGCGCCTCTACTACAAGCCGCTGATCCTGCTGATCTGGCTCGGCGCGGTGGTGATGGCGCTCGGCGGCGCCCTCTCCCTCACCGACCGCCGCATGCGCGTCGGCGCCCCGGCCAAGGCCCGCGCAAAACTGCCCCCGCACGCGGTGCCGGCGGAATGAGGCCCTCGACGCTCCGCTGGCACGGCCGGCCGATGGCAATCACACGGTCCCTCATGCTGAGGTGCCGCGCAGCGGCCTCGAAGCACGGCCGATCTGTGGTCCAAACCTCCCACGCCGGTTGGCATCGGCGTTCAGGGGTGCTTCGCGGCGCCTTCGGAGCACCTCGGCGTGAAGATCGTGGGGGCGTGCAGACCGCGTGGAGCAGGCAACTGCTGCTGGCTCTCATGCTTGCTCTCACAGCAGCTGCCCCCGCCCATGCCGTCCAGCCCGACGAAGTCCTGAAGGACCCCGTCCTCGAATCCCGCGCGCGCCACATCTCGGAAGGCCTGCGCTGCCTCGTCTGCCAGAACCAGTCGATCGACGATTCCGATGCGCCGCTCGCCAAGGATCTGCGCGTGATCGTGCGCGAGCGCCTCACCGCTGGCGACAGCAACAACCAGGTCGTCGATTATCTGGTGGCGCGCTACGGCGAGTTCGTACTGCTGCGCCCGGTCTTCGGCTGGCACACGTTGCTGCTCTGGCTGACGCCGCTGCTGGCGGTGCTGCTCGGTGGCTTCGGCATCTGGCGGCTGTCGCGTCGGCGCGCGCCGACGAAGGCCGCCGGGCTCTCGCAGGCCGAGCAGGCCGAGGTCGAGGCGCTGCTGGAGCGCCGATAGGTTTCGCGTCCGTCGTGCGAAGTCCTACGGCTGCTCAGGCCGCCAGCGCCGGAGCGCCGCTCCGAACGCAGGCCGCCTCGACCCGATCGCGTCCGTTGCGCTTGGCCTCGTAGAGCGCCCGGTCGGCCGCCGCGAGGAGATCGTCCGGACCGACGCCCCATCGCCGCGTCGCCCCATGCGCGGAGGTCACCCCGACGCTCGCGCTGACCACCGCATCGCCCCGAAATCCCGGATGGGGCAGGGCGAGCTCCGCGATCGCCCGATGCAGCGCCTCTCCGGCCGCGATCACCGCCTCGGGCGTCGCGTCCGGCAACAGCGCGACGAACTCCTCGCCGCCGTAGCGCGCCAGCAGACCGCCCCGCGCCGTCACGGCGGAGTGGAGAGCCCCGGCCACCTCGCGCAGGCAGCGGTCCCCCTCGGCATGGCCGGCCGCATCGTTGAACGCCTTGAAGTGATCGACGTCGATCAGGGCGAGCCCGAGCCAGCCGCGTTCTCCGATCGCGGATTCCCAAGCCGACCCCAGGCGCTCGCCGAACAGCCGGCGGTTGGCGATGCCCGTCAGCGGGTCGGTCTCGGAGAGTACGGTCAGACGGGAATTGGCCTCGGTCAGCGCGTCCGCCTGCATCTGCTCGCGCAATCCGAGCAGAAAGCTCTGCTTCGTTTCCCATTCGTGGGCGTAGGCGAGCTTCAACGGCACCAGGATCAGACTCGCGACGAGAAGCGGAATGCCGACCCCATCGGGGCCACCGAGTTCCAACCCGACGACAGCCGTCACGTACAGGGCGAAGCAGGTGCCGCAATAGAGGATCGCGTGCCGGAACGAGAGCGCCGCGATCATGCCGACGACGAGCGGGATGATCGCGGCGAGGATCAGGTAGACGTCGGCATGCCGCCCCGGGGCAATCAGGGCGCTGTTGAGCGTGATTGCCATGTCGACGAGGCTTGTGACCATCACGGCGGCGGTCTGCCGCGCCGGCGGCGCATCGTGGCGCAGGGCGAGGATGGCGAGCAGTGCCAACGGCACGAACAGGCACAGCGTCAGCGCCGCCGGAACGACCACCGCCTCGGCACCGAACATGTCGAGATCGACCTTCACCGAGAGCACGTTGAAGGCGATGAAGACGAGAAGCCAGGAGCGGATACGCCGCGCACTGCCCGCGGCGCCCTGCGCGGCGTAGCGCGCTTCGAGAGGCTCCGGCAGGCGAAGGCGATACCAGGGCCGTGCAAGGCCCCTTTCGATCGACGATAGCATCGTGGCGACGGCGGCTCCCGGCCCAGTGTTGACAAGCCGAGTTTACACCCGTGCGTTTTCGAAGACGTAAACAGACCCCGGATCACGATCAGTTCGGGCTCCCGAGATGCGACCGCTCTATCAATATTGCGCCGATGACGGCCGCGAGGTGGGAATCGTTTTTCAATCGATCGATATATTTCTAGTTGCAATAGGAAATTATTATCTGACGAGCCGGCACTGCATGGTGCCATGAAATTCGAACGAAGTAGAAACGCTTCTACATCGGCCGGTGTATTCGGAAAATATGTACCTTATCGGTAAAACGTTGATCGGAACCAGATCGATGATCGAGCGGAGTGACGTGGCGGCGGTCGTGCCGGCGACGCCGGGCGGTTGTCGGCAGGAGGTTCGGGTGAACGATGCGATGCCGATGTGAGCCGGCCGCGCCGCGCGATCCATTCGCGTTCGCGACCGAGATCGCCTATAGGAACGTCATTCCAAACGTCCCAAGGTTATCGAAGCAATGGCGACGGCGTCGTTCGACACCGCCCGGCGCGAGCCGACTGCAATCTCTCCGATCGAGAAGACGCCCGACTTCCGGCCGGAGCCCCTCGCGCTCAGCGGCAAGACCTCCCTCGTCGGCCTGACGCGCGCCGGTCTCAAGGAAGCGCTGCTCGGCATCGGCGTGTCCGAGCGCGAGGCGCGGATGCGTGGCAGCCAGCTCTGGAACTGGATCTACCTGCGCGGGGCCACCGACTTCGACGCGATGACCAATCTCGGCAAGAGCCTGAAGGCGCTGCTGGCCCAGACGTTTACCCTCGACCGGCCCGAGGTCGTCAGTGAGCAGATTTCTCGCGATGGCACCCGCAAGTGGCTGCTCCGCATGGCGCCGACGAACGTGCAGGAGCACAATCGCGGCGCCGAGATCGAGTGCGTCTACATCCCCGGGCCCGACCGCGGCACGCTCTGCGTCTCGTCCCAGGTCGGCTGCACGCTCACCTGCACCTTCTGCCACACCGGCACGCAGCGCCTCGTGCGCAACCTCTCGGCCGCCGAGATCGTCTCGCAGCTGATCCTAGCCCGCGACCGCCTCGGCGACTGGCCGGGCCTGGAGCCCGTGCGCAATGCCGGCAGCACCGGCGAAGCCGGCCGGCTCGTCACCAACGTCGTGTTCATGGGCATGGGCGAGCCACTCTACAACGTCGACGCCGTGATCGACGCCGTCCAGGTGATGACGGACCAGGAGGGCATCGGCCTCTCCCGCCGACGCATCACCGTCTCGACCTCCGGCGTCGTCCCGCAGATGACCCGCCTCGGCGAGGAGTCGCACGCGTCGTTGGCAATCTCGCTGCACGCCGTCCGCGACGAGCTGCGCAACGAACTCGTGCCGCTGAACCGCAAATACCCGATCGCGCAGCTGCTCCAGGCCTGCCGCGACTATCCGGGCCTGAGCAACGCCCGCCGCATCACCTTCGAGTACGTGATGCTGAAGGGCGTGAACGACAGCGACGACGACGCCTATGAACTGGTCGAGCTGCTCCGCGACATCCCGGCCAAGATCAACCTGATCCCGTTCAACCCCTGGCCCGGCAGCGCCTATGCCTGCTCGGACTGGAGCCGGATCGAGCGCTTCTCGCAGATCGTGTTCGATGCCGGCTACGCCTCGCCGGTGCGCACGCCGCGCGGCCGCGACATCCTCGCCGCCTGCGGCCAGCTCAAGAGCGAGACGGAGAAGCTGCGCGCCCGCGCCCGCATGATGCTGGAGGACGGCATGGGCGCGGAAGCCGTCTATGCGGGCGCCGATACCGACGACTGATTGGTCGGTCGATCGCATCGCCCGGAACGGTTGCGACGTCTTGGTCGTTCTTCGCTCCGATCATCCCGACCGGAGCAAACCATGCGCAAGACCCTCCTCGCTGCAGCCACCACCCTGACCCTGCTCGGCGTCTCGGCCGTTCAGGCCCAGACCACCGTGATCGAGCGCCGCGACGACGTCGTGGTCGACCGTCCCTCCACCGAGTCGAAGTCGGTCACCGTCAAGGAGCACGGCGACGGCTGCGTCTCGAAGACGGTCCGCAAGGAGAACGACGCGGGCGACACCAAGACCGTCAAGAAAGAGACCTGCGACTGATTTTTCAGGAGCTGGCGTCGCGGTTCCGCGGCCAGCAGAAAGCCCGCTCCGAGAGATCGGGGCGGGCTTTTTCGTTTGGCTGGTTATGTCCGGCTACTGGTGGGCGAGGATCGCCAGCAGCAGCAGGGCGATGATGTTGGTGATCTTGATCGCCGGGTTCACGGCGGGGCCGGCCGTGTCCTTGTAGGGGTCGCCGACGGTGTCGCCGGTGACCGAGGCCTTGTGCGCCTCCGAGCCCTTGTGATGGGTGACGCCGTTGTCGTCGGTGAAGCCGTCCTCGAAGGACTTCTTCGCGTTGTCCCAGGCGCCGCCGCCCGAGGTCATCGAGATCGCGACGTAGAGGCCGGTGATGATCACGCCGAGCAGGCTGGCGCCGACGGTCGCGAAGGCCTGGCTCTTTCCGGCGATCAGCTGGATCAGGAAGAACAGGACGATCGGCGAGAGCACCGGCAGCAGGGACGGGATCACCATCTCCTTGATCGCAGCGCGGGTGAGCATGTCGACGGCCCGGCCGTAATCGGGACGGTCCGTGCCCTGCATGATGCCGGGCTTCTCCTTGAACTGGCGGCGCACCTCGACGACCACCGCGCCGGCGGCGCGGCCGACCGCGGTCATGGCCATGCCGCCGAACAGGAACGGGATCAGGCCGCCGAGCAGCAGGCCGACGACGACGTAGGGGTTGGAGAGCGAGAAATCGACGCTGACGCCCTTGAAGAAGGGGTACTTGTCGGAATTCGCGATGAAGTAGTCCAGGTCCGAGGTGTAGGCGGCGAACAGCACCAGGGCGCCGAGGCCCGCCGAGCCGATGGCGTAGCCCTTGGTGACGGCCTTGGTGGTATTGCCGACCGCGTCGAGGGCGTCGGTGGCCTTGCGGACGTCGGAGGGCAGGCCTGCCATCTCGGCGATGCCGCCGGCATTGTCGGTGACGGGGCCGAAGGCGTCGAGCGCCACGATGAAGCCGGCCAGTGCCAGCATCGCGGTGACCGCGATGGCGATGCCGAACAGGCCGCCGAGCGCGTAGGTCGAGATGATGCCCGCCACGATGACGATGGCCGGCAGCGCCGTCGATTCGAGCGAGACCGCAAGGCCCTGGATCACGTTGGTGCCATGGCCGGTGACGGACGCGTTCGCGATCGACTTCACCGGACGGAAGTTGGTGCCGGTATAGTACTCCGTGATCACCACGATCAGCGCCGTGATGGCCAGCCCGATCACCGCGCAGCCGAAGAGACCGCCGGAGGTGAGGTTCACGCCGGTGCTGGTCTTAAAGGTGGTGCCGAAGCCGCCGAACAGAGCGAAGTTCACGATGGCGATGGCGCCGATGGAGAGCACGCCCGCGGTGATCAGGCCCTTGTAGAGCGCGCCCATGATCGACTGGTTGGCGCCGAGTTTCACCGCGTAGGTGCCGGCGATCGAGGTGAGGATGCAGGCCGAGCCGATGGCGAGCGGGTAGAGCATCATCGCTTCGAGGATGGGCTGGCCCGCGAAGAAGATCGCGGCGAGCACCATGGTGGCGACGACGGTGACGGCGTAGGTCTCGAACAGGTCGGCGGCCATGCCGGCGCAATCGCCGACATTGTCGCCGACGTTGTCGGCGATGGTGGCCGGGTTGCGCGGGTCGTCTTCCGGGATACCGGCTTCGACCTTGCCGACGAGATCGCCGCCGACGTCTGCGCCCTTGGTGAAGATACCGCCGCCGAGGCGGGCGAAGATCGAGATCAGCGAGGCGCCGAAGCCGAGGGCCACCAGGGCGTCGATGACCTCACGGCTGGCGGGCTCGAGACCGGCGACGCGGGTGAGGTAGAGGTAGTAGATCGCGACCCCGAGGAGCGCGAGGCCGGCGACCAGCATGCCGGTGACGGCGCCGGACTTGAAAGCGACGTCGAGGCCGCCGCCGAGGGAGGTCGTCGCGGCCTGGGCGGTGCGGACGTTGGCGCGCACCGAGACGTTCATGCCGATGAAGCCGGCCGCGCCCGAGAGCACGGCGCCGATCAGGAAGCCGACGGCGACCTTGAGCCCGAGGAAATAGGCCAGCGCCACGAAGAGAACGATGCCGACGATGCCGATCGTCGCGTATTGGCGCTTGAGATAGGCCTGGGCACCCTCGGCGATCGCACCGGCGATTTCCTGCATGCGGGCGGTGCCGGCGTCGCGTTTCATCACGTCTCGGATCGTGACGATTCCATAGGCGACGGCACAGAGCCCGCCCAGGATGATCAGCAACAATGCGGTCATGCGTTCGTCCTTGGCCTATTCATTCGTGTTTGCCGAGCTTGACCTTTTCGGTCACGGGACGGTTGCTCGGGTCAGGACGCTCCTCCCCGGAAGAGCGGGCCTTGATTGCCAAACTTCAGCGTAAAGCGCAAACGGTGGTTACGCTTCCGCAGCACTTATTTTTGCGCTGCGTAAATCACGAATAATTCTGATTCTTTTCCGGTCTTGTTGTGCAACGCAGCGCCAACTTTATTGCGACTGCGAAATATTGGAATCGATCGCAATCTCGTGCGTCCGAAGCCACGCCGGAACGGCACGTTGCAGTGACTGGAGCGTCGCTGGGCCGCAACGAATCTTCGAGACGGCGCTGCATGCGATCCAGCCCGCCGGGCCTCGTCGCGGACGAGCGATCGGGGCCGGCAGGATAAATCATGCCGTGACGGCTCCAAAGCACCCGGAGAAGGCGCGGCGGACCGGCCTCGCTCAGCGCGGGCAGCCGTTCCGGCGCTCATCGGCGACGATCTCGGCGATCTTCTTGCGGTCGGCGGCCGAAAGGGGGACGTCGGCTATGTCGTCGTAACGGCAGTCGGCATTGCCGAATTCGCGGATCGCCTGGGCCGTCTTGAAGCAGTAGCCGGCGTCCTTGTAGGTGGAATTCCGCTCGGCCCGCAGTTCGTCGCAGGGGAACCCTGCAAAGGCCCGTGACAGGGTGATGGACGAGGCGAGACAGGCGAAGGCGAGGCGCAGCACGGGGGGCTCCACGGACAGGAGCCGCATGAGCGCGGATCCTCGCCGCCTTCATGCTCGGCAGTCGCGACCGGGGATAGTCTTCACGCGTCAGCGCACGACGGAATTCAGCGCCGACGATGTCGTGTGGTTCGCGTCGCTTACCGCAGCGGAGCGCGCAACGCCGGTGCGAGGATCTGCTCGTTGATGTGCCGGCGCTGGCCGAGGCGGCCTTCGGTGCTGGCGTCGCTGTAGTAATCGGCGCCCGAGAGGCCGAAGCCGCCGCCGTTCATCACGTGCGGGACGGGCACGGCGTTGACGATCCGCTCGCCTGGGCCGGGCGCCACGGCGCCGAGCGGACGGCCGATGAAGCGGCCGCGATCGGGGTCGACCTGCAGCACGGTCAGGCCGGCGGCGGCGGCGCGGTTCGCCCGGTCGAGCTGGCTCTCGGCACGGGCGAGGCCGGTGAGCGACAGGCCGATCAGGGCCGCGGCGGCGAGAAGGCTGGGATGCGACACGGGCTCAGATCTCCGGCAGGCTGTGCTCGATCCTGGCGCCGAAACGCTCAGACCGGGTAAACGGCGCCTCGTCTCTTCCATCGGAAAGGACTGCGCTCAGCCCCGCGACTGCAGGACCGTCGGTGCCTCGCGGTAGCGGGGCGCACAGTTCGAGATCGCGGCGTTGAGCGGCAGCCGCGTGGTGCCGCAATCGTAGGCTTCGGCAGGCGACGGCGGCGGCTGCGGATCGCGCGCCACGATCGGGTGGGGCGCGCAGGCCGACACGGTGGCGCCCGCGAGCGCGAGAGCGACGGTCTGCATCAGGCGACGCATGGGGACCTCGAAGAACGGAATCGGGACGGTCGGCAGAGCCGGGACGTCGAGACAGGCCGGAACCCTGCGAGCCCGCGCATCGGCTGGCAAGCTTTGCCGGAGACGCAAGAGCGGATTGCCGGCGAATGTCGCCCGGCGGCCACATGGCGGATAGGCCGATCAAACCCCGTAACCGGCGAGGAAAACCCGCACGGCTTCGGAGATGCGATGGCGCTTGTCGTCCTCGGGGGGAGGCTCGCCGGCGGCGAAGAGCAGGCGGGTGAGCAAGCCCGCCTGGCACAGATGCAGGAAATGCTTGGCGGCGAGCTCGGTGTCCGACGCACGCAGCCGTCCGGCCGCGACCTGGGTGTCGAGATAGCCGGCAAGCCGCGCGATGCCGCAGGCCGGCCCAGCCTCGAAGAAGGCTTGGCCCAGCCGAGGGAACTTCTCGGTGGCGCCGATCACCATGCGGATCACCGAGACATGCTCGGGCCGGGCCATTTCGGTGAGATAGGTGGAGCCGAGCTTGGTCAGGGCACCGGAGAGGTCCGGGTCGTCCGGATCGAGCTGGAACATCGCCTCGGCGAGACCACGCTTCTCCTCGACGGTCAGCGCCTCGAACAACGCCTCCTTGCTGTCGAAATAGACGTAGAGCGTGCCCTTGGAGACGCCGGCCGACTTGGCGATCTCGCCCATGCTGGCGCCGTCGAAGCCGGCGGCCATGAATACGGCGCGCGCGCCCTCCAGGATCTGGCGGCGCTTGTCGGTTTCCACGGTTGAGGATGCGGTAACCGGTCGTTCCGTAGGATGCGCGCGGCGCGCCGCTGAGGCCGTCATCTCGTCATGCCCATTATTGACCGAACGGTTCGGTCAACGTATCTATGCGTGTGAAGCCGCTTCGGGTCAATGTGGATATCGCATTGACCGAACGGTTCGGTCAGTGGATCTGAGAGGCCGTGATGTCCCTTCGCGAGGACACTTCCCACCGGGAGGACGCCATCGTCGAGACGAACGACGAGAGCCTGTCGCCGACAACTGCCGACACGCCCCGCGTACCGGCCGTGACCCCGCCCGCGATGCCTGTCCCGGGGCCTTCGGAACCTGCAGGGGCCGCTCCGAAAAGACGCCGGCCCCTCAAGAAGCTCCTGCTTCTGACGGTGCTGGCCGCAGCGCTCGGCGGCGGCGGCTACGCGGGTTGGCAGTATTGGACGCTGGGGCGGTTCTTCGTCTCGACGGACGACGCCTACGTGCAGGCCGATATTTCCGTCCTTGCGGCGAAGGTCCCCGGCTACCTCGAGGCGGTGCCGGTGGTGAACGGCCAGTCGGTGAGGAAGGGCGATGTGATCGCCCGGCTCGACGACGGCGATTACCGCCTCGCTCTACGCGCTTCGCAGGACAAGCTCGCCACGCAGGAGAGCACGATCGCGCGTATCGCCCGGCAGGCCGAGGCGGCGCAGGCGCAGGTCGTCCAGAGCGCTGCCCAGGTCGAGGGCATGAAAGCCGACGCGGTTCGCGCCGCGGCCGATTACGTCCGTGCCACGCAGATGCAGGCCGACTACGTCGCGAAATCCAAGCTCGACCAGACCAAGGCCGACCGCGACCGCACCGATGCCTCGGTGAAGGGCGCCCAGGCGGCCGTGATCGCGGCGAAGGCCAATGTCGACGTGCTGAACGCCCAGAAGCAGGAAGCCGAAAGCCTCGCGGGCGAATTGCGGACCGCCGTCGACCGGGCCCAGCGCGATCTCGACTTCACCATGATCCGCGCACCCTTCGATGGCGTCGTCGGCAACAAGGCGGTGGAGGCCGGGGCCTATGTCCAGCCGGGCTCCCGCATCGTCGCGCTGGTGCCGCTCCAGAGCGTGCGGATCGATGCGAACTTCAAGGAGACGCAGGTTTCGCACATGAAGCCGGGCCAGCCCGTCTCCATCATCGTGGACGCCTATCCCGACAAGGCGATCCAGGGCGAGGTCGAGTCGTTCTCGCCGGCCTCCGGCACCGTGTTCAGCCTGCTGCCCACCGACAATGCCACCGGCAACTTCACCAAGATCGTCCAGCGCCTGCCCGTGCGTGTCCACGTGCCGGCGGACGTCGCCCGCGAGGGGCTGCTGCGGCCGGGCATGTCGGTGACGGTCAGGGTCGACACCCGTGGGCCGGACGAGCGCGCGCCCGTCCGTACCGCCCACGCCATCGGCGAGTAGCGCCCATGGCCGCTACGGCCGCCATCGCCGCCCCCTCGGCCGAACCGTCCCTCGACCGCCGCCGCATGGTGGCGTTCCTGTGCATGGTATTCGGGATGTTCATGGCGATCCTGGACATCCAGATCGTCTCGGCCTCGCTCAACGAGATCCAGGCCGGGCTCTCGGCCTCGGGCGACGAAATCCCCTGGGTCCAGACCAGCTACCTCATCGCCGAGGTCATCGCGATCCCGCTCTCGGGCACCCTCTCGCGGGTGCTCTCGACGCGCTGGATGTTCGTGATCTCGGCTGCCGGCTTCACGCTGATGAGCGCCATGTGCGCCACCAGCTCATCCATCAACGAGATGATCGTCTGGCGCGCCCTCCAGGGGTTTCTGGGCGGCGGCATGATCCCGACAGTGTTCGCCTCGGCCTTCACGATCTTCCCGCCGTCCAAGCGTTCCATCGTCTCGCCGATGATCGGCCTCGTCGCGACGCTCGCCCCCACGATCGGCCCAACGGTTGGGGGCTACCTCACCGACCTGCTCTCCTGGCACTGGCTGTTTCTGATCAACATCGTGCCGGGCATCTTCGTCACGGTCTCGACCTGGGCGCTGGTCGATTTCGACCGGCCGAACACGAGCCTCATCAAGAACTTCGACTGGACCGGCCTCGTCATGATGGGCGGCTTCCTCGGCTGCCTCGAATACGTGCTCGAAGAGGGTCCGAACCACGACTGGCTGCAGGACGAGGCGGTGCTGGTCTGCGCCGTCGTCGGCACGCTCTGCTGCGTGGCCTTCTTCTGGCGGGCCTTCACCGCGCGCCAGCCGATCGTGGAACTCCGCGCCTTCACGGATCGCAACTTCGCTGCCGGCTGCGCGGCGAGCTTCGTCATGGGCATCGGCCTCTACGGGCTGACCTATCTCTACCCGGTCTATCTCGCACGGGTGCGCGGCTACTCGGCGCTGCAGATCGGCGAGACGATGTTCGTGTCGGGCCTGTGCATGTTCGCCACCGCCCCGATCGCCGGACGGTTCTCCGGCAAGATCGATCCGCGCATCCTGATGGCGCTCGGCTTTTCGGGCTTTGCCGCCGGCACCTGGATCGTCACCGGGCTCACCAAGGACTGGGACTTCTGGGAGCTCCTATGGCCGCAGGTGCTGCGCGGCTGCTCGCTGATGCTGTGCATGATCCCGATCAACAACATCGCGCTCGGCACCCTGCCGCCCGAGCGGATGAAGAACGCCTCGGGCCTCTACAACCTCACGCGGAACCTGGGTGGTGCGGTCGGCCTCGCGCTCATCAACACGCTCCTCAACGACCGTTGGGACCTCCACCTCGCACGCCTCCATGAGCGCGTGACCTGGGCGAACGACACTGCGCTGCAGCGCCTCGACAGCCTGCGCCAAGGCTTTTCGGGGTTCGGCAGCGCGGCCGACGCCATGGCACTGAAGTCCCTGACCAATCAGGTCCGCATCCAGGGCATGGTCATGGCCTTCGAGGACGTGTTCCTCATCCTCACTCTGCTCTTCCTCGCCATGGCCTGCGCGACCCCGCTGATCCGCCGGCCGAAGGTCGCGGGAGCGGGTGGGGGCGGGCATTGATGCGCCGTCCGTAGGATCGCCCGATCGCGGTCGCGAACGGCTGCTCGCCAATCCATCAGCACCGACGGGCTTCCGCAGCGATCTGCTGAGCCCGCCGCCTTGATCCCTCCATCCATCCAGTCCATCCCCGCCGCGCCATCTCCTGCAGCGCGAGCCTCCATGCCCACCCCGAAAAAGCCCATCGCCGTGTTCGATCTCGACGGGACGCTCGCCGACACCGCGGGGGATCTCATCGGGACGCTGAACGTGATCCTGCAGCGGGAGGGGCTGGCGGCGTTGCCTCTGGAGCAGGCGCGGGATCTGCTGGGCGCCGGGGCGCGGGCGCTGATCCAGCGGGGGTTTTCAGCAGCCGGGGCGTCGCTGGAGCCGGAGCGGCTCGAGCGGTTGTTTTCGGAGTTTCTGGAGCATTACGGGGCGCATCTCGCCGACCGCTCCCGGCTCTATCCCGACGTGGTCGCGGCCCTCGATGAGCTGGAGGCAGCGGGGTTCCTGCTCGCCGTCTGCACCAACAAAGTCGAGAGCCATGCCGTGGACCTGCTCGCCGCCCTCGGGCTCGAGCCCCGCTTCGCGGCGATCGTCGGCAAGGACACGTTTGCCTGGTCGAAGCCCGACCCGCGCCACATCACCCTGACGATCGAGCGGGCCGAGGGCGATCCGGCGCGTGCCGTGATGGTCGGGGACTCGCGCGCCGACGTCGATGCCGCCAGGGCGGCCGGCATTCCGGTGGTAGGCGTGAGCTTCGGCTACACGGCGATTCCGATGTCCGACCTGAAGCCCGACCGTCTCATCGACCATTTCGAGGAACTGCCGGCGGCCATTTTCGCGGTCGTGCCGGGCTGAGTTCTCTCCGGCACGCGCGACCGCGCGCCGCCGCTGCGGACGGCTTTGGAAGCGAAGCTGGAAGAGCAACCGAAGAATGGTGGACGGTGCAGGGATCGAACCTGCGACCTTTCCCGTGTGAAGGGAACGCACTACCGCTGTGCTAACCGTCCGTGCCGGTCTTGTGCCGCTCGGGAGTGGTGCCCGACGGTGGGGCGCTTCTAGGGCCGGGCATCGAGTTCCGTCAAGGCTGGCCATGGCCGACTGCCGCGGCCGTTTCAGGCTACTGCGGTGTGTGGCCCGGGAAACCTCCCGGCGCGTGCCGTCTCAAGCTGGCGCAGCCTGCGGCGGCCCCCTTCGCAGGGGCGGCCAAACCCGCTAGGCGTGGCGGCCATGACCGCCCCCCTCGTCCGCTTCGCGCCCTCGCCGACGGGCTTCCTCCACATCGGCAACGCCCGGCCGGCGCTGCTGAACTTTTTGTATGCGCGCCGCGCGGGTGGGCGGTTTCTGCTGCGGCTCGACGATACCGACCGGGAGCGTTCGACCGACGCGTTCGCCCAGGCGATCCGGGAAGATCTGGCGTGGCTCGGCATCGTGCCCGACCTTTTTGCCCGGCAGAGCGAACGCACGCCGAGCCATGACGCGGCCAAGGAAAACCTGATCGCGCAGGGTCGGCTCTACCCCTGCTATGAAACCTCCGAAGAACTCGACCGACGCCGCAAGCGCCAGTTGGGCCGCGGCCTGCCGCCGATCTACGACCGGGCGGCGCTGGCTCTGACGGAGGCGGACAAGTCCGCCCTGGAGGCCGAGGGCCGTCGTCCGCACTGGCGCTTCAAGCTCGATCCCGTCGTCGTCGCCTGGACCGACCTCGTGCGCGGCGAGAGCCATGTCGACTGCGCCTCCCTCTCCGACCCCGTCCTGATCCGCGAGGACGGCAGCGCGCTCTACACGCTGCCCTCGGTGGTCGATGATGCGGAGATGGGCGTGACCCACATCATCCGCGGCGAGGACCACGTCACCAATACCGGCGTGCAGGTTCAGATCTTCCGGGCGCTCGGACACGCCGTGCCGGCCTTCGCGCATCACAACCTGCTCACCACCGCGGACGGGGAGGGGCTGTCGAAGCGGCTCGGCCACCTCTCGCTGCGGGGCTTGCGCGAGGCCGGCTACGAGCCGGCCGCGGTCGCCTCCCTCGCGGTGTTGACGGGCACGTCCGAGGCGGTGCGGCCGGTGGCCTCCCTCGACGAACTCGCGGGCCTCGTCGATCTCGGCCGGATCTCGCGGGCGCCGGCGAAATTCGACCCGGCCGAGCTCGACGGCATCAACGCCCAACTCGTCCATGCCATGCCTTTCGACGACGCGCGCGAACGGCTCTTGGCGCTGGACATACCGGGAGCTGTGGCCGAATCCTTTTGGAACGCGGTCCGGGCCAACCTCGAGAAAGTCGGGGATGCCGCCGCATGGTGGCGCGTCGTCGCCGGGCCGATCAGCCCGGTGATTGCGGATCCCGACTTCATCGCGCGGGCGCGGACCCTCCTGCCGGAAGGTCCGTTCGACGGCGGGACCTGGAAAGCCTGGACCGAGGCGGTCAAGCGCGAGACGGGGGCGAAGGGCCGCGCCCTGTTCATGCCGCTGCGCCAAGCGCTTACCGGGCTCGACCACGGCCCGGATCTCGCCAGCCTGTTGCCGCTGATCGGACGCGAGCGGTCCGCCCGGCGACTGGCCGGCGAGACCGCGTGATCCAGCGCACATGCGTGCCGTGGCGTAAGGATTCTTCTTTTCGAATAACGAAGGATCGAACTTTATTCCCTGCCGCGCTGTCGTCATGGAAGAATTCGCATGATTTTGCGACGGTCTGATCTAACTAGTTTTTCAGAAAATCTGACACGGGGTCTCGGCCCGAACCGAATGAGTGGATCTGTGCTTTACGGGCCGGCGGATCGTTCGGTATAGAGAACGAATTGGTCGTGTCGCTCGGTGTCGAGCGGCAGGCCTATTCCGTTCCGGAGTCTCCTCATCATGGGCGCGTCGCCCTCTGCGCTCCCCATCGCTGTGATCGGCGCCGGTTTCAGCGGCACCATGGCCGCGATCCAGCTGCTCGAGACCCTGCCGCGCGGGCGGCCGGTGCTGCTCTGCGAGCGCTCCGAGAGCTTTGCGCGCGGGCTCGCCTACGGCACCGGCGATTTCGGGCACTTCCTCAACCTGCGCGCGGCGAACATGAGCGCGTTTCCCGACCGGCCGCGGCATTTCGAGGACTGGCTCGCGCGCAACGCTCCCAGCCTGCCGCCGGAAGAGGCGGTCGGGATCCGCGTCACCCCGGCCGGCACCTTCGCCTCGCGGCCGCTCTACGGGCGCTATCTCTCGGAGATCCTGACCGAGACCGTCACGAATGGCGGGCCGCCGCGGCTGCGTCTCGTCAACGACGGAGTGACCGATCTCGTGCCGTCCGCCGGGGGCTTCTCGCTGCGCACCGAAGGCGGCCTCGGCCTGCCGGTGGCGGGTGCGGTGCTCGCCATGGGCAACCTTGCCGGCACCGGCGAACCGCATAGCCGGCACCGCGCCGACATCTGGGCGCCCGAGACCATCGGCCGGCTGCAGCCCGACCAGCCCGTGCTGATCGTCGGCACCGGACTGACCATGATCGATGCCGTCATCAGCCTGCGCCGGCGCGGCTTCGGCGGCCCGATCGTCGCGCTGTCGCGGCGCGGCCTGCTGCCGAACACGCATGCGCCCGCCGCGGCGCACCCCGTGCCGAACCTGACCGCGACGGACCTGTCCTCCCTCGTCACACTGAGCCGGCGGCTCCACGCCTCCGCCCGCGCGGCCGGCGGCGACTGGCGCGGGGTCATCGACGCGCTCCGTCCGGTGACGGATTTCATCTGGCGCAGCCTGCCGCAATCCGAGCGCGGCCGCTTCCTGCGCCACCTCCGCCCGTTCTGGGACGTGCACCGGCATCGCTCGGCGCCGCCCGCAGCCGACGCGATCGACAGGGAGATCGCGGACGGCCGGCTCACGGTGCGCGCCGGGCGGATCCTGTCGATCGCGGACGAGGCGACCCAGGCCGTCGTCACACTACGGCCACGCGGCGCGGCGGAGCCGGAGCGTCTCGCCGTCCAGTGCATCCTCGACGCCACCGGGATCGGACGCGTCGGCGAGACGACGGACCCGCTGCTGCGCCGGCTGATCGACCGCGGACTGGTCCGCCCCGGCGCCTTCGGCCTCGGCCTCGACGTGGGTGCGGATTTCCGGGCCCGCGGACAGCGGCAGGCCGGACCGGTCTGGACGCTCGGGCCCCTCATGCGCGGCGCGCTCTGGGAGTGCATCGCCGTCCCCGACATCCGCAACCAGGCGGCCGACCTCGCCGCCGGCATCGCGGCGGAGATGGCGCGCGCCGAAGCGGCGTAGGGCGCACTCCGTTATGGCGAGCGCAGCGAAGCAACCGAAGGCCGATGGTCTGGCATCGCGTGGTGGCCCTGGATTGCTTCGCCTGCGGCTCGCACTGACAGGTGGTCGAGAGGGATCTCCCCGCCTCGCTCACGCTTCGTCCGAGCCGCCCCTGCGCAGCAGGAACACGCCCTGCGCGCCGACGAGGTTCCAGAACCACCACGGCATCGAATAGCGCATCGGCCGGCCGCGCCCGTCGAGCGCCGTGGCCTTCTCGATCTCCGCACCGACCGTCCGGCACAGCCCGACGAAGTCGCGGATGGTGCAGTGGTGGATGTTGGGCGTCTCGTACCAGGCCTCCGGCATGATCTCGGTCACCGGCATGCGCCCGCGGAAGGCGAGTTCGGCCCGCACCCGCCAATGGCCGAAATTCGGAAACGAGATGATGACCTGACGGCCGATGCGCAGGAGATGATCGAGCACGATGCGCGGGTTGCGCGTCGCCTGGATGGTCTGGGAGAGCACGACGACGTCGAAGGCGTTGTCGGGGTAGTTGGCGAGATCGGTGTCGGCGTCGCCCTGGATCACCGGCAGGCCGCGGGCGAGGCAGGCGTTGACCCCGGCGCGCGAGAGTTCGATGCCGCGCCCGTCGACGCTGCGCCGATCGCGCAACAGCGCGAGCAGCGAGCCATCGCCGCAGCCGATGTCGAGCACGCGCGCACCGTCCGGCACGAGGCCGAGAACGACGAGATGGTCGACGCGCGTGCCGTCGTCACCGGCGTTCCGCGGCAGCGTCTCGATGCTCTTCCACGCCGCACCGGGAGCGGCGTCGCTCAGTCCCAGACGACCGCTCATAGCCCGCGCGCCCGGGCGGCCGCATCGACAAAGCCGCGAGCAGCCGAGAACAGCGCCGGCTCGTCGAGCAGAAAGGCGTCGTGGCCCTTGTCGCTCTCGACCTCGACGAAGGCGACGGGCGCAGCGACCGCGTTCAGCGCATGTACGATCGCGCGGGAATCCGCCGTCGGAAACAGCCAGTCGGAGGTGAATGAGATCACGCAGAACCGGCTCTTGGAGGCGCGGAAGGCGTTGGCGAGCACGCCGCCATGGTCCTCGGCGAGGTCGAAATAATCCATGGCGCGGGTGAGGTAGAGATAGGCGTTGGCGTCGAAGCGCTCGACGAAGCTGAGCCCCTGGTGGCGCAGGTAGCTCTCGATCTGGAAATCGGCGTTGAACGAGAAGGTCGGGGCCGCCCGGTTCTGAAGCCGTCGGCCGAACTTGCGGTGGAGCGCCGGCTCGGAGAGGTAGGTGATGTGCGCGCCCATCCGCGCGACGCCGAGGCCCTTGGCGGGCCTTGTGCCCTCCTCGAAGTAGCGCCCGTCGGCCCAGGCCGGATCGGCCATGATCGCCCGCCGGCCGACCTCGTGGAAGGCGATGTTCTGGGCCGAGTGGCGCGCGCCGGTGGCGATCGGCATCGCCGCGAAGACGCGCTCGGGAAACAGCGAGGCCCATTGCAGGACCTGCATCCCGCCCATCGAGCCGCCGATACAGAGAAACAGGTCGGGGATGCCGAGCCGGTCGAGCAGCATCGCCTGGGCACGCACCATGTCGCGGATGGTGACGAGCGGAAAGTCGAGGCCGTAGGGCTTGGCGGTCGCCGGATCGACCGACGCCGGCCCGGTCGAGCCCATGCAGCTGCCGATGACGTTCGAGCAGACGACGAAGTAGCGGTCGGTGTCGATCGGCTTGCCGGGGCCGACCAGGGTCTCCCACCAGCCGGCCTTGCCGGTCACCGGATGGCGATGGGCGAAATGCTGGTCGCCGGTCAGCGCATGGCAGATCAGGACGGCGTTGGAGCGCGCGGCGTTGAGCGTGCCGGCGGTCTGGTAGGCGATCTGGAACGGCCCGAGCGCCGCGCCCGAGTCCATGGCCAGCGGCTCGTCGGCGCCGAACAGCGCGACGGGGCTCTTCGGGTCGGTCGCCGGCATGGCCTCGTATCCGGGAAGAGGCTTGGCCTCGCTCCGCAGGCCGGCCTCGGCGTCTGACGTCAAGGTGCTGTCCATCGCGCTTCGGGTGCCGCCCTCAAAATGCGGCCTGCCCGGCCGACGGTCGAAGCCTTTGCCGAGGAGGAACGACGGGATCCGGTCGTCTCAGGCGCGAGCGAGCATCCTTCGCCGGACGCTTCGGGAGGTAATGTGCCCATCCTGATGCGTCAACGAAAGGGCGACGCGCCCGATCGCGGCAGGATGGCGGGCCACACGGTGCCGCACTGGCCGGCAGCAGCTGCGGGACGTAGTGCTCACCCGAACGATACGACACGCTGCAAGGACCGCGATGACGGCGACCGACACCGACCCGGCGACGCACAAAAAACTCGACCGCAAGGCGGTGGGTGCCGTGGTGCTCGGCAACGCCCTCGAATTCTACGATTTCACGATCTACGCCTTCTTCGCCGTGCCGATCGGCGCCGCCTTCTTCCCCTCCGACAACGCCACCGACAGCCTGCTCGCGTCGCTCGCCCTGTTCGGCATCGGCTACGTGATGCGGCCGGTGGGCGGCATCCTGATCGGCGCCTTCGCCGACCGGGCCGGACGCAAGCCCGCCATGCTGATCACCATCGCGCTGATGGCCGTCGGCATGATGATGCTGGCATTGACGCCGGGCTACGCGGTGCTCGGCGGCTGGTCGCAGGCCATCGTCATCGTCGGGCGGCTGATCCAGGGGCTGGCGCTCGGCGGCGAGGTCGGCCCCTCCACCGCCTACCTGCTCGAGGCGGCGCCGCCGAAGCAGCGCGGCTTCGTCGCCAGCTGGCAGATCGCGAGCCAGGGCTGCGCCGCGCTGATCGCGGGCATCGTCGCCTCCGTGCTGACACTTGCCGTGGGCGACCACGCCATGGCCGAGTGGGGCTGGCGCGGCATGTTCCTGCTCGGTCTCGCCGCCGTGCCGGTCGGGCTGATCATCCGCAGCCATCTGCCGGAGACGGCGGGCGAGGGGCAGGACCCCGCCGCGGCGGATTCGACGCTCCAGGTGGTGGTGCGGTTGGTGCGGGAGCATGGCCGCCTGCTTGCCCTGACCTTCCTCGTCATCGCGGCCTCCACCGTCTCGAACGCCATCGGCACCAACATGCCGGTCTATGCGCAGGCGACGCTGGGGCTGACCGAAACCGTCTCTACCGCCGTGCCGATCGCGCTGGGGCTCGCCTCGATCGTGTTTCCCCTGCTCGGCGGCTGGCTCGCCGACCGCGTCGGACGGCGCCCGGTCATGATCTGGCCGCGCGCCGCGATCGTCATTTTGGCCGTGCCGGCCTTCGCGTGGCTCGTCCACGCTCCCACGGCGCTGAACGTCTACGCCGTGACCTTCCTGATGTCGGCGCTGTCCTCGATCAACGCGGCGGCGATCATCGTCGGCATCCCGGAATCGCTGCCGCGCAACGTGCGCAGCGCCGGCCTCTCGATCGTCTATGCCTTCTCGGTCTCGATCTTCGGGGGCAGCACCAACTGGGTGGTGAACAAGCTGATCGCGGTGACGGGCGACCGGCTGGCCCCGGCCTATTACCTCGCCGCCTTCAGCGTGGTCGGCACCGTCGCCGCGTGGCTGATGCACGAGACCCGCGGGAAGGACATCGACGCGAACGTCGAGGCCTGAGCGGACCGACTCCACGGCGGCGCGAAATGCTGTAGACGGACGGATATCCGCCGCAGCCCTCAGCCGTCCGTCGCCATGTCCGTCGCCGAATCCCTCCGTCCCGTACCGCGTCCCGGCGTGCTCGCCATCGAGGCCTACGTGCCCGGCAAGAGCGCGGCGCCGGGCGTGGCCAAGATACACAAGCTCTCCTCGAACGAGACGCCGCTCGGCCCGAGCCCCAAGGCAGTGGCGGCCTTGCGGGCGGAATCCGAGACGCTGGCGCTCTATCCCGATGGCAGCGCGACGAAGCTCCGCACCGCCATCGCCGCGCGCTACGGGCTCGATCCGGCCCGCATCGTCTGCGGTGCGGGCTCCGACGAGCTGCTGAGCCTGCTGGCACTGGCCTTCGTGGGGCCGGGCGACGAGGGCATCTTCTGCGAGCACGGATTTCTGGTGTACCGCATCGCGATCCTGGCCGCCGGGGGCACGCCCGTGGTCGCGCCGGAGACCGACCTGACGGCCGATGTCGACGCGATCCTGGCCGCCGTGACGCCGCGGACCAAGATCGTCTTCATCGCCAATCCGAACAATCCGACAGGCACCTACCTGCCCTTCGACGAAGTCCGCCGGCTCCATGCCGGGCTGCCGGGCGACGTGCTGCTGGTGCTCGACGGCGCCTATGCCGAGTATGTCCGCGCCAACGATTACGGCGCCGGGCTGGAGCTCGTCCTGGAGTCTCAGAACGTCGTGATGACGCGGACCTTCTCGAAGATCCATGGCCTCGCCGCGCAGCGGATCGGCTGGATGGTCGGACCGGAGGGGGTGGTCGACGCCCTCAACCGCATCCGCGGACCCTTCAACGTCTCGGCCGGCGGCATCGCGGCGGGTGCCGCCGCGATCGGCGACGAGGCGCATCTCGCGGCGGCGATCGCCCACAACGAGGAATGGCTCGGCTGGCTGACGGAACAGATCCGCGGACTCGGCCTGACGGTCACCCCGAGCGTCGGCAATTTCGTGCTCGTGCACTTCCCTGACGCGCCCGGCCGGACTGCGGCCGAGGCGGACGCTCACCTGTCGCTGCAGGGCGTGATCGTGCGCCGGGTCACGGCCTACGGCCTGCCGAACGCGCTGCGCGTCACCGTCGGCAGCGAGGAAGCGAACCGGGCCTTCGTCGCGGCGCTGACGGACTTCGTGCGCGGATCGCGCGATGCCTGAGACGATCGCCATCGTCGGCCTCGGGCTGATCGGCTCCTCGATCGCCCGCGGTGCCCGAACCTATGGGCTCGCTCGAAAGATCGTTGCGGTGGACCGCGATGCGGCTGTGCTCGACCGGGTCCGGGCGCTCGGCATCGCGGATCAGGCCTCCGCAAGCTTCGCCGAGGGGGTGGAACAGGCCGACCTCGTGATCCTGTGCGTTCCGGTCTGTTCCATCGGCGCCGTCGCGGCCGAACTTGCGCCGCACCTGAAACCCGGCGCGGTGCTGTCCGATGTCGGCTCGGTTAAGGGCTCCGTCGTCGCGGCAGTGATGCCGCATCTCAAGTCCGGCAACGCCTTCGTGCCGGCGCATCCGGTGGCGGGCACCGAATATTCCGGCCCCGATTCCGGCTTCAGCACGCTGTTCTCGAACCGGTGGTGCATCCTGACCCCGCCGGACGGCACCGACCCGGCCGCCGTCGCCGCGGTGACCGCCTTCTGGGAGGGCCTCGGCGCCATCGTCGAGACCATGAGCCCGGAGCATCACGACCTCGTGCTCGCCATCACCAGCCATGTGCCGCACCTGATCGCCTACAACATCGTCGGAACGGCAGCGGACCTCGAAACCGTGACCCAGTCCGAAGTCATAAAGTTCTCGGCCGGCGGGTTCCGCGATTTCACCCGCATCGCCGCCTCCGACCCGACCATGTGGCGCGACGTCTTCCTGACCAACAAGGACGCCGTGCTGGAGATGCTCGGCCGCTTCAACGAGGACCTCGCGGCGCTGACCAAGGCGATCCGCTGGGGCGACGGCGATGCGCTGTTCGACCTGTTCACCCGCACCCGCGCGATCCGCAAGGGGATCGTCGCCATGGGGCAGGAGACGGCGGAGGCCGATTTCGGGCGGGCGCGGCCCGACGCAAAGAGCACGGGCGGCTGAGGGCACCTGCGCGCTCTCCCTCCGGTCACGACGGCGTAGCGCACGTTTTGGGAGAAGCACCTATTGCAGCGTCGGCGCCATCAGGTCGTTGACCTGAAGCATCGTCTTCGATGCATGGATCATCGACACCGTCAGAGCGCTCGCGCCCGCCAGGACCGCCTCCATCTCGAGGTCGTTCATGGCTCCAATGAGCTCCGGGCGTCTGCGACAGTCACGCGTATCGGCTTCTTCGTCGAGGAGCACGATCAATGCGTCCAGGAAGGGGCAAGCAGGCCTGTCGCTTTGTGAACGCATTGCCAAAGTCCTCTTCATCGAAATGGACACGCCTCTTGCCGCGACGGCAATCGACGCGCGATCAGGGCCGATCACCCACTACGGCAGGGTCCAATCGACCAGCAGCACCAAGCCCTCGACCGTGAACAGCATGATGATGACGAGAGCGATCCAGCGTGTGCCGTCTCTTAGATCGTCGACGGAACCTCTCTCCACTGCGATCGGCTTTCGAAAATCGAAACTACGTCGAGGCAACCATCGAATCGATTTCTGACGTGTAGGACATGACCAGGCGGTCTGCGGGATCGTAGATCTCGAATACGAGCGGATACGTCTCACGTGGCGCGGATTTCAATTGGTTGATCCCGAGGTCTATGGCCTCTTCTTAGGTCCGGGTGTCGTAGACCTGTATCTGGCTGATGGCACTGCCGTCCTTGCTGACACGATAGATGCGGACACGATGAGACATCGTCAGGCCTCGCATGCGAGAACCCCTTTGGCCCGTCATCTCGCCGGAGGGAAGGACAACGAGATGACGGAGCCTGCCGAGTGACAGGGCAGAACACGACTCGACGGACTGAGATCTGCACGCCTTTGCAGGGGATTCACCGACATAGAGCAGCTTTTTCTCCGATCGTTCTTCATTTTCCGGAGAAATATTGCTGTTTGGGAACGCCGCGACCCTCAAGGATTACTCGGTCGAGGTCGCTCAGACGGCATCACGCGTGTTCAGACGCTGCCGCAGCCATCGCTTGGCTTCCTCCAAGGTTTCGAAGGCCGGCGGTTTCAGATCTCGCAGCGAACCGAAGCCACTTTCCAAGAACCAGTATCCCGGATTCCTGTGCTCGGGCGCCATAAGCTGGACCAATACGGCCACGAGCATGCCGTTTGCCAGCACCAGCATCCCCTCCCGGTCGGGACTGCCGGTATCGACCGCGATCGGTTGCAGCACGACCAACGTCTCGACGTTGTGTCGTTGGTTCACGGTCAGCCGCCCTGCGATCGCGCCAGCCACGGCGAGGTCCGGCGATCGCTCCAGCGGGCGTTCTTGAGATGCAGATAGTTCGGCGTGAAGTTGCAATACTCCTTCAGACGGGCGCTATCGTGGATCGTCAGAATCCGCTGTTTGAGCGCGATGAGGCCACGCTTCCGCAAATCCCGCAGCGTGCGGTTCACGTGCACGTCGGACAGGCCCATGCAGTCGGCGAGGTCGATCTGCTTGAACGGGAAAGCGAAGCTGTTGTCGGAGGCGTACCCCACGGCCTCCAGACGCGTCAGCAGCTCGCAGATCAGATGGGCGATACGCTGGTCGGCCTGGCGGCCGCCGAGGTTGACCAGCCACTCGCGCAGCACCGCTTCATCGACCAGCGTGCACCACCAGAAGGCGCGCGTGATGCGGGGATGGTTCTCGGTGATGTGATCGATGGCGTTGCGTGGGATGTCGGCCACCCGGCAGGCCGAGATCGTCCCGATGCTGTGATCCATCGCGTCGAGGATGAAGACGTTCAAGTCGCAGAAGTCGCCCGGGACGAAGAATGCCATGATCTGACGCTGACCGTCGGGCAGAATCTTGTAGCGGCAGGCGAAGCCTTCGAGAATGAGATGTACGAGCTCGGGCGGATCGCCTTCACGGATCAGGTCCGTTCGGGCCGGGACCTGCCTGACATGCGGGGTCAACGCGCTGAGAGCACGGCGCTCCTGCTCGGACAGCACTTCGTAGCTCTCGAGCTTGCGGACCAGAGCATCCTGCATCGTACCTCGATCCGTGCGATCGAACAGGTTCGGTGGTCTTCGATCCGCCAGACCTGCTCTTTGTTGGCGTGTGCTCGCATTGTCTTCACGCGAGCCGCGCCGGGCGTGATCGAGAATGCTTCGATAACCTAAATATGTCGGGTTCCCGACATTGCTACCTGTGGTAATTTTGTTGAATTACGGGCCGAGCTTCGAAACGGCGCGACATCGACGTCTTGCGACGGATTTGCGCGTGGTGCCGGACAGGCTTCGCTATCGATCCATGCGTCCGACGAAGGCGCGCGCGGAAGATCGCAGGACTTCGTCGCAGGCGGCATGATGCCCTCTCCGGCCGAAGCGCCCGGTTCCATGTCGAGGTTCCGGCGGCGATTTCGCCGCAATGGATCGGAGACTGTCGAGGCGGTCGCCGTGGCGATCGGCGCCGCCCGGCTCAGCGCGGAAACACCGTGCCCACCGCCGGGAAGCCGCCGTAGAAGCCGGAATACGGATCGCGCTGGTAGTTGCCGATGATGGTGAGCGCGGTGTCGGTGGAGGGCCGCCACGTCACGCTGGGGTTGATGAGCGCGCGCTCGAGCTCCGTCGTCACCGCCGGCCCGTCGCCCTTCCAGCCGAAGCCGACGACGCGGTAGGCGAACTGGTCGGAGAGACCGGCGACGTCGGAGGCGATCGGGCCGCCGACATCGAAACCGCCGCGGATCTCGTTGAAGCCGCCGCCCTGCACGAAGACCTCGCCGTGCTGCACGAAGCGCGGCACCTTCGAGACGAGATTGACGATGCCGCCCGGCCCCGACTGCCCGTAGAGCACCGAGGCCGGCCCCATGATCACGTCGACGCGCTCCAGCCGGTAGGGGTCGATCGTCGCGTTGGCATCGCGCCCGCCGACGAGCGCCATGCCGTCGAGGAAGACCGGGGCGTTGAAGCCGCGGATCAGGAACTGCTCCAGCCGGGTCGAGCCGGCGCCGCCGCGCTGCTCGGTGGTGACGCTCGGGGTGTAGCGCAGGGCCTTGGTTGATCGCGAGCGCGTTCTGGTCCTCGATCTGCTGTTACAAGGAAAGGTTCGACGGCGGGCCCGTGGATTATCCGCGACCGCCATTCGTGGTCTCGCCGCAGAGGGGGACGGCTGTCGCGGCCCGCGCAAACCGGTCCCACCCGTCCGGCAACCGGCGCGACGGGAGGCACCCGTGCGTCGTGCGATGTGATGAATCGGTGACACTTCAGGTGGCTCAGGGCCGTCGCGGCGTTTCGTTCCGCGCGACGCAGCCCGCACGCGTCCGCTAGATCAGACCGGCCAGCGCATCCGGAAATCCTGCGCCTCGGTGCAGCACCGCCACCGGTGCCGCGATCCGCCGGGCGATCGCGTCGGCCACGGTCTCGGGGGGCGTGGGCGCGCTCGCGCTCTCGCTCACCACGACGCCGACGAGCGGGACGCCGTGAGCGCGCAAGGTCTCGATCGCAGTGAGGGCGTGGCTGATCGCGCCAAGATAGCTGCCGGTGACGAGGAGAGCCGGCAAACCAAGCCGGTCGAGCCAGTCGAGCCCGGTGGCGTCGGCGGTGATCGGGCTCATCAACCCGCCGACCCCTTCGACGAGGACGGTCTTCCCATCCGCGCCCTCATCCTCGGGTGCCGGGTGGGATGCGAGGCGTGCCGCGCACCACGCGACGAGAGCGTCGAGGCTCAGCGCGCGGCCTTCCCGGGCGGCGGCCTGATCGGGCGCGAGGGGTGCCGAAAACCGCCATGGCGAGCAGGCCTCCACGGTCTCGGCGGTGACGGGCAGGCCTTGCGCAGCGAGCAGGATCGCGGTGTCGCTGTCGGCGAAGGCAGGATCGTCGATCGCCGGCACGCCGCTCGCCAGCGGCTTCAGCGCCGTCACGGCGCGGCCCTGATCGCGCAGGCGGCGGGTCAGCGCGGCGGTGACGTAGGTCTTGCCGATCTCGGTTCCGGCGCCGGCGATGAAGAGGGCGCGGAGCGCCGCCACCCTCAACGAAGCCCTGGCCTGGAGAGGCGAAACCGACAGAAGATCATTTTTCGACGAAGGCTTTTTCGATGACGTAATGGGCCGCCACGCCGTGGTTGCCCTCCTCGTAGCCGAGGCCGGTGAGCAGGTCGCGGGTGTCGCGGATCATTTCCGGCGAGCCGCAGAGCATGAAGCGGTCGTTCTCGATCGACATGTTCGGCAGGCCGATATCCTCGAACAGCTTGCCGGAGACCATCAGGTCGGTGATGCGGCCGCGGTTGCGGAACGGCTCGCGGGTCACGGTCGGGTAGTAGACCAGACCGCCGGAGATCGCCTCGCCGAGGAACTCGTGGTTCGGCAACGCCTCGGTGATGGTCTCGCCGTAGGCGAGTTCCTGCACCTGCCGGCAGCCGTGGACCAGCACGACCTTCTCGAAGCGCTCGTAGGTCTCCGGATCCTTGATGATCGACATGAAGGGGGCGAGGCCGGTGCCGGTGCCGAGCAGATAGAGGTTCTTGCCGGGCAGCAGGTTGTCGAGCACCAGCGTGCCGGTCGGCTTCTTGCCGACCATGATCGGGTCTCCGACCTTGAGGTGCTGCAGCTTCGAGGTGAGTGGGCCGTTCGCCACCTTGATCGAGAAGAACTCGAGCTCCTCCTCGTAATTGGCCGAGACGACGGAATAGGCGCGCAGCAGCGGCCGACCCTCGACCTCGATGCCGATCATCGTGAATTCGCCGTTGCGGAACCGGAACGCGGGATCGCGGGTGGTGCGGAAGGAAAAGAGCGTGTCGGTCCAGTGATGGACGCTGAGAACCCGCTCCTCGTAGTACTTGCTCATAATTCTAAGCTGTCCCGAGTCCGATTCAATTTGGCGGCTCTTCTCGCAGGTGCGGCCGGCGCGTCAAGCCGGAGGGCTCCTGCGCGCGCCGTGCGAGCCCGGCCGAGTGCGCCGTCCCATGCCGGGGACATGCCAGTCGTTCATGACTGAATCGCGGCGTCTGCAGGGTTCGGCCGCCGCGGCATCCCCGCCTGCGATCCGATGGCCGCCGTGGCCAGATTTTGAGAGCATCAAATGTTAGTGCTTTCGGTGTTGCGAATCATTATAAGTCCGATTCAGATATACTGATCTCGTTGTGAGAACTGACAAATGGTTAAAATTTAAACTTTTGAATTTTTCGAAGATCATTGGAGAAAGTCATGCCGATCGATCTCGATGCACCGCTGTCATGGAAAAACGCCGACCGAGACGAGCTTCTTCTGCTGCAATGCCTTCAGGGCAATATTCTCAAAGGTCATGGACGCGACTTCACGGCAAATCTCTTCTTCCGGTTCGATCCGGCGAGGACGCGCGAATCGCGACGATTGCTGCGCGATCTCGCCTATCACCATCTCACCAATGCCTACCGGCAATTGCTGGATGCGGAGGTGTTCAAGCGGACCGGCCAGGGCGGCGGTCCTTTCGTGCACCTCGCCCTGTCCAAGACCGGATACGACGCGATCGGCCGGTCGGCCGATGCTCCGGGGGATCCGGAATTCCAGGCCGGTATGAAGGCGCCGGCAAGCATCGTCGCGCTCAGCGACCCGCCGGTCACGGCGTGGCAGCCGAAGTTCCGCGAGGACCTCCATGGGGTCGTGCTGGTCGCGCACGAGACGCCCGCCAGGACCGGCGCGCTCGCCCTGCAAGTTCGCGAGCTGATCGAAGAGGCCGGTGGCGAGGTGGTGTTCGTCCAGCACGGGGCGGCCGTCCGCAACACCGCCGGCGAGGGTATCGAGCATTTCGGCTACGTCGACGGGCGCAGCCAGCCGCTGCTTCTCGCGGAGGACATCGCGGAGGAACGGGAATCCGCCGGCACGGATCGCTGGGATCCCGCCTTCCCCCTCAAGGCCGCCCTGGTGAAGGATCCCGGCACCGTCGATGCCATCAGCTTCGGAAGCTACTTCGTCTTCCGCAAGCTCGAGCAGCACGTGCGCGCCTTCAAGACGCGGGAGCAGAAGATCGCGGACAAGCTGAAGCTGAAGGGCGACGACCGCGAGCTGGCCGGCGCGATGATCGTCGGGCGGTTCGAGGACGGCACGCCGGTGACGATGTCGAAGGTCGCCCGCGGCGAGAAGCCGCCGAACGATTTCGACTACGACAGCGATCCGGGCATCCGCTGCCCGTTCCACGGCCACATCCGCAAGACCAATCCGCGCGGCAGCGGCGGCGCGCCGGGCGGCGAGGAGGGCGAACGCACCCACATCATGCCGCGACGCGGCATCCTCTACGAGGACGCCCGGCGCGAGGTCCACCCGGACGAATTGCCCGAGACGGACAGCACCTCGGAGTTCCTGAGCGAGGTGGCGCCGAAGCTGCCGAAGGACGGGGTCGGCCTGTTGTTCATGGCCTACAACCAGTCGATCGCCGGCCAGTTCAAGTTCACCCAGGAGACCTGGGCGAACAATGCCGGATTTCCGCTCCAGCCGCCGGGTCCGCACGGAATCGATCCCGTGATCGGACAGGGCGTCAACGGCGCGGGCCAGCAGAAGCTGCCCAAGGTGTGGGACGACGACTCTGCCGGCATGGAGGACGACGTCGGTTTCGCCGGCTTCGTGACGATGAAGGGCGGCGAGTATTTCTTCTCGCCGAGCCTCACCTTCCTGCTCAATCTGTGAGCGTCAAAGGGGTTTCAGCCCCGCCTCGATCTCGGCCCGGCGCGGCTCCAGGAACGGCGGCAGGGCGAGGCCCTGGCCGAGGGTCTCCAGCGGCTCGTCGGCGGTGAAGCCGGGGCCGTCGGTGGCGATCTCGAACAGGATGCCGTTGGGCTCGCGGAAGTACAGGCTGCGGAAGTAGAACCGGTCGATCGGCCCGCTCGTCGGTATGCGCCGCGTCTTCAGACGGTCGGCCCAGGCCGAGTAGTCGACATCGGGGATGCGGAAGGCGACGTGGTGGACGCCGCCGGCCCCCTGCCGCGCCGGGGCGCCGGCATCCTTCAGGAGCTGCACTTCGGCCGCCGCGCCGCCCTCGCCCATGGCGAAGACGCGGACTTCACCCTCGGGCGTGTCGAAGCTGCGATCGAAGCGCATGCCGAGCACGTCCGTCAGCACGGCCTCGGTGCGCTCCGGCGCGGCGACGCTGAGCCGGACCGGGCCGAGCCCGCGGATCTGGCGCTCCGTCGGCACGGGGCTCTTCGCCCAGGGATGCGCCGCGCCCGCGCCTCCGTCGTCGACGAGGCTGAGGCGCTGGCCCTCCGGGTCCTCGAAATCCAGGGTGAGGCGCCCGTCGCGCAGGACGGGTTCATCCACCCGCACGCTCTCGCGCAAGAGATGCTCGCGCCACCAGTCGAGGCCGCCCGCGACGCGCAGACCCGTGCGGCTGATGCTGTCGGCACCGCGCCGCTCGGGCGGCGCCGGCCAGTCGAAGAAGGTGAGGTCGGTACCGGGCGAGGCCAGCCCGTCGGCATAGAACAGGTGATAGGCCGAGACGTCGTCCTGGTTCACCGTCTTCTTGACGAGGCGCAGGCCGAGCACGCAGGTGTAGAACGCGGCATTGTCGGCGGCCCGCGCCGTCACGGCGGTCAGGTGGTGAAGTCCGGTGAGCTGCATCCTGAATCCGTCCCGTCGCGCGCCTGAGGCTCAGATGGGATGACGGATCGGATTTGCCAAAGCGGGGCGCCGATGCCCGGGAACGAGATCCCGCTCACGCCGCCCGCAGCGTCTCGATCTGCCCGAAGGCTAGCCGCCGCTGGGCATGCAGCCGTGCGAGCAGGGCGCGATAATCGTCGCCGGTGCGGCAGGCGGTCTCGACCGCGCGGCAGAGTTTCGCCAGCTCCGTGAACCCGAGCATGCCGGTGGGCGAGATCATGGCGTGGGCGCCCTCGGCGAGGCTGTCGCGGTCGGGAATCGTGCCCTCCGGTCCGAGCCGGCCGCCGAGTTCGTCCGCGAGGGTGAGGAGCAGCCGGTCGATGGCGCTGCGGCCGAGCACGGCCACCATCCCGTCGAAGGCGTCGCGGTCCAGACCGGGCGTCTCGGCCGCGACCGGCTCGGGCTCGCCCGCCAGCGCCCAACGCTCGATCGTGGCGAGCAGTGCGGCCAGTTCGAAAGGCTTGCCGACGTGGTCCTGCATGCCGGCGGCCCGATAGCTCGCGATCTGCTGGGCCAGCACGTTGGCGGTCATCGCGACGATCGGCACCGTGGCGGCGGGACGATCGAGGGCACGGATCAGGCGGGTGGCGGTGATCCCGTCCATGCCCGGCATCTGGATGTCCATCAGCACGAGGTCGTAGGATTTCGCCTGCACCGCCGCGATGGCCTCGGCTCCCCCCGGCACCACGTCGACCGCATGGCCGGCCCGGGTCAGCACGGCATGGGCAAGTTCCTGGTTGAGCACCACGTCCTCCACGAGCAGCAGCCGGCGCCGGCCGCGGGTCGTCTGCTGTGCGGAGGCCGGCGCCTTGACCGGCACGCCTTCCGCCAGCGGCAGGGCGAGTTCGAACCAGAATGTCGCGCCGCGACCCGCCTCGCTCTCGAGGCCGATGGTGCCGCCCATCAGCTCGACCAGCCGCTTCGAGATGGCGAGGCCGAGGCCGGTGCCGCCGAATTCGCGCCGGATGGTGCCGTCGATCTGGCTGAAGCGCTCGAACAGCAGGTGCTGCTTGGCGGCCGGGATGCCGATGCCGGTGTCGCGCACGGCGAAGCGCAGCCGGGCCGCATCGCCGGCGACCGTGGCGTCGATCGTCAGGGTGACGCTGCCGGCGGCGGTGAACTTGACGGCGTTGTTGAGCAGGTTGAGCAGGACCTGCCGCAGGCGGTCGCGGTCGCCGAGCACGAACGGCGGCAGCCCGGGTCCCGCCACGACGCGCAGCGACAGACCCTTCTGCTCCGCGCTCAGCCGCACGATCGCGGCCGCCTCCTCGGCGAGGCGGTCGAGCGCCAACGGCTCCGGTGAGAGCGCGATCCGTCCCGCCTCGACGGTGGAGAAATCCAGGATGTCGTCGACGATGGTCAGGAGCGCCGATCCGGCCGAGCGGATGCGCTCGCCGTAGCGGCGCAGGCCCAGATCGAGGGCGACGTGTTCGAGCAGCAGGTCGGTGTAGCCGAGGATGCCGTTGAGCGGGGTGCGGATTTCGTGGCTCATCGAGGCGAGGAAATCCGACTTGGCGCGACTGGCCGCCTCGGCCTCTTCGCGGGCCGCATCCGCTTCCTGCGTGCGCGCGGCGACGCGTTGCGCCAGGGTGGCGTTCAGTTCGCGCAGGGCCTCGCTGGTCCGCTTCTGCTCGGTGACATCGATCAGGATGCCGTCCCAGATCAGCGAGCCGTCGGGCAGCTCCCGCGGCGCGGAGATGATCCGGCCCCAGCGCACCTCCCCCGTATCGGCGCGCCGGAACTCCACCTCGACGTCGAAGGGCGCCCGCTCGCGGATCGAGCGCGCCTCGGCCTCGGCGATCACGGCGTGGTGCTCCGGCAGGATCAGGCCGTAGGCGACGCCCGCGTCCGCGAGCACGATTTCGGCCGGCACGCCGGTCAGACGCTCGTGGCTGCGCGACAGGTGCAGGAAGCGCCGCGCGCATCCGTCGCGCCCGACGGCGAGCTGGAAGACCACGCCCGCGGGCATGTTGTCGGTGAGCGCGCGCATCCGCGCCTCGCTCTCGCGCAGGCGGCGCTCGACGGCCTCGCGCGCCGTGTCGTCGCGCAGCGTCAGCACCGCGCCGATCCGCTCGTCCCTCGGGCCGCGCAGGGGCCGCGCGCTGCCGATGGCCAGCATCTCCGAGCCGTCGGGCCGCAGGATGCGCCAACGCGCATCCGTGACCGTCTGGCCGCGCACGGCGCGCGCGAGCGGCAGATCCTGCGGGACGTAGGGACAGCCGTCCTCGGTGTAGAGGTGGTAGGTGTCGCTGTAGTCGCTCGGCGCCACGTCGAGGCGGGCGACGCCGTGAATCGCGGCGGCGGCCTCGTTGACGAGGACGATGCGGCCCTCCGCATCGGTGACGATCACGCCCTCGGCAAGCTGCGCCAGGATCGCGGCCTGCCGGTCGGCGACCTCGCGGGCCCTGTCGGCATTCGCCGCGTGCAGGCGCAGATGCGCCACCACCATCTCGGCGAGGTCCTGCAACTGCCGGCTCTGCGCCTCCGAGAACCGGCGCGGCGCGAAGTCCAGCAGGCAGACGCTGCCGACCCGCACGCCCGGCCGCAGGATCAGCGGCGCGCCGGCATAGAAGCGCACATGCGGCGCACCCGTCACGAGCGGGCTGTCGGAGAAGCGCGCGTCGCAGGCCGCATCCTCGGCGACGACGACGGCATCCGAGAGGATGGTGTGGCTGCAGAACGCGCCCTCGCGCGGCATCGTCCCGGCAGCGATCCCGCAACGCGCCTTGGTCCAGAGCGTGTCCGCGTCGACCAGTGTGACCAGGGCGACGGGCACCGAGAACAGGGCGCAGGCGGTGCGGCAGACCGCATCGAAATGCGGCTCGGGTGCACTGCCGAGGATGCGCAGGTCGCGCAGCGCGCTCAGGCGCTCGGCCTCGTTCGGCGGGATCGGAAGCATCGTCGGAATTCGCACGGGAGGGGAAGCCGGCAGCGGGGCCGGCATTCGCTCAGGTTAATGCGGGATCCATTAACTCCTTACAAAGCCGCACGATCGATTCACCGACCACGCCCGATCACGAAGCCGGGAGCCGCAGCACGGCACGCAGTCCGCCGAGATCGGAACGGCCGAGATCGAGGCCGCCGCCGTAGAGCTCGGCTAGCTCCAGGGTGATCGGCAGCCCGAAACCGTCTCCGGGCACGCTCTCGTCGAGGCGACGACCGCGCAGGAGGACGTGGGCTATGGCCTCGGCTTCGAGGCCCCGTCCGTCATCCTCCACGCTGACGTCGACCGTCGAGCCCGCGCGCTCGGCCGAGATGCGCACGCGGGTCCTGGCCCAGCGGCAGGCATTGTCGACGAGGTTGCCGAGCATCTCGTCGAGATCCTGTCCCTCGCAGGGCACCAGCGTGCCGGCTGCGACGGCGTTCTCGATCCGCAGAGCCTTGTCGGCATGGAGGCGCGCCAGGATGTCGGCGAGGTCCGCGGCATGGGCGGCGAGATCGCTGCGGGCGCGCGTCGGGCCGCCGAGCGCAGCGGCACGGGCGCGGCGCAGGTGGTGGCGCACGCGCCGGTCCATGCCGCTGACGAGATGCGAGAGCTGCCCGTCCGGATCGCGCGTCCCGTCGAGCGCCATGGTGAGGGTCGCCAGCGGCGTCTTGAGGCCGTGGGCGAGGTTCGCGACCTGGGCGCGCGCCCGCTCCAGCCCGGCTTCGTTGCGGTCGAGCAGCAGGTTGACCTCGTCCACCAGCGGCCGGACCTCGCTCGGCTGCTCGATCGGCACGCGGGCACGGGTACCGGCACGGACCTCCGCCAGATTGTCTCGCAGGCGATCGAGGGGCCTCAGCCCCAGCCGCACCTGCGCGGTGACGGCGGCGAGGAGGCCGAGGCCGAGGAGGCCCAGCGTGATCGCGAGGGTGCGGGCCGCCTCCCGCAGCGGGCCGTGCAGGGCCGCGCTCGGGGCGGAGGCCATGATCGTCGCCGCCGGTGCGCCGTTTGCGGCCGGCAGCGTCAGGATGCGCAGGATCAGCGCCTCGCCCTGGGGACCGGTGCCGTCGGCGGGGCTCGGGCCGTCCGCGTGCTCCGGTTCCGTCCGCGCGGGGGGCTCGAGGGTCGCCCCCTCCAGCGAGGCCGAGCGCAGCACCGTGTCGCCGGAGCGAACCTGCCAGTACCAGCCGCGCGGACCGCGATCGGAGCCCGGAATCCTGTGCTCGCCGGCGAGTTCCAGGCGGTCCGGTTCCCGCTTCAGGTCGGTGACGAGGGCGGCGATCTCGGCATCGAGCCGGCCGTCGACCTGGGCGCGGGCGAAGCGGTAGAGCACGAGACCGATAGCGAGCCCGGCGACGACGAGGGCGATCAGGATGAACAGGGCCGCCCCGAAGAACAGCCGCCGCTGCAGCGAGCCGAGCCCGAACAGGCGCTTCACGCCTCCGGCTCCGCATGCAGCCGCCAGCCGAGGCCGCGTATGGATTCGATCCGCGCCGGGGCGATCTTGCGGCGCAGCCGGGTGATGATGACTTCGACGGAGTTCGAATCGACCTCGGCGTCGCCCTCGTAGACCCGCTCGATCAGCTGCGTGCGCGGCACCACACTCTCCTTGCGCAGGATCAGCGCCGAGAGCACCCGCCATTCGAGCCCGGTGAGCTTGAGCGGCAGGCCGTCGCGCTCGAAGCTGCCGAGGCCGGAATCGTAGCTGAGCGGGCCGCACACGATCCGGCTGGCGCCGCCGCCCTGCGCCCGCCGCACCAGGGCACGCAGGCGGATCACCAGCTCTTCCACCCGGAACGGCTTGACGAGGTAGTCGTCGGCGCCGGCCTTGAAGCCCGCGACCTTGTCGCTCCAGCCGTCGCGGGCGGTGAGGATCAGCACCGGCAGGGTGCGCCCGGCCGCCCGCCAGTCGCGCAGCACCGTGACGCCGTCGCGCTTCGGAAGGCCGAGATCGAGCACCACCGCGTCGTAGCGCTCGGTCTCGCCGAGATGCCACGCATCCTCGCCGTTCGCGGCGTGGTCGACGGCAAAGTGCTCGGCGCGCAGGGCCTTGAGGATCTCGGCGGCGAGCGGGCCGTCATCCTCGGCGAGCAGCAGTTTCATGGTTTTTCCGGGTTCCGCGCGGCGGCGGTGGATAGGCAGGGGCCTTTAACCGGGACTGAACCGGCGGGTTCAGTCCGGATTTGCGGGCCTGTCCTAGAACGCCGTCATCCCGAAAGGGTCCACGGAAAAGGACACGTCGCTCATGACCAACCCGAACACGACCACGCTCATCGACGGCACCGCCCGGGAGCTGCCCGAGAGCCCGAAGCCGGTCGCGGCCCGCCGCGCCCGGCGCGGCCTCGTCGTCGGCGCGCTGGCCATCCCCCTGGCGGTCGGCGCCGTCGGCCTCTCGCTGGCGCAGCGCGGCGAGGCTTCGCTGGATTCGATCGCGCCGGTGGCGATCTCGGCGCTCGCCCCCTCCGGCGCAGTCGCCGCCAAGGGCGAGGTCGCCGAGATCTTCGGCAACAAGCTCATCATCCAGGACGGCACCGGCCGCGCCCTCGTCGAGACCGGCCGCCAGGGCGAAGACGGCACATTGGCCAGGAAGGGCGAGACGATCACCGTCCAGGGCCGCTTCGAGAACGGCTTCCTGCACGCCCGGCTGCTGACGCATGGCGACGGCAGCGTCGTGCGCCTCGGCCCGGCCGGCGGCCCGCCCCCCGGCGGCCTCGACTGGGCGCGGGACAAGGTCGGCCTCGGGCCGCAGGCCGATGTCCCGGCCCTGACGAAGTCCGTGGAGGCCGCCGGCTACACCGACATCCGCGTCGCCGGCCGCGGCCCGCGCCACCTCGAAGTCGCCGCCAAGGGCGCGGACGGCCGCGAACGCCTGCTGCATGTCGGGTTCGATGGGCAGGTGCGGGAGGTGAAGGCGTATTGAGCGTCGTTTGCCGGCTGCTCGCTACAGACGGGCGAGCAGCCGCTCGGCCAGCGGGTTCTCCGCGGCAAACGCATAGTCGATGCGGCGGACGCTGACGGCGCGGGCTCCCGCCTGGACGAGGGCGTCTGCGAGCGCGAACACCGCCTCGGCCGGGCAGCGCAGGACGATCTCGCCGTCGAGACCCTTCGGCGCGCCGTAGGGCAGCTCGGCCTCGTGCAGGGCCGCCAGGCTGGCGAGGTCGAGTCCACCGCTCTCCGGCAGAGCGGCACGGACCTCGCGGCTGGTGCGGGCACGTTCCTCGGCGGCAATACGGCCGAGCACGGCCCGCAACGCGCCGCGCTGGCTCTCGCCCCATGGGGCCTTCAGCGAAGCGACGAGATTCGCTTCCGAGCGCAGGATGATGCCGTCGTCCAGGATCTTCAGGGCGTTGGCCTGGAGCGTCGCGCCGGTGGTGGTGATGTCGACGACGATCTCGGCGGAGCCGGCGGCCGGCGCGCCCTCGGTGGCCCCGAGGCTCTCGACGATGCGGTAGTCGGCGATGCCGTGCTCGGCGAGGAAGCGCCGGGTCAGGTTTACGTATTTCGTGGCGATGCGAAGTTTTCGGCCCTGGCGCAGGCGCATCTCGCTGGCGACCTCGTCGAGGTCGCCCATGGCGCGCACGTCGATCCAGGCCTGCGGTACCGCGACCACCACCGTCGCCTGCCCGAAGCCGAGCGGCGTCAGCATCTCCACCGAGGCTTCCGCGTTCGGCAGCGTCTCGCGGATCAGGTCCTCGCCGGTCACGCCGAGATGGGCCGCGCCGCTGGCGAGCTGGCTCGCGATCTCGGAGGCCGAGAGGTAGCGCACCTCGACGCCGGGTACGCCGACGAGGGTGCCGCGATAGTCGCGGGCGCCGCTGAGCTGCGCCAGCTTGAGGCCGGCGCGGCCGAAGAAGGCGGCGGCGTTTTCCTGCAGGCGACCCTTCGAGGGGACGGCAAGCACCAGAGGGGCGTTGATCCGGTCGGTCATGTCAGTTCCCGCCGCATCGCGAGAGCCAGAAGGCGCAGCCCACCGCCGGCAGCGGCACGGGACTGCCGAGATGCTGCAGCAGGCCGTCGTAGCGCCCGCCCCCGACGAGGGCCGGGGCGCTGGGCCTGTCCGTCACCTCGAAGATGAAGCCGGTATAGTAGTCGAGGTTGCGCGCGAACCCGCCGGAGAAGGCGAAGCGCTCGACGGGCAGGCCGCGCGCGGCCATGAAGCCGGTGCGTTCCTCGAAGAGCGCGAGCGCCGCGTGAAGCCCGTCGTGCCGGAGACCCGCCTCGGCCGCGAGGGCGCGCACCTCGGCGACGGCCAGGTCCGGATTTCCCGTCACGGCGCAATAGCGCTCGACGACGGCGCGGTTCTCGGCGTTCAGGCCGGCGCCGCCATGGGCCTGGGCGGCGGCCTTGGCGAGGAAGCGCTCGGCGATCTCGCCGGCGCTGCGGCCGCCGACCCGCGAGATGCCGGCGATCGAGAGCACGTCCTCGACGAAGGCGCGCACGCCCTTGGGATCCTGCCCCTGGATCGTGGCCAACAAGCCCGCGTGAGGATCCTCGGTCTGGGCGGTGTTGGCGACCTCGTCGAGGGGACGGCTGGCGGCGATGGCGCGCAGCGTCCGGCGCTTGGCCACGGGCGGCACGGCCAGTGCATCGAGCAGCGCGTGGGTCAGTCCCATGTCGCCGAGGCGCACGGCGACCTCCTTGCGGCCGAGGCGCTCCAGCCCGTCGAGGGCCATGCCCAGCACTTCGGCGTCCGCCGCCGGCGTGTCGGTGCGGCCGATCGATTCGATGCCGGCCTGCGTGAACTCGTCGGGATCGCCGGCCGCGAGCCGAAAGACCGGGCCGAGATAGGCATAGTCGGCCGATTCGCCGGGACGCATCGCCTGATGGTGGCGGCAGACGGGAATCGTGAATTCGGGCCGCAGGCAGAGTTCGGCGCCGGCGCCGTCCGTCGTCACGAAGATGCGCCGGCGGATGTCCTCGCCCGACAACTCCAGGAACGGTTCGACCGGTTGCAGCACCGGCGGCGCGACGGGCGCGTAGCCGGCCTCCGCAAAATGGGCGAGCAGTCGCGCCTGGGCCTCGGCCTCCACCGTACTCGCTCCGCTTGGCTCCGGTCTCGTCATGGTCCTCGTCCGGGCTCGACAGGCCTTCGCCATGAACCCCGAATCATGGAGAAAGCGCTAAGGCCTTGTCGTGACGCCGCTTCTTCGCCTGGCTGCCTGCGAAGATGCTTAAGTGCACCTCGCACGATCCCCGATAACTCGAGAGTTCTCCCTCTCGTCCCGACCGCCCAGCGGGAGCCGTGTGACCCGAAGGTTCGGCTCTCCTAGCAACCGCTGCCGCACTTGGCGACAGGGCCGGCCCGGGCGCGAGGGACGCGAATTACGCAGGGCCGGCACGGCTCCGGCCCCTCGTCATCCGGAGGACATCGGCTCGGCCGACTACCGAGCTTGGCGTGAAATCCGGGATAGCCGCAACGTTAGGTGACGTTAGCTCTTGCCTAAACGTCGCGGTTGGGCTGACTTTGGACTGGGCCACGACTGATGGAGGGAGGTATGGCGACTCATTCGAAGGTGCCGGCCTGGGTCAAGAGGCGCATCAGTGATCGACCGGCAGCGCGCTGGATCGCGTGGAATGCCGGCCGGCCGCCGGAACCCGGCATCCAGGCGCGGGAGCCTCAGCCGGTGACGCAGCCGGACTACCGTGGGAACGTCGTATCCTTGTTCAGGCGGTCGGCTTAGCCCAACCTGAGCCGGTTTCAGAAAGCCCCGCCGCGGCTTTCCGGCAAAAGCCTGCGAGGATTCAGGACGCGAAGCCGACGAAGGGTCGATGAGCATCGTGGGTCGGCGCAGCCGCTGCCGACCGAGCTTCAGGCGACTTGGCCGACGACCCGCGACAGCATCCCGCGCAGATCCCGGGTTTCGGCCACGCCGAATCGGGTCTCGAACTCGGCCTGTGCCCGATCCCAGGCCGGCGCCAACTCTTCGATCAGGGCGTGGCCGGCCGGCGTTAGGGACAGCAGGCGGGTCCGCGCGTCGCGGCCCGGCGCCATGCTCACGAGCCCTTCCCGTTCGAGCGGGCGCAGAGCCCGGCTCAATGTGGTCCGGTCCATGACCATGCGGTCGGCCAGCGCCTGCATGGCGAGCGGCTCGTTGCGCCCGAGCATGCGCAGGACGGAATACTGGGTGACGCGGAGGCCCGTCGGCGCGAAATGCCGGTCGTAGAGCTGCGTCACCTGCCGTGAGGCCTGACGCATCGTCAGGCAATGGCAGGGGGAGGCGTTAAAGCTACGCTCGGGCACGGCACGCCACTCGTCCTGGTGTGTCAAGATAGACTTTCGTACAAGTGCTGTAGCACGCTTTCCGGTGATGGGACAGGTACGGACCGGGTCGGTGGCCACGCGCTCGAAGGGCGCCGCGTACGGCCACCGGTCTCATCCGATCGACAGCCGTGTGCGTGGGCCGATGCGACGGAGCAACCGTACGAGATCGGGACGGGCGAGCGCCACACAGCCTTCCGTCGGCCGATAGCCCGGACGCGCGACGTGCAGAAAGATCGCCGAGCCACGGCCCGGGCGGATCGGGCCGCGGTTGCAGTCGAGGTCGACCACGAGGTCGTAGAGACCGTCGCCGCGCCACATTTCCTCCGCGCCGACGCCGGGGAGCGGCAGGCGGACCGGCCGGTTGTAGCGCCGGTCGCGCGGGTCGTCGCACCAGCCGTCTCCGGGCTTCGTCGCACGCAGCTGCAAAGGAGTCCGTGGTCGTGCCGCAAAATGGTCGGGCCGGTAGACGCCGCCGCGCAGACGGAAAGCCCCACGCGGCGAGGCGCCGTCGCCCTCGCGCTTGACCTGGACGATGCCGGTGCGCCCGAGTGCGCAGGCGACGACCGCCGATCCCGCCAGGAGCTGCCCGCGGGTCCGGTCGCCGACGAGCGGGCGCACCCGCAGCAGGGAGATCGTGGTCCGTTTCATCGCGAGCCCCGTCGTGGCATTCGGGTGGCGTCTTATCCCGGCGGCGGCCTCGTCGGGAGGGCCGTCGCGGCGCGAGCGCGGCTCGAATGGCCTGCGGTTGGGAGCGGTTGAGCCGAAAACGCTGCAAAACCGGAGCGTTGCTTATTCCCTGACCGCAAAAACCGGATAGGTTGACCGTTGGGTCCGGCCGGTACGGTCGTCCTCGGCAGGTTTCGGAAAGCCGCTCCGCGGATTTCCGATACGAGCCTGCGACACGACCGAAGCTGGGCGGGCGAAGCGTCGGACCCCCGACGCAAGTCTGCTCAGGTGCAGCCGGCGGCCGGATGGGCAGTCTCGTCGCAGCGCACGCCCTTGCAGACGTAGCGGCCCGATCGTGGATCGATCGGGCTCAGACGCGCAACGAACCGCGCGGGAGTCCCGCCCCTGATGTCCAATACCCACCGTCTCCTCGTCTGCGACGACGACGATGCCCTGCGGGAGACGCTTACCGAAGAGATCGACCACTACGAGGAATTCGCCGCCATCGGCGAAGCGACGGCGCAGGGCGCCATCGCGCTCGTGGCCGAGGATCGCGTCGACCTCGTCGTGATGGATGTCGGCCTGCCCGACATGGACGGGCGCGAGGCGGTGCGCGTGATGCGGCGCGAGGGCTTTCGCGGGCCGATCATCATGCTGACCGCACAGGATTCCGAGGACGACACCGTCGAGGGGCTGGAGGCCGGCGCCAACGACTACGTCACCAAGCCCTTCAAGTTCGCGGTGCTGCTCGCCCGCATCCGCGCCCAGCTGCGCCAGCACGAGGCGAGCGAGGACGCGATCTTCCGGATCGGCCCCTACACCTTCCGGCCGGGCGCGAAGCTGCTCGTCGGCGAGCGCGGCTCGAAGCTGAAGCTCACGGAGAAGGAGACCGCGATCCTGCGCTATCTCTACCGCGCCGGCCGCGAGGTGGTGGGGCGCGATACGCTCCTCGCCGAGGTCTGGGGCTACAACGCCCACGTCACCACCCACACCCTCGAGACGCACATCTACCGGCTGCGCCAGAAGATCGAGCCGAACCCGGCCGCCGCGGCGATCCTGATCACCGAATCCGGCGGCTACAAGCTGCTGCCGTGACCGGGCATCGCCAGTCGCTTCAGCCGCGGTCCGGCTGAGGGCGCCGCCGGCCCGTGCTCAACGCCGGGTTAAGATCTCGGCGATAATGATGGTCGATGGTCGTCCGACGATGGGGATGCAGGTCGTGCAACCCGATCGCCGACGCCCAGACGCGGCGCGGAGCCTCGCGTTTCGCAGCCCGGCCTGCTTCGGCTAAGGGTCTTGTCGCAAGCGGAACCGGCCGAGGGATGGGCGCGCATTGGGGTTCGACGACGACATCGCGATCCTGTCCGCCGCCCCCGTTTTCGGATTCTTCGATTCCGGTGCGCTGCGCCTGCTGAGCTTTGCCGGCGAACGTCTCGCCCTGGACACTGGCGAGACCCTGTTCAAGCGCGGCGACCGGGCCGATGGCGGCTACGTCGTGCTCTCCGGTGCGATCGAACTGACCGGTCAAGGCGGCGTCCCGATCGTCGCCGGCCGCTCGGCCCTCATCGGACGCACCGCCTTGTTCGCGCCGGGCAAGCGCCCCGCCGATGCCACGGCAACGACGAAGGCCGAGGTGATGCGGATCAGCACGCAGCTGATGACCCGCGTCCTGAAGGAATTCCCGGACGCCGCCGTGGCGATCTACGACTGGCTCGCGGACGATCTCGGCGAGCTCACGCGGGGGCTGGCGCAGGTGCGGGCGAAGCTCGTCGACACGCGGGCCGGGTGACGCGCGGAGACTGAGGCCCGTCCGGTTCGCGGCCCTGCGGGCAGCCGGGACCGAAATGCAGCCGAACGCCAAAGGCCGAGCAACCCCGAATTCGCCCGGTTTCGGGGTTCAACCTCGGTTCATGCGGGGAGGAGCGCCATGGCGCCGCCCCGGCTCGTCGAGTCGAGCCAGCCGAGGGAGGCCTGTCATGAGCGCGCCGTCGCGGGTTATCGTACTGCTTGCCGTCCTGTCGTCGTTTCTTCTCGCCAGCCTCGCGCGGGCCGAGCCGGTGCCGGGCGGATCCGAGAAGCGGATCGCCCTCGTCGTCGGCAACGCCGCCTACAGGGCCGGCGAACTGGCGACACCGGCCAACGATGCCGGGCTCGTCGCACAGACGCTTCAGGGGGCGGGGTTCGACGTCGTTGGCGCCCGCGACCTCGACGAGGATTCACTGCGCCGGGCCATGCGCGACTTCACCGACAAGGCGGCGGCGTCCGGCCCGGATACCGTCGCCTTCGTCTACCTCGCCGGCTACGGCCTGCAGCTCAACGGCGAGAACTATTTCGCGCCGGTCGATGCGCAGATCGCCAGCGCCGCCGACGTGCCGGTGCGGGCGCTGCGGCTCTCCGACTACAAGCGTCAACTCGCCGCGATCCCTCTCAAGGCCCGCTTCGTGGTGTTCGATGCCGGCCGCACCGCCCCCTTCGCCAAGACGGGTGACCCGCTCGCCGGGGGCCTCGCCCTGACCGAGGCCGAGCCGGGCTCGCTGATTGCGTTCAACGCCGCGCCCGGCACCGTCGGCCCCCAGGAGAAGGGCCCCTACGGCGCCTATGCCCAAGCATTGGTCGAGATGATCCGAGAGGGTGGGCTGCCGCCGGCCGAGCTGTTCGACCGGGTGCGCCTGCGCGTCAGCGAGACCACGCAGGGCGGCGAGGTACCGTGGAGTGCCTCGCGGATCGAGGGAGGCTTCGAATTCTTCAAGCGCGCGGCCGATGCGCCGCCTGTCTCCGACCCCGCCAAGATCGCAGCGCTGAATGCGCGTCCGTTGCGCGAGATCGGCCCGCAGGACGCCTACGCCTCCTGCCTGCAGCGCGACTCCCTCCAGGGCTACCAGGAATTCGTTTCGGCCTATCCGCGCGATGCGCTCGCCAAGCGCGTGCGCGTGCTGATCGCAGCCCGTCGCGAGGCGCTGACGTGGCGGCGCACCTATCTCGCCGACGGTCCGGACGGCTACTGGTCCTATCTCAGCCGTTACCCGCGCGGTCCGCACGCCTGGGACGCGCGTCGTCGCTTGCGCGAACTCGCCGTGGCGCTGGAACCGCCGCCGCATTTCGCGATGCTGGCCTACGACGTGCCGCCGCCGCCGCCGGAGGAGATCGTCTACGTCGAGCGCCCGGCCGTCTATTTCGACGACCCCTACTACGATCTCGCGCCGCCGCCCCCGCCGCCGGTGTTCTTCCTGCCGCCGCGGCCGGCCTACATCGTCGACCTCGCACCGCCGCCGCCGGTCTACGTCGAATATGCCCTGCCGGCGCCGGCCTTCGTGCCGATGCCGGCTTATGTCGTCGCGCCAGCCTTCATCGTGCCGCCGCCGAACAACGTCTATTTCGAAAACATCCACAACACGACGGTGATCAACGAGATCAACCAGCAGAACGGCGCGTTCGTGCGCGACCGGCGCGGCCCCTCCGTGCAAGCCCTCGGCGCAGGGGCCGTCGCGGGCGCGGCCGCCGGACTGGCGATCTCCCGCGTGGCACTGCCCCCGGCGCTGCAGCAGCGGGCGGCGCTGCCGGCCAATGCGCTGTCCGGCGGCGGTGGACCTGTCGGCGACCCGCACTCGCGACAGGGAAGTTTTGGTGGTCCGGGGTTGGCGCCGAACGGCCAGCCCGGTCTCCAGCCCCCGGCGAATCGGCCGGGTCAGCCGCAGCAGGGCCTCCCGGCCGGTCCGCGGCCGGCATTTGGGCAGTCACTTCCCGGACAGAACGGACAACCGCTGCCACAACAGGCGAACCGTCCCGGCCAGCCGGGACAGCCTCCGCAAGGACCCGTGCCGGTCGTTGGCACCGGCCAGCCGCGACAGGGGCTCACCTCTCCGAACGGCCAACAGCTGCCGCAGGCGCAGGCCAACCGACCGAATGCACCGGTTCGGCCTCCCGCCCAGCCGCTCCAGCCGATGCAGGCCGTCGGCCCGGGACGGCAGGCTCCCGGCATCGGTCCGAATGCCCGGCCGGCCGTGGGACAGGCCCAGCCGGTTCCGAACGCGCTGCCGCAACAGCCCGTTCGGCCGGGACAGCCTCCGGGAGGGGGTTCGCCGAACGCCGCCCAGCAACAGCAAGCGGCCCAGCAACGTCAGCTCCTGCAGCAACAGCAGCGGGCTGCGGCGCAGCAGCAGGCGAACCAGCAGCGCCAGATGCAGATGCAACAGCAGCAGGCCGTCCAACAGCGAGCGGCTGCGCAGCAACAGCAAGTCGCGCAGCAGCGGGCCGTGGCTCAACAGCAGCAGGCCGCGCAGCAGCGCCAGATGATGCAACAGCAGCAACAGCAGCGGGCCGCCGCTCAGCAGCAGATGGCCCAGCAGCGTCAGATGCAGGCTCAGCATCAGCAGATGGCCCGGCCGCAACCCCAGCCGCAGCAGCAGCCGCACGGCGGTGGGGGCGGGCGCCCCCATTGTCCTCCGGGCATGCCCTGCCGCTAGAACGCCTTCCGACCAGGGGGATGCCGGTCGATCGAAAGAAGGCGCGTCAAAGCAAGGGCTTAGAGACGTCGGCCCGATGCGGTCGGGTCTAATGCGGCTCTAAGCGGATGCGGTCGTTATCGCACCATGGCGGCGGAGAGCGCCGCCGCCGTGTTGCCGATCGGCGCCGCGGTGGCGCGGCAATGCTTCCATCCTGCTCCCGAAATCCGCTGAAGCACCCGTCATGAGACCACCTCATGATACCGCGGCCACCGTCAGCACCGTCCCCTCCACCCCCGTCACCCGCACCCGTGTGCCGGCTGGCAGGTCCGGGCCGGAGACACGCCAGAGCGTGTCGTCGACGCGTGCGCGCCCGCTGCCTTCGACGATGGCGGTGTCGAGGACGATGTCCCGCCCGATCAGCCCATGCGCGCCCCGGTTCAACAGCGGAACATGCCCGCGGTTGAGGCGGGTGGAGAGCGTCACCGCAATCACCGACAGGACGGCGAAGAGCGGCAGCTGCGCCTGCCAGGGCAGGTCGAATGCGGTCTCGACGAGGCCGGTGACGAAGGCCGCGAGGCCGAGCCAGACCAGGAACACGCCGGGCAGCAGCAACTCGCCGCCCATCAGCACGAAGCCGGCGAGGACCCAGGCCCATGCCGGATCGATCGCGTGCAGGCTGCTCACGACGTCGCCGTGGATTTGCTCGCCGAGCCGCCGACGCGCGGCGGCAGGCCGGACGCACGGGAGCCCTGGCCCGAACCGCCATCGCCGAAGACGCTGCGGGTGATCTCGGCGATTCCGCCCAGAGTCCCGGCCAGCGCGGCCGCCTCGATCGGAACCACCACGACGCGCTGGTTCGGCGCGGTGGCGATGGCCTTGATCGCCTCGACATACTTCTCGGCGACCAGAAAGTTGGCGCCCGCGATGTCGCCCTGGGCGATGGCCTCGCTGACCATGCCGGTGGCCTTCGCCTCGGCTTCGGCCGAGCGCTCGCGCGCCTCGGCGTCGCGGAACGCGGCCTCCTTGCGCCCCTCGGCTTCGAGGATCGCCGATTGCTTCCGACCTTCCGCGCGAAGGATCTCGGCCTGGCGCTGGCCCTCGGCCTCCAGCACCGAGGCGCGCTTTTCGCGCTCGGCCTTCATCTGGCGCGCCATCGAGCCGGCGAGGTCGGCGGGGGGCAGGATGTCCTTGATCTCGACGCGGTTCATCTTGACGCCCCAGGGCGCGCCGGCGGCGTCGAGCACCTTGAGCAGGCGGTCGTTGATCTCGTCGCGGTGCGAGAGCAGCTGGTCGAGATCCATCGAGCCGACCACGGTGCGGATGTTGGTCATGGTCAGCGTCAGCAACGCGACTTCGAGGTTCGAGATCTCGTAGGAGGCGCGGGCCGCGTCGAGCACCTGATAGAAGACCACGGCGTCGATGCGCACGCCGGCGTTGTCGCGGGTGAAGGCCTCCTGGCTCGGCACCTCCACGACCTGCTCCATGATGTTCACCCGCCGGCCGACCCGCTCGACATAAGGAATGATCAGCCCGAGGCCGGATTCGAGCGAGCGGTTGTAGCGGCCGAAGCGCTCGACGGTGTGGACATGGCCCTGGGGGATCGTGCGGATGCCGATCGCCAGCGTCACGATGACGAGGAGCGCGAAGGCGATCGCCACCGCGCTCAGCCCGATCGAAATGGTCATGACGGCCCCCGCCTGATTCCGCTTGCGAGCGTTCTATACGAGGATCGGTCGACACGGCAGGCGCCAGACCGAACCGATCTGTTCATCTGGCCACCGCGTATCTCAGCGTTTCCACACCCCGAGCCGCTCCGTCCGTGCATGGTCCTCGGCCGCGACGAGGTCCGGGGAAGCCTCCGACGAGGCCCGGCCGCCGCCGTTGAAGAGCACGACCTCCGAGAGGTCGCGGCCCTCCACCGCGCAGAGGAAGGCGCTGGAGCCGGCCGCCGGGCGGCAGGTCACGGAGCGGCCGCGGATGTACTTGGCGAGCTCGTCGGCCTGGCCCCCGCGGACCCACTCGACTCCGAACAGGTGGATGACCTTGCCGGAGAGCTTCAGGGTCGCGGTGTCGATCACCTGGGGTACCCCGGCGATGTCGTTGGGATTGCGTGGCGGCTCCTCGACCGGCGCGGCTTCGGCATCCTCGGGCGCGGCGTCGGATAGAGTCGGCCTCGGCTCCGGTGCGGGAGGCGCGGGCTCGTTCCTGGCCTCCGCCTTCGGCGCTTCCTTCGGCGCCTCGGTGCGGGGCGCTCCCGTTCCGGAGGGCGAGGGGCCGGTCGCGGGTCCCGAGTTCATCAGAACGACCGCACCGAACACGAGCACGGTGGCGGCGGCGAGCCCGAAGAAGGCGATGCGGTGCAGGTCGAAGGCGTGACGGTCGATCGTCGGCAGGGCCTCGCGCGCGCGCCGGGCGAGATCGCCCAGGTGGCTGCCACCGGCTCCTGCAGCCCTTGGGAGGGGACGGCCGCTGTCGAAGGATGTCGTGGCGGGCCGCTCGGACGGCTGCGGCAGCGCGCCCCCGAAAAGGTCCGGCTGCGGATCGCCGGCGACGGGGAGCGGAGCCGGCTTTGCCGCACGGCGCTGGTTCAGCTGCGCGCGCCACCCTGCGACTCGTCGGCCGGCGGCGTTGGCGAGTGTCCGGCCGCGCTCGGCCGAAGTGGCCGCGAAGGATTTCGCCAGGGCCGATTGCGTCTCGACGAAACGCGCGCCGGCGGCTTTCACGTCGGCCAGGGCATCGTGCGGCGGCTCGGGCGGGGGCGGTGGCACGGGATCCACCACTTCGGGCTCGGGCGGCGTCGCGAACAGATCGGGATGGCGCTCGCGCAGCTCCGCGACGAGGCCGCGCAGGGTCATCGGTGCGGTGAGATCGCCCGCTTCGTCCGGATCGGCATCGCCGTCCCGGATCAGCCGAGTGTCGCCGCTGCGGTCGATGACGCGGTAGCCGGGCTCGTCCTGCGTCGGCTCCAATTCGGCCTCGGCGAGCAGCTCCAGCGTGCGGCGCGCCAGCGGCATGGCATGCTGGCGGTCGAGCTCGGCCCGGATCAGGACGCGCAGCCGCTCGTCGTCCTCCGGCGTCGGCGTGCTGAGCGTCGGGGCGTCGATGCGCGCGTCCTGCTCCCCCTCTCGCGCTTTTTCAGCGGCTTCGGCCGTCATCCGGTCTGTGTCTCCAGGAGCCCGATCAGGAAGAGCCCGATCACGCTCCGCCATGGCGGCCGCGCTCGTCCGAACTCAGTGCCGCGCTTCCACGGCGGAGCACACGGCTCGATTCCGAGACGATCACAGGGCGCTCCCCCGTGAAACTGACGGTGAGGCTCAGCTCCGACAAGCCCTCCGACCGGACACCTCGCGCCGGATTCCCGGCGGAAAAGGCCATCACGGTGCGGACGACGCAGACGGAACCGGCGGCGTTGCAGGCCGTGCGCATGGTGCCATCCTGCGGCGCGTAGCGGCGCTCGGGCCAGCGGCGCACGAAGCGCCGCTTCTCGGACATCAGGGCGGAGATGCTCATGGGCCGGCCGTGGAAGCGCACCCGGTCGCCGTAAAAGCGCGGAGCGGCGGCCAGCATGGCGCCGTTCGGGGCGGAAACGCTATCGAGATAGTCTCCCGTCAACCGCTGCGCCTGTGCGGCCCAGCCGCCGAAGCGCGGATCAGGCGCCGTCGTATCGATCTCGGAGGACACGGCCATCCGACGACGCTCCTGACGCCGCTCGCGCCGCTCCACCCGCTCGACACGGCGGTGGTCACGGGGTGCCGCAGCCTGCTGGCTGTCCACCGCGTCGGGGTCGGCCGACGTGTCCGCGGACTTGGCCGCTTCCTTCGTGGGATCGGCGGCTTGCGGCTTCGACGCGTCGGATCGGGCCGCCCCCGTCTTCGCCGGCGGATCGACCCAGCCGGAGGCCGGGTCGGCGCGCGTCGGCATACAGGCGAGCAGCAGAGCGGCCAGGCTCGATGTTGTGAGGGCGAGGACGGAGCGCATAGGCGGGACCGGGGTTTGGCCGAGGAACCTGCCCGAACGCCCGGATGCGGGCCGCGACGAGACGCGCGCGTTCGGCATCATCCAACGTCGGCGGATACCGGCACGGTTCCATCGTGCCGGCGGGGGTGCATGCCAGGGGACGCATTGCGGAGCAAGCTGCAGCCGCGCGGGGTCGGATAAATCTTAACCTTGAGCAATCGCATTTCATGGCCGCTCCCGGCCTTGCCGCCACGCTCGGGCTCCCCACCTTGGGCGTGATGGGTCCGGGCCCCTCTGACGGTCGAGGCGTCGACCGTGATGTCGGGCCACCACGCGCCTCGCGCCCACGCCGCGCATTCAGGCTGCCCATGCCCTCACCCGTCGCCAGAACCCTGTCCTCCGGATGGCCGCTATGAGCGCACCACGCCGCGCCCTGATGCTGGTCAACCCGAAGGCCCGCAACGGCGGCGTGCCGCTCGATGCGATCCGCGAGGCCCTGCGCGACGGCGGCATCGAGCCTGTCGAGCCGCAGGGCGCCGATAGCGGGCAGGCCGACTGCAGCGCCGTCATCGCCCGCCACGCCAGGAACGCCGACCTGATCGTCCTCGGCGGCGGCGACGGCACGCTGAATGCCGCCGCGCCCGCCCTTGTCGAGACCGGGCTGCCCCTCGGCATCCTTCCCCTCGGTACCGCCAACGACCTCGCCCGCTCGCTCGGCCTGCCCCTCGATCCTTTGGCGGCGGCGCGCGCCATCACCACGGCCGAGGCCCAGCCCGTCGATCTCGGATGCGTCAACGGGCACTACTACTTCAACGTCGCCAGCATCGGCTTCTCCGCCGACCTCGCGGGCGAGCTCACCGCCGAGGCCAAGAAGACCTGGGGCACGGTGGGCTACGCCATCGCCGCCTTCCGCCTGCTGCGCCGCGCCCGGCCGTTCTCGATCACCATCGAGCATGACGGCAAGGTCGAGAAGGTCACCACGATCCAGGCTTCCGTCGGCAATGGCCGCCATTACGGCGGCGGCATGACCGTGTCGGAGGACGCCACCGTCGACGACGGCAAGCTCGATTTCTACAGCCTCGAAGTCGACCATTGGTGGCGGCTGATCGCCCTGCTGCCGGCGCTCCGCCGCGGCACACATGGCGAGGCCGCGGACGTGCGCGCCTTCAGCACCACAGAAATCGTCCTGAAGACGAAGAAGCCGCGGCCGGTGAACACCGACGGCGAACTCGCCACACACACGCCGGCGCATTTCAAGGTGCTGCCGAAGGCCGTGCGGATCTTTGCGCCCGAGCGGAGTGCGCGGCCCGCGGCGCAGACCGGCTTCCGGATGCCGTTCTGACGGCGTCACGCATCTGACGGCACAACCAAAAACGAGGACCGACCGGGCGTGGACCACATTCTTCAACTTGCCGCTGACCCCACCGCCTGGGCGGCGCTGGCGACCCTGATGGTCATGGAGGTCGTCCTCGGCGTCGACAACCTGATCTTCATCTCGATCCTGACCAACCGGCTGCCGGCCGACCAGCAGACCCGGGCGCGCCGCATCGGCATCGGCTTGGCCCTGGTGCTGCGCCTCGGACTGCTCGGCACCGTCGCCTGGATCGTCCACCTCACCGAGCCGGTCTTCGAGGTCTTCGGCAAGGGCTTCTCCTGGCGCGACCTGATCCTCATCGCCGGTGGCCTCTTCCTGCTCTGGAAGGCGACGAAGGAAATCCATCACAGCGTCGACCCGGACGGCGGCCAGGGGGCAGAAAACGCGGTCAAGCTCGGCTTCGCCGCGGCCATCGGCCAGATCCTGGTGCTCGACCTCGTCTTCTCGATCGACTCGATCATCACGGCGGTGGGCATGACCGAGCACGTGCCGATCATGGTGATCGCCGTGGTCGCCGCCGTGACCGTGATGCTGATCGCCGCCGATCCGCTCTCCCGCTTCATCGCCGCCAACCCTACGGTGGTGATGCTGGCGCTCGGCTTCCTCATCATGATCGGCATGACGCTGATCGCCGAAGGCTTCGGGGCACACGTGCCGAAAGGCTACATCTACACCGCCATGGCCTTCTCGGCCGGCGTCGAAGGCCTGAACATGCTGGCCCGGCGCCGGAGGAAGAGGCGGGCGGCCACGCAGCCGTGATGTTTCACGTGGAAGCGGGGCCGCCGGACCAGAGATGGCGGCTGCGCTCGCAAGGACGAGGACGAATCGAAGGCGCGATGGCCCGGTGCGGATCGGCCGGACAGGGGCGTCAGAGAATCGGCTCGCGCGCCGCGGCGTCCTCCCGGGCGCAGATTGCGGCGTCCGGCTTCGCGCCGCTCGTCGTCAGCGCCTTGGAAAGCTCGCTGCGGGCCCGGTCGAGATCGCTCCGAAACCCGGCATCGCTCATCAGAGCCGCGAACACGACCGAGGCGTTGGTGCGCGCGGCAACGACGTCGCTCATCCAGTGGACGCCGCAGATGACGCGGCTCTCGCCGTAGAGCCGGCCGCGCACCAGGATCGGCGTCGCCTTTTCCGGCAGGAGGGTCGCCATGATCATCGCGTAGGCCCAGCCCTGCGTGGCGTGGCCGGAGGGGTAGCTGAAGCTGTCGGCGAGTTTCGGATCGCGCGCGACGCAGATCGGAAGTTCGTTGCCGACGAAAGGCCGCAGGCGGCGGTAATGGCGCTTGGGCGCCCGCACCGCGCGGACGAGATCGAGCCGCGTGCGCTCGAGCAGCGTGATCAGGACGGGCACGCGGGCCGGGTCGAGGCGCTGGCCGAGTACGCAGGAGAAGTCCTCCAGCAGGGCGGCCGCGCCTTCGGCGACGTCGTTGGTGGCGAGGTCCCAGCGCGGCGTCCCGGCATAGCTCCGGGTCATGGTGTAGATGGCGTGGTCGGCGCTTTCCGAGGCCGAATGACCGCCGGGCGGCGGTGGCAGGATCGCCAGGGTATCGGGCGCGGTCTCGTCCGCGAGATACGGCTTGTGCGCAGGCTTGTCGGGGTTCACCGGATCCGACGCCAGCGAGGGCGCCGACGGCTCCTTGGACGGGGTCTTGCCCGGTTCGGCCGCGCCGGGGGACGCCGCCAGCAGGAGGACGGCCAGCAGGGTCGGCAGGCGCAGCATCGGATCGGCCTTGGGTGAGGCTCGCCGGGGCGGGCGAGGCAGAAACGGGGACGGAATCGGGTTTACGGTCGCGCTCTAACATCGACGTGCGACGGCACGGTCACAATCCGATGTTATCGCGGCGCGGATGAACCGCTCCCGTCATTGCTTCGCTGCGTTCGCAACGATGGGAAGCATAGCGGCGCCGTCTGCCTGGACGTATCTCACGCCGCACGGATCGCCGCGGCCGTCTCGCGAGAAAACTCTTCGTGGGGGCTGAGCGCGCCCGGGATCCGCCTCGCGACGACCCGGCCCGAGGCGCAGAGCGCATCCATCTCCGCCCCCGACCGGCGCGGCGCGCTCTCGGAGCGCAGCACCAGCACCGGCGGCACGTCTCGTCCGAACAAGTCGAGGAAGGCCTCACGGCTGTCGACCGGGTCGAGGCCTCCGGTGACGAAGGCCGCCGTGCCGAAGCGCCCGCCGCGCTGGCGCGTGATCCTGTGCTTGTCCGCGATCACCTCCGGCGTCACATGCGCCGAGTCGGCGAAGACGTGGGCACGCATCATCTTGCCGATCACCGGGCGGCTGATGTTCGCGCGATAGAGCGCCTCGCCGACTACCGGCATCTCCACGGCCTTGCGGATGCGCCCGAACCAGGGCCGGCGCGCCTCGCCCATCGCGGTGGGGAGAGGGCCGCGCCAGGTCGGCGCGATCAGGACCAGTTTCTGGAAGGTCTGCGGATGCCGGGCCGCCGCCGCGACGAGATAGCCGGCGGCGTGGCCCGCGGCGATGCCGAGGGCATAGGGGCCGGGCGCGGCGGCGAGCAGGGCATCGAGGAAGGCATGGAAGGTCGCCGGTTCGAGGGGCACCCGCGCCCGGTCATGCGCACCGAAGCCGGGCCAATCGGGTAAGAGGCAGCGATGGGAGCCGGACAGCGCGCGCGCCAGCGGCAGCATTTCTTCGCGTGCAGAAATGGAAGACAGCGCCGGAAGCAACAGCGCCTCGGATCCCTCGCCGAGCACGTCGCAGGGCGTCGGCACGCGCCGGCCGGCCACCGTCAGGTCGAGCGTCCGGGTGACGGGGACCGGGACTGTCATGCTGACCGTCTCTCTATCATGTGGCCGGGAGATACTGACGCGGTCGCCAGCCTCCCGGCGCCGGATGTCAGGTCCGCAGCAGCTCGTTGATCCCCGTCTTCGCCCGCGTCTTGGCGTCGACGCGCTTGACGATCACGGCGCAGTAGAGGCCCGGACCCGGAGTACCGTCGGGGAGCGGCTTGCCGGGGGTCGTACCGGAGACGACGACCGAATAGGGCGGCACGCGGCCGTAGAAGGTCTCGCCGGTGGCGCGGTCGATTATGCGGGTCGAGGCGCCGATATAGACGCCCATGGAGAGCACCGAGCCCTCGCCGACGATCACGCCCTCGGCCACCTCGGCGCGGGCGCCGACGAAGCAGTTGTCCTCGATGATCACCGGATTGGCCTGCAGCGGCTCCAGCACGCCGGCGATGCCGGCGCCGCCGGAGATGTGGCAATTCTTCCCCACCTGCGCGCACGACCCGATCGTTACCCAGGTATCGACCATGGTGCCTTCGCCGACATAGGCGCCGAGGTTGACGAAGGACGGCATCAGCACCGCACCTGGCGCGATGAACGCGCCGCGGCGCACGAAGCAGCCCGGCACGGCGCGGAAGCCGCCGGCGCGGAACTCGGCCTCACCCCAGCCCTCGAACTTCGAGGGCACCTTGTCCCACCAGGTGGACGAGCCGGGTCCGCCCTGGATCGGGACCATGTCGTTCAAGCGGAACGAGAGCAGGACGGCCTTCTTCAGCCACTGGTTCACCTGCCAGCCTTCGCCGGGCTGGTCGCCGGTCTTGTAGGCGACGCGTTCCCGGCCGGAATCGAGCAGGTTCAGCGCCTCCTCGACGGCCTCGCGCACCGCGCCTGTGGTCGTGGTGGAGATGCCGGCGCGGTCTTCCCAGGCGGCTTCGATGGTCTGGGCGAGAGCGTCGTGGGACATCGGGTGTTTCCGGGCGGACGGGATAGGCGGCCTCTCTACAAAAGCCGCCCGTCGCTGTCACGGTGTGGGCGCGCGCGTCAGCGCTTCGTATTCCCGGCGGTCTGGCCGAACATCACCTTCTTGGCGTCGTCGCTCATGGTCTTTCCGAAATCGGGATTGACCTCCGGCGCCCGGGCATAGGCGGCCTTGGTCGCCGGGCGCTCGGCGATCGTCTCGAACCAGCGCTTGAGGTGCGGGTGGTCGTCGAGGCGCTGGCCCTGCTTCTGCCACGGCACGATCCAGGGATAGGCTGCCATGTCGGCAATGGAATAGTCGGGTCCGGCCACGAACGCGCGGTCGGCGAGGCGCCGGTCGAGGACGCCATAGAGGCGGTCGGTCTCGTTGACGTAGCGGTCGATCGCGTAGGGGATCTTTTCGGGCGCATATTGCGAGAAGTGGTGGTTCTGGCCGGCCATCGGCCCGAGACCGCCCATCTGCCAAAAGAGCCATTGCAGTACCTCGGCCCGGCTGCGGACGTCCTCCGGTAGGAACCGCCCGGTCTTCTCCGCGAGGTAGAGGAGGATGGCGCCGGATTCGAACAGCGAGATGGGCGCGCGGCCGTCGGCCGGGTCGTGGTCGACGATCGCCGGCATCCGGTTGTTGGGGGCGATCTTCAGGAAATCCGGCGCGAACTGGTCGCCCTTGCCGATGTTCACGGGAAAGATCCGGTAGGGCAGTCCGGTCTCCTCCAGGAACAGCGTCACCTTGTGGCCGTTCGGGGTGGGCCAGTAATGCAGGTCGATCATCGGATGCTCCGGAGAAGCTGACGGGCTGCCCTCTCGGCGGTTCACATGAGTCCGCCTTCGGGCCTCGACAACCGGCTTAACCCGCTCGAAACGCTGCGGCCGATACAACGCGGACTGGTGCGTGTGCGCCCGCGCACGCCGATTCGCGAAGAACCGTCATGGCAGCGGGTCTCTCCTTCGACGCCACGTTCGGACGCCTGAAGGCGGTCCGTTCCGGCGCCGGCCTCTCGGCCGTGAGCGTGTTCGCCGTGCGGATCGCTGCGGCCGGCTTCGCCTACGCGGCGCAGGTGCTGATGGTCCGGCTGATGGGCGGGACCGAGTACGGAATTTTCGCGACCGTCTGGGTCTGGATGACCATTCTCGGACATACGGCCACGCTCGGGCTCTCGCAGGGCGCCTGCCGCTTCCTGCCGGCCGCCGAGGCGCTGGGGCGCCGGGCCGAGATGCGCGGCTTCCTCGCCGGCGGGGCGGCGGCGAGCATGGCGTGCGGGCTGGCCGTGTCGCTGCTCGGGCTGCTCGCCCTGCGGGCGGAGGGCAGCCTGCTCGCCGGCCCCTTCGGCGTGCCGATCGTGCTCGGCGCTCTGGTCCTTCCGCTCCTCGCCTTCCAAGACTACCTCGAAGGCGTCGCCCGCAGCCGCAACTGGGCCGTGCTCGCCATCGCGCCGCCCTACCTCCTGCGCCAGGGCCTGATGATGGCCGCGATGGTCGTCGCGGTCCTGGCGGGTGCGCCGGCCAAGGCCTCGGTGGCGCTGGCCTGCACGCTGCTCGCGACCGGCATCGCCGTGACCGTCCAGGGTGGCCTGCTGCTGGCGCGGCTCGGGCCTTCGCTGCTGCGGGGCGAGCGCCGCTACCGCTGGCGCGAATGGATGACCGCCTGCCTGCCGATCGCGGCCGTGGAACTCGCCGCCGCCGCCTTCGCCTTCGTCGACGTGCTCGTCATCGGCATGCTGATGTCGCCCGCCGCCGTCGGCCTGTACTTCGCCGCGACCCGGATCCAGCAGCTCGTGATCCTGGTGCATTACGCGGCCTCCGCCGCCACCGCGCAGCGCTTCACCGCCGCCAAGGCACAGGGGGACATGGCAGGGCTCAATAATCTGGTGCGCGATCAGGCCCGCTGGGTGCTCGGCGCGACGGCCCTCATCGGTGCGGGCACGGTGATCGCCGCACCGCTGCTGCTCGGCCTGTTCGGGCCGGAATTCCGCGAGAGCCTTCCGGTGCTGACGGTCCTCGTCGTCGGCAGCATAGGCGCGAGCCTGTTCGGCCCGGGCGAAGACCTGCTGACCATGCTGGGTGGGGAAAGACTTTGCGCCGGCATCACCGTGGCGATGCTCGGCCTCGGCGCCGTGCTCTGCTTCGTCCTCGTCCCGTGGCTCGGCCTGATCGGCGCGGCTCTGGCCATGGCCTGCGTGACGATCCTGCGCGCCGCCGCCATGGCGCTCGCCGCCCGCGCCATCCACGGCATCGCGACGCCGGCGTTTTCGCAGGCTCGCGCGCAGAGGGCCGGGCGGTGACCGCACGGACTGGTCTTCGCCGGGTCGAAGCCCAGACGGGCGAGCGTCGGGTCCGTCACTCGGTCGCGATCGTCGATCTCGCTGCGCTGAGGGCCGAGCCGCAGGCCTGGGACGATCTCGTCGCGCGCGCGGTCGAACCTCATCCGCATTTCACCCGGCACGTCGTCGAGGCGCACCGACGGGCCGGACTGCTCCGCGACGACTGCGCCTTCGTCATCGTCCGCACGGCCGACCGGCTCGATGCGATCCTGCCGTTCCGCAGTGGCCTCGACATCACAGGCCTCGGGACCGCGGTGGCGCAGCCCGTCCTCTCGCCGTTCATGCCGTCGAGCGCGCCGTTGGTGGCGGGCGAAGTCTTCGCCGAGACGCTGGCGATCCTGGTCGCGGGCCTCGCCGAGGCTTCCAACGGACGAGCCTGGCGCTGGCCGCTTCTGTCGATCTCGAGTCCTGTCGGCCGAGCCTTGCTCGCCGCGCTGCGTGATGCCGGCTGGACGACCGGCATCGTCGACAGCTTCGAGCGCCCGGTCCTCGACCGTCGCCCGAGCCACGACGCCTTTCTGGAGGACCATCCCTACAAAAGCCGGCTCAAGGACCTGCGCCGCCGCCGGCGCCGGCTCGCCGAAGCGGGCGCGATCGAATGCGTCACCGCGACCGAGGGCGATGCCCTCGTCTCGGCCGTCGAGGATTTCCTGGCGCTGGAATCGGCCGGCTGGAAGGGCGACGCCGGTACGGCCATGGCTTGCCGCCCCAGGACACTCGCCCTGGCGCACGCCCTGTTCGCCGAGGCATCGGGTCCGGTGACCGTGCGGGCCGACACGCTGAGCCTCGACGGTCGCCCCCTCGCCGTCAGCCTCGCATTGATCGCGGGCGGCACGGCCTGTCTCCTCAAGACCGCCTACGACGAGCGCGAGCGCGCCCTCGCGCCCGGCCTCGTGCTGGAAGCCGAGATCGTCCGCGCCTTTCACGAGGCCGCCTTCGCCGAGCGACTGGATTCGGCCACACGCGCCGGCTCGGCCCTGGAGAGCCTCTACCGCGAGCGCGAGACGGTGGCGGAGATCATCGCGGTCCCGCCCGGCGGGGAGGGGCGGTTGTCGATCGATCGGCGCGTGGCGCTCGCCCGCTTCGAGCGCCGGGCGAAGGCCGAGGCCAGGCGGCTGCTGAAGCGCGGCTGAGGCCCTCGTCATCAACCGCGTTGCCACCGCGCGCGAGCCGGTCCTATAACGCAGCCCCATTCCGTAGAACGTCAGGCGTCGAGGATCCCACTCTCGGGAGCCCTCCGCCGATCAAGCAAAAGAAGAAGGTCACGCCATGGCCGGGCATTCCCAGTTCAAGAACATCATGCACCGGAAGGGTCGCGTCGACGCGGTCCGCTCCAAGCTGTTCGGAAAGCTCGCCCGCGAGATCACGGTCGCGGCCAAGCTCGGCATGCCCGACCCTGCGATGAACGCCCGCCTGCGCGCGGCCATCGTCGCGGCGCGTGCCGAGAACGTGCCGAAGGACAACATCGAACGCGCCATCAAGAAGGCCAGCGGCGCCGACGGCGAGAACTACGAGGAGATCCGCTACGAGGGCTACGGCCCCGGCGGTGCCGCGCTGATCGTCGAGGCGCAGACCGACAATCGCAACCGCACGGCGAGCGACGTGCGCTCGGCCTTCACCAAGTCCGGCGGCAGCCTCGCCGAGACCGGTGCGGTGGCCTTCATGTTCGACCATGTCGGGCTGGTCGAATTCGCGCCCGAGGTCGGCGATGCCGACGCCGTGCTGGAAGCCGCGATCGAGGCCGGCGCCGACGACGTCCGCTCGTCGGAGGATGGCCACGAGATCGTCTGCGAGCAGACCGCCTACGGCGAGGTCTCGAAGGCGCTGGAGGCCCGCTTCGGCGAGCCGCGCCGCACCGCACTGATCTGGAAGGCCCAGAACACCATCGATGTCGACGACGAGACCGGCGAGAAGCTGCTCCGCCTCGTCGAGGTCATCGAGGACCAGGACGACGTGCAGAACGTCTTCGTGAACTTCGCGCTGTCGCCGGAGCTGATGGCCCGCCTCGCGGACCAGTAGGCTCGATAGGACTGTGTCATTGTGACGCAGTTCGGTGCCGGAGATCGCGGCGTCTGCCTAAAGAATGTTCTGGAACCGAAACGTCTGCAGGGTCATCCTGCCGCCGGTGTCGTCCGTATGACGGCATGCATCCTGTGGATGGCTCTTTCTCCATTTGGTGCGGTGCACAAAGCGTATGGAAGCGCCTAGTTTCGGGCGATGACCTCTGCGAGTCGTGCCGTGAAGAAGACCTCGAAGAACTTCGCCGACCTGCCGCCCATCCGGGTGCGCAAGGAGCCGCCGACCCTGGTCGAGGCGGTCGCGGCTGCGCAGGACCTCGCCGACGATGTCGAGCAGCAGGTCGAGATCGCGGCCGGTCTGATCGGTCTGGCGCTCGACGAGGTCCGCCCGCATGTCGTCGCCGCCGCCAAGGCACGGCAGGAGCGGCCGAAAGAGCGTTTCTCGGAGCGGATGCTCGACCGCGCCTTCGAGCGGATGCCGGACCGGGTCATGAGCCCGGGCTCGCCGAGCCGCGCACCGCGCACCGTGGTCGTCGAGCGCCGGACCCGTCCGACCGTGGTGATCGAGCGCCGCAGCGGACGGCCGCTGGAGCCGCGCCGCTGAACCGCTCTCGCGGCCGGACTTGACCCCGGCCGCCGAGCGCCCGCATCCCGTCGACATGACAGACCGGCGCGGCGATCACCTCTGGCGGCCCTATACCCAGATGAAGCACGCCGCCGCCCCGCTCGAAGCGGTGGCGACCTCCGGCAGCCGGATCACGCTCGGTGACGGCCGTGAGCTGATCGACGGCATCGCCTCGTGGTGGACGGCAGTCCACGGCTACAACCATCCCCATATCCGCGATGCGGTCGCCGACCAGCTCGGGCGGATGCCGCACGTGATGTTCGGCGGCCTGACGCATGCGCCGGCGGAACGACTGGCCGCGCGTCTCGCCGCCCTGCTGCCGGGCGCGCTGAACCACGTCTTCTTCACCGATTCCGGTTCGGTCGCCGTCGAGGTCGCCCTGAAGATGGCCGTGCAGCTCTGGCTGAACCGAGGCATCACCGGCCGGACCCGCGTCCTCGCCTTCCGCGGCGGCTACCATGGCGACACGATGGGCGCGATGTCGGCCTGCGACCCCGACGAGGGCATGCATCGCCGCTTCGGCGCCTACCTGCCGTCCCAGGTGTTCTGTGAACTGCCGCGCACGGCCGCCCTCGAAGCCGATCTCGATGCGGCACTCGTCGCCCATCGGCACGAGCTCGCAGCGGTGATCGTCGAGCCGCTGGTCCAGGGCGCCGGCGGCATGCTGATGCATCCGCCCGAGGTGCTTGCGACGATCGAAAAACTCAGCCGCCGCCACGGCCTTCCCCTCATCGCCGACGAGATCTTTACGGGCTTCGGCCGTACGGGCTCGCTGTTCGCCTGTGAGCAGGCCGGTGTAACGCCCGACATCCTCTGCCTGTCGAAGGCGCTCACCGGCGGCACCCTGGCCCTCGCCGCCACCATCGCCACCACCGAGATTTTTTCGCAGTTCTGGTCCGACGATCCGGCCCATGCCCTGATGCACGGCCCGACCTTCATGGCGAACCCGCTGGCCTGCGCCGCCGCCAACGCCAGCCTCGACCTTTTCGAAGTGGAGCCGCGGCTCGTTCAGGCCGGCGCTATCGGCAGATCGCTCACCGCAGGCTTGGCGCCTGTGCGAAGTAAGCAGGGGATCGCGGATGTCCGGGTGCTGGGCGCAATCGGCGTCGTGCAATTCGAAAAGGCACCGGATCTGGCGGCGCTCAAGCAGCGCTTCATCGCGCGCGGCGTCTGGGTTCGGCCCTTTGGCGACATCGTCTATCTCACCCCGGCGCTGACGATTTCGGAGGGGGATCTCGAAGAGCTGATCGCGGCGGTCTGCGAGGTCGCTGCGGCCGCGGCGTGATGCCGGTTCCGGTTGGTCACCTCGAACGATCCTTCGTCATTGCGAGCGCAGCGAAGCAATCCAGGGCCAACACGCCGACGGCAGGGCGTTGGCCCTGGATTGCTTCGCTGCGCTCGCAATGACCGCTTGGCATTTTGCGGAGGATGGCCCGGACGCATCAACCGAAGACGGTCCGAGAGGGATCCTCGCCGGAGGCCCGCTCGGATTCGTACTCTGGCGTCGGCCAATCCGCGCCGCGGTGCGGCCCTACAGCCCCCGCTCTCGCCGTAGCCGGACGATGGCCCGGTCGAGGGCTCCGAGAAACGCCGAGCGATCCTTCGGCGAGAACGGCTTCGGGCCGCCGGTGATCGCGCCGGCCTCGCGCAGGTCCTGCATCAGGTTGCGGGTCGCCAGCGCCATGCCGACGGAGGAATCCGTGAAGGCCTTGCCGTTCGGGGCGATGGCGACCGCGCCTGCCTTCACGCAGCGGCTCGCCAGCGGCACGTCGTTGGTGACGACGACGGAGGCGGCGTTCGCCCGCTCGGCGATCCAGTCGTCGGCCGCGTCGAACCCGTCGCTGACGACGACGCGCTCGATCCAGGGCTCGCGCGGCAGGTTCATGAAGCTGTTGGCGACGACGTAGACGTGCAGCCCGTAGCGGGCCGCCACGCGAAACGTCTCGTCCTTCACCGGGCAGGCATCCGCGTCGACGTAGAGCGTGATCGCGTCGGGCCGGTTCGGATCGCCCATGGTCGGTGGCTCAGGAGCCCGAGGGCTTGATCACCGCGAGCACGGAGGCGATGCGGGTCTTGATCTGATCGGCCAGCACCTTGGCGAGGCGAATCTCGGCATCGCGGGCCGCCCGCAGCGAGGCGAAGCGCTGGGTCGAGCGGTCGTAGGTCGCGGTCGAGGTGGCGACGCCCTCGGTGACGATCTTGGTGCCGTCGAGGTTCTCCAGCGAGAAGCTGACGGTGCCGATGATGGTCCCGGCCTCCGCCCGCGCCGTGGTCGAGGACACGATCGGCGTGGTGACCGACTCGCTGCCGCGCAGCTTCAGCCGATAGCGCTTCGGCGTCGCGTTCTGGCCCGATCCGTCGAGGCCGAAGATCAGCTCGCTGCGCAGGTAGTGCCCGAGGCGATCCTGGTCCTGCGCCATGATGACGTCGTCGATCTGCACCGAGGCGAGGGCCACCTGCATCGACTCGCCGGAAGCGGTCGGTCCGTAGAGCGGGCGGAAACAGGCGGAGACGTTCAGCGCGAGGCCGGCTGCCAGAGCGAGCCGCGCCGTGCGGAAGGCCGCCTCTCGTGTCCCGAACCGCATCATCGCCCGTGGTCGCCCCGACTCGTATGCTCAAGCTTGTACGGCAAGCGCCGCGTCCGGTCATCAGCCTGCCACGGCGGGGTTTACGCTTCGTCTGCGGCGAGAGTGGGGTGAAGCGGCGGCTTCACACCACGAGGTTCACGATCCGCCCCGGCACGACGATCACCTTCTTCGGAGACCGTCCTTCGAGAGCACGCAGAACGGCCTCGTCGGCAAGCACGGCAGCCTCGACGACGGCCTTGTCGGCACCGCTCGGCACGGTGACGTCGGCGCGCTTGCGGCCGTTGATTTGCACCGGCAGGGTGATCTCGTCTTCGACCAAGAGCGCCCGCTCGACCTGCGGCCAGGGGGCGTCGGCGACGAGCCCGTCGCGGCCTAGCGCCTGCCAGCATTCTTCGGCGAGATGCGGCATCATCGGTGCGATCAGCTGCACCAGGATGCCGGCCGCTTCGCCCGCGATCGTGCGGGTGGCGCCCGTGCGGAGCGCCTCGTCGAGGGCGTTGGCCAGGGTGTAGACATGGGCGACGCAGCGGTTGAAGCGCAGGCGCTCGACATCCTCTTCGACGGACGCCAGCGCCTTATGAGCCGCCTTGCGGAGCGGCGCGTCGGCGGCTCGGGTCTGGCCGTCGGTGACCGCTGCGAGGTTCACGAGGCGCCAGATGCGCTGGACGAAGCGGGCGGCGCCCTGCACGCCCTCCTCGGTCCAGATCACGTCGCGCTCGGGCGGCGAGTCGGAGAGCACGAACCAGCGGGCGGTGTCGGCGCCGTAGCTCGCGATAATATCGTCGGGGTCGACGACGTTCTTCTTCGACTTCGACATCTTCTCGATGGGGCCGATGGCGATCTCGGCCCCCGTGCCCACGTGAAACGCCCGGCGTGTGCCTCCCTCGTTGTCGAGGCGGATCTCGGCCGGGGGCACCCAGGCGCCCGCCGCATCCTTGTAGGTCTCGTGGACGACCATGCCCTGCGTGAACAACCCGGCGAACGGCTCGGAGACGCCGGACCAGCCGGTCTCGCGCATCGCCCGCATGAAGAAGCGCGAGTAGAGCAGGTGCAGGATCGCGTGCTCGACGCCGCCGATATACTGGTCGACGGCGAGCCAGTGATCGACCGCGCCCCGGTCGGTCGGGGCGTCCTGCAACCAGGGCGCGGTGAAGCGGGCGTAGTACCAGGACGAATCGACGAAGGTGTCCATGGTGTCGGTCTCGCGCCGGGCCGCAGCGCCGCAGCGCGGGCAGGGCACGTTGCGCCAGGCATGGTCGCGCTCCAGCGGGTTGCCGGGCACGTCGAACGAGACGTCGTCGGGCAGCTTCACGGGCAGGTCGGCGACGGGGACCGGCACCGGGCCGCAGGCATCGCAATGGATGATCGGGATCGGGCAGCCCCAGTAGCGCTGCCGAGAGACGCCCCAGTCGCGCAGCCGGAACTGAATCTTTCGTTTTCCTACCTTTCGATTTTCGCATTCACTAATGGCTGCTTCGATTGCTTCTTTGATGCTTGTCACGTAGCGCGGGCACCCGGGGATTGGATTTGTGTATAGAAATTCTCCGTCCCGCTCATGCTCCTTCACTTTCTGAAGAATCCGGATGAAATCCTCCTTAAGTTGTCCGAATTCTTCTATCTCTTTCGTTAAAGAATTATCAGTTGTATATTTCTCATTGCCTCCAATCTCGAATGCGCGCGACGTAATACGAAAGAAGTCGATATAATCCTCGTTCAAATACCCATATTTATCAATGTAGCTTAGACTAACATGGGGATTCTTCTCAAAAGACTCCTTCAGCTTTTCGAATATTTCTGGCGTTGGGTCTTGTGCTGGTGCCGGGCGATAGACTTCAGTGACACCCAGGTCATATTTAATTGCGAAGTCAAGATCGCGCTGGTCGTGCGCCGGGCAGCCGAAGACCGCGCCGGTGCCGTATTCCATCAGCACGAAATTCGCGACGTAGACCGGCAGGGTCCAAGACGCGTCGAGCGGGTGGCGCACGGTGAGGCCGGTATCGAAGCCGAGTTTTTCGGCCGTATCGATCGCGGCCTGCGCCGTACCGAGACGCCGGCATTCCTCGATGAAGATCTGCAGGTCGGGCCGGTCCGCCGCGAGCGTCGCGGCGAGGGGATGATCGGCAGCGATGGCGAGGAAGCGGGCGCCGAACAGCGTGTCGGGACGGGTCGTGAACACGGTCACGGCGTCGTCCACACCCGCAGGGGCGGACGTCAGCGAAAACCGGACCTCCAGCCCCTCCGAGCGGCCGATCCAGTTCTTCTGCATGACCCGGACTTTTTCCGGCCAGCGATCGAGCCCGTCGAGCGCGCTCAACAGATCCTCTGCGAAATCGGAAATCCGAAAGAACCACTGGGTCAGCTCGCGCTGTTCCACCAGCGCGCCCGAGCGCCAGCCGCGCCCGTCGATGACCTGTTCGTTGGCGAGCACGGTGTGGTCGACCGGGTCCCAGTTCACCTTCGCCGTGCGGCGGGTGACGAGGCCCTTGTCGAGGAAATCGAGGAACAGGCGCTGCTGGTGGCGATAGTAGTCGGGGTCGCAGGTGGCGATCTCGCGGCTCCAGTCGAGGGACAGGCCCATCGACTGCAGCTGCTTCTTCATCGTCGCGATGTTGGCGTAGGTCCACTCGCGCGGATTGACCTTCCGCTCCATGGCCGCGTTCTCGGCCGGCAGGCCGAAGGCGTCCCAGCCCATCGGGTGCAGCACGTTGAAGCCGCGTGCCCGCTTGTAGCGCGCCACCACGTCGCCCATCGCGTAGTTGCGCACGTGCCCGACATGGATGCGCCCCGACGGGTAGGGAAACATCTCGAGCACGTAGTATTTCGGGCGTGGATCGTCGTTTCGCGTCTCGAACAGGCGCGCCGCGTCCCAGGCCTGCTGCCAGCGCGGCTCGGCATCCTTGGCGTTGTAGCGCTCGATGGCGCGGTCGTGGCTGGGGGTGCTGGTCATGGGCCGAGAACGCCGCGAAGTCCGAAGGAAAGCGAGGGGCGGCACTAGCATATCCCCGGCGCGGGGCGTCAACGCATCGGCTCTCTCCGACTTTCGTGCAGTCGCGCGGAGCCGAGGGCTGCCGGCCCGCGTTCCGGGAAGGTAAGGCGGGCGGCTGCGCTCCGAGCCCCTACGGAAGATAACCGAGACCCGATGACGGACCCCTGGACTCCCACAGTGCCCGAGGACAAGCCGCCGCTTGGCGAGGCCGACGTCGCGGCGGGCCTTGCCGAGGTGCGCGCGCTGATCGCGGGGGCCGCCGAGGACAGCGAGCGGGATCCGCAAGACATCCACCTCGTCGCGATCTCGAAGACGGCGCCGGCCGAGGTGATCCTTCCGGCGCTGGAGGCGGGCCAGCGTCTCTTCGGCGAGAACTACGTGCAGGAGGCGAAGGCGAAGTGGCCGGCGCTGCGCGAGCGGTTTCCGGACGTCGAGCTGCACTTCGTCGGCCCGCTGCAATCGAACAAGGCGCGGGAAGCCGTCGAGCTGTTCGATGTGATCCACTCTCTCGACCGGCTCTCGCTCGCCGCGGCGATCAGTAAGGAGAGCGAGCGGACGGGCCGGCAGCCGCGGCTGCTGATTCAGGTCAACACCGGCGGCGAGGAGCAGAAGGCGGGAGTCGCGCCCGACGCCGTCGATACGCTGCTCGCCGAGTGTCGCGACACGCACGGCCTCGTCGTGCAGGGCCTGATGTGCATTCCGCCCTTCGACGATCCGCCCTCGCCGCATTTCGCGCTGCTGGCGCGCATCGCCGACAAGCATCGCCTGCCGATCCTGTCGATGGGCATGAGTGCGGATTACCCGGCCGCGATCCAGATGGGTGCGACGCATATCCGCGTCGGCACCGCGATTTTCGGAGCCCGGGCGAAGAAGGCTTGAGACGCCGTCAGAGCGCGTCGCCGCGCAGCAACCGCGGCTGCGCCCCGCGGATCGCCGAGGCCTCGCCGATGAAGAAGCGCTTGAGACCGGGCAGGCGGTCGACGAGGCCGAGGCCGAAATCGCGGGCGAGGCGCACCGGCAGGGCGTCGTTCGAAAACAGCCGGTTCAGGCCGTCGGTGGCGGCCGCCATCGCCACGGTGTCGAAGCGGCGGGCGCGCTCATAGGCGCGCAGCACCTCCGGCGCGCCGGGATCGGTGCCGAGGCGCAGCGCCTCGGTGATGGCCTCGGCCAGGGCAGCGGCGTCCGAAAGGCCGAGATTGAGCCCCTGCCCAGCGACCGGGTGGATGACGTGGGCGGCGTCGCCGAGCAGCGCGAGGCGGTCGCCGCAGAACCTGCGGGCGATGCCGAAGCTCAGCGGATGGGCGCTGGGGCCGTCCTCCAGTTCGATATGGCCGAGGCTCAGTCCGAATCGCCGCTCGATCGCGGCCAGCGTCTCGTCGGCACTGCCGCCCAGCAGCGCCGGCACGTCGGCCTGCCGCTCGGTCCAGACGATCGAGGAGCGGTGCCGGCCGTCGCGATCCGGCAGCGGCAGGATCGCGAAGGGGCCGCTCGGCAGGAAGTGCTCGTAGGCGCGGCCCTCGTGATCGCGCTCATGCGCAATCGTCGCGACGATGCCCGATTGCGGGTAGGACCAGCCGACCCAGCTGATGCCGGCGGCCTCGCGCAGGCGCGAGCGCCCGCCATCGGCCGCGACAAGGAGGGAGGCGGCGAGGTCGCGCCCGTCCCCTAGCGTCGCGCGGATGCGGTCGCGTTCCGGCAAAGCCGTCGTGATGCCCGTCGCTTCGAAGCCGATCCCGGTCTCCGCCCCCGCCCTCAGCAGCACATCGACGAAAGCCTCCGCCTCGACCATGTGGGCGAACGGCTCGCCCCGGCTCTCGTCCTCCGCGCTTCTCTGCGCGAACGTCAGGAATGTCGGGCGCACCGGGTCGGCGAGGCGGCTGTCGGTGATGACCATGTCGCGGATGGGCTCCGCCGCCGGCGCGATCCGCTCCCAGAGTCCGAGTCGCTCGAACATCCGGCGCGGGCCGGCCGCCACGGCGAAGGCGCGGCCGCGATGGCGCGCGGCGCCGGCGGACAGGCCGGGATCGCAGATCGTGACCTCGAGTGCCGGTCCGTTCGCCTGCTTCAGGGCGAGCGCGAGGCTCAGGCCGGGGATGCCGGCACCGGCGACGAGCAGGCTGCGGCTGCCCGCGCGATTTTTGTTCGCACTGCTCATGCTGCTCCCCCGATGATTGTGCGATCGACGTCGAGCGCTTGCGCCTCCAAGCGGACACCTCCCGGCACCACGGTCCTGGAAGCCCCGACGACCCTCATGCTGAGGTGCCCGCGTCAGCGGGCCTCGAAGCACGGCAGCGGCTTATCCGATACGGAGAAACGCCGCCCGTCGAAGGCTATGGCAATCTCATTCAGTCGAGATCGACACACTGTCGCGACATCGAGATCTGCAGAACCGTCGGCCGTGCTTCGAGGCTCGCTTCGCGAGCACCTCAGCATGAGGAGGTTTTGTGATGGCAGCATGGTTGCGGTCAACCGGTTCTCGGCCGCCCAGCGTCGCAGGCATGAACGCGCGGCATGGCGAGGGGCGCCGTCCCCGCGCTATATCCCGACCCGCATCCGCCCCCGGGAGACCATGACAGCTGCCGTCCGCGAACTCCTCGACATCCTCGATCTCGAACGTCTCGAGACCGATCTGTTTCGCGGAGCCTGCCAGAAGAACGGCTGGCCGCGCGTCTTCGGCGGGCAGGTCGTGGCGCAGGCGCTGGTGGCGGCCTCGCGCACGGTTGACACGGCGCGGCCGCCGCACTCGCTGCATGCCTATTTCCTGCTCGGCGGCGATCCGGGCGTGCCGATCGTCTACGAGGTCGAGCGCATCCGCGACGGCGGCAGCTTCACCACCCGCCGGGTCAAGGCGGTCCAGCACGGCCGCGCGATTTTCGCGATGTCGGTTTCCTTCCACGCGGGGGAAGCCGGCTTCGACCACGCCACGGCGATGCCGGACGTGCCGCCGCCGGAGGATCTGGCGGATGCGGGCAGTTTCGTCGCCGCGGGCCGCGAAACGGACGACATCATCGTGCCCCCGCTGAAATTCGCCTACTTCACGCAGAAATGGCCGATCCAACTCAGGCCCGTCGAGGTCGAGCGCTATCGCAGCCGCGCGCCGCGCGCACCGCGCTTTCATGTCTGGATGCGCGCCGCCGAAACCCTGCCCGACGATCCGGCGATCCACCGGGCCGTGCTCGCTTACGCGTCCGACATGACGCTGCTCGATTCGACGCTCATCGCCCACGGGTGCACCGTGTTCGATCCCGAGATCCAGTCGGCGAGCCTCGATCACGCCCTCTGGTTCCACCGGCCGGTGAAGGCCGACGAATGGCTGCTCTACGCCCAGGACAGCCCCAGCGCCTCGGGCGCGCTCGGCTTCGCCCGCGGCGCGATTTTTTCGCGGGATGGACGGCTCGTCGCCTCCGTCGCTCAGGAAGGGCTCATCCGGCCGCGGGACCGCTGAGGCAGCGCACGCGGATCGATGGATCCTTAGGCGTTCGCCGGTGTCGACAGCGGGCGCCGGCCAAATCTGCCGCACCCTTCGACTTATTGCCTAAAAGGTATGCAGCTTGAGCGTTTGCTGTGCCTCCCGCGGAGTCATCTCCGGCTCAGTTTCTGGGCAGACAGGCAAACCGCCGAAAAGTTCCGACTGGCATAGTCCTTGAATGATGGCGCGCGGTCGCAGGCTCATTCCGAGCGCTGCGGAACCGCCGGACCTAAAGCCGTCCCAGTGACGAAGAGGGCGACCGGCGGCACATCGTGCGAACCCAGGGGGCGCCGCCCATGAAAATCGTGATGGCGATCATCAAGCCGTTCAAGTTGGAGGAGGTCCGGGATGCCCTCACGGGGATCGGCGTGCACGGCCTCACCGTGACCGAGGTCAAGGGATACGGCCGCCAGAAGGGCCATACCGAAATCTACCGCGGCGCCGAATATGCCGTCAGCTTCCTGCCGAAGCTCAAGATCGAGGTCGCGGTCGCCGCGGATCTCGTCACCAACGTCATCGACACCATCGCGGGTGCCGCCCGCACCGGCCAGATCGGCGACGGCAAGATCTTCGTCCTGCCGCTGGAGAAAGCGATCCGCATCCGCACCGGCGAGACCGACCAGGACGCCCTCTAGTCCCTGAGATCATCGGCGATCCGGCCCGGCCGGACTATCGCGCCTTCTCCTTCCACCAGAATCGCATCGCGATCGGGAGCCCCGTTTCCATGAAACTCCGTCACTTCCTTGCGCTCGGACTGGGAGGAGCCGCCATGGGCCTCCTCCTCGCCGAGCCTTCGCTCGCGCAGGATGCCGTCGCCGCGGCCGCCGCGCCGCCGGCCCCCGTCCCCAACAAGGGCGATACCGCCTGGATGCTGATCTCGGCCGCCCTCGTGCTGATGATGAGCGTGCCGGGCCTAGCCCTGTTCTACGGCGGCCTCGTGCGCACCAAGAACATGCTCTCGGTGCTGACCCAGGTCTTCGCCATCGTCTGCATCGTCGGCCTGCTGTGGGTTTTCTACGGCTACAGCCTCGCCTTCACCAACGGCGCCGGCCTCAACGACTTCATCGGCGGCTTCTCCAAGGCCTTCCTCAAGGGCGTCGATCCGAACTCGACCGTCGCCACCTTCTCGAATGGCGTCGTGATCCCCGAATACGTCTACATCTGCTTCCAGATGACGTTCGCGATGATCACGCCGGCTCTCATCGTCGGCGCCTTCGCCGAGCGGATGAAGTTCTCCGCGTTGATCGTGTTCATGGTCCTCTGGGTCACGCTCATCTACTTCCCGATGGCGCACATGGTCTGGTACTGGGGCGGCCCGGACGCCGTCGGCAACGCCGCCAAGGCGCTGGCCGCCGCAACCGACGACGCCACCAAGGCCAGCGCACAGGCGGCTCTCGACGCGGTCAATGCCGATGCGGGCTTCCTGTTCAAGAAGGGCGCCCTCGACTTCGCCGGCGGCACGGTCGTTCACATCAACGCGGGCATCGCCGGCTTCGTCGGCTGCCTGATGCTTGGCAAGCGCATCGGCTACGGCCGTGACCTGCTCGCCCCGCACTCGCTGACCATGACCACGATCGGCGCCTCGCTGCTCTGGGTCGGCTGGTTCGGCTTCAACGCCGGCTCCAACCTCGAGTCGAACGGCACCACCGGCCTCGCCATGCTGAACACCTTCGTCGCGACCTGCGCCGCGGCCGTGTCTTGGCTGTTCGTGGAATGGGCCGCCAAGGGCAAGCCGTCGCTCCTCGGCATGCTCTCGGGCGCCATCGCCGGCCTCGTGGCCGTCACCCCGGCCTCGGGCTTCGCCGGCCCGATGGGCTCGATCGTCCTCGGCTTCGTCGCCGGCGGCGTCTGCTTCGTGATGTGCTCCACCGTGAAGAACGCCATCGGCTACGACGACTCGCTGGACGTCTTCGGCGTCCACTGCGTCGGCGGCATCCTCGGCGCCCTCGCGACCGGCATCCTGGTCGACCCGAAGCTCGGCGGCGTCGGCATCCCCGACTACACCACAAAGCCCGGTGAGCTCGTGGTCGGCGCCTACGACATGATGGGCCAGTTCATCATCCAGGCCGAGGCCGTCGGCCTCACCCTGCTCTGGTCCGGCATCGGGTCCGCCATCCTCTACAAGCTCGTCGATCTCACGATCGGCCTGCGCGTGAAGGAAGACGAAGAGCGCGAAGGTCTCGACATCGCCGATCACGGCGAGCGCGCCTACAACTACTGATCCGAACGCGGCAGCGCTTCGAACGGAAGACCCCGGCGCCCGGCGCCGGGGTCTTTTCGTTTGCGTCGCGAATCTACGCTTGGACGATTGGCGGCGGTGATTCGAAATCGGGACGAATACGCAGGCGCGGCGATCGAATTCGCGCAATGGTCAAGAATTGATGAAAGACTTCGCACGCGAAACCGTGATCGGACGTGCCCGTGAGGCAGCGAAATTGTTGCGATACGGCAACAGTTTCGGGGGACCGCGACGACAGGAGCCGATTTGCCTAATCGATAGGCAATTGCTCGAATCTTCCTTTTGCGGTGCAGGGCGCTTTCGGCAACCTTGACCATACAAGAAACAAGGGGCTCGACCGATGTCTTCCAAACTGGTGCTGCGGGGATCCGTAGCGACGCTTGCACTGCTCGCCGCCGGTTCCGCTTTCGCGGCCGATCTGCCTTCCAAGGCCGCTGCACCGATCGTGGTCGAGGAGCATTGCAAGGCGGCGATCTCCACGCCGGCTTACGGCGCCACCATCAAGGCCCCGGCGACCTCGTCCTGCTGGGCCTCGCCCATCGGCGACCTCTACCTCGGCGGCGCCTTCTCGGCCTACGCCTACAGCTTCTCCAACCCGTTCAATGCGGCGGTGACCCCGATCAACACCGATCCGGACCAGAACTCGCGTCTCGACGTCAGCAACGCGCTGCTCTTCGTCCAGAAGGCGGACGGCCCGTTCCAGTTCTTCGTGGCGACCGGCCTCTACTCCATCCCGTCGCTCGGCCTGCCGGTCTACTACTCCTACGACCAGAACAGCCTCCTGTTCGGGCCGGTGCCGGTGGCTTTCGGCAAGTACCAGATCAACGAGGAATTCTCGGTCCAGGGCGGACGGATGTTCACGAACATCGGCTCCGAGGCGCCGTTTACGTTCCAAAACATCAACATCTCGCGCGGTCTGCTGTTCAACCAAGAAAACATCATCAACCAGGGCGTCCAGGTGAACTATGCGAGCGGACCGTGGGCGGCTTCGCTGGCGGTCACCGACGGCTTCTTCTCGGGTGAGCTGAACTGGATCACCGGTCTCGTCACCTACAAGATCGACGACTCGAACACGATCGGCATCAACGGCGGCACGAGCTTCAGCAAGTTCGACAGCCGCAACCGCGGTTCGCAGTTCCAGTTCGCGACCTTCAACACCTTCCAGAACAGCAGCATCGTCAGCGTCAACTACACCTACGCCAACGGTCCCTGGACCATCACGCCCTACGTCCAGTACACCGAAGTCGCTCCCGACCTGTCGCTCGGCATCGTCGGCGGCGCCTCGACCTTCGGCGGCGCGCTGCTCGCGGCCTACTCGTTCACCGACAACTTCTCGCTCGGCGGCCGCTTCGAGTACATCACGCAGGACGGCAACCGCTTCGGTCCGATCGCGACGACCAGCCTGCTCTACGGCCCGGGCAGCTCGGCGATCTCCTACACGATCACGCCGACCTTCACCTTCGACCGCTTCTTCATCCGCGGCGAGTACTCGCACGTGGATCTGCAGGACATCCAGCGCGGCAACCTGCTCGCCGGCACGCTCGGCACGGGCTTCGGCCGCACCGGCAACCGCACCACGCAGGATCGCTACATGATCGAGACCGGCATCACCTTCTGATCCACTCCGATCACGATCGACGAAAGGCCCCGGAGCGATCCGGGGCCTTTTTCGTTTCGCGCCCAGCCTGGATGGTGCGCCACGGCCTCCGACCGAGGCCGATCCGACACGAGAATCACGCGGCGTCGGCGGGTTTGTCCTTGGCGGCCTCGGGCTTCGGGCCGCCCTTGGAGACGCCGACGAGGGCCGGTCGCAGGGTGCGGTCGCCGAGGATGTAGCCGCTCTGGATCACTTGGACGACGGTCCCGTTGGGAACCTGGGTGTCCGGCACCTCGAACATCGCCTGATGGCGGTTGGGGTCGAAGCGCTGGCCCTTGGGCTCCACCACCTTCACGCCGTGACGCTCCAGGGTCTTGGCGAGGTCGCGCTCGGTCAGCTCGATCCCTTCGATCAGGCCCTTGAACGCTCCCTCGGCGGTCTCGCGGGCCTCGGCCGGCACGCTTTCGAGGGCGCGGCGGATGTTGTCGGCCGCGTTGAGGATGTCGCGGGCGAAGTTGGTGACGGCGTAGGTGCGGGCGTCGACGACCTCGCGCTCCGTGCGGCGGCGCAGGTTCTCCATCTCCGCGAGCGTACGCAGCAGGCGATCCTTCATCTCGTCGCGCTCGCGCAGAGCGGTCGCCAGCGTCTCGGCGTCGATCGCCGCCGGTATCGCTTCGGCCTCCGACGCCTCCGCTCCGTTGCGCCGATCCTCGTGCTCGTCGTGGTCTGCCATCATCGCCGTTCGTCAGTCGAAACAATCGTTCAGGAACGGCGCTGATATCAGGCGGGGCGCGCTCGAAATCAAGTTTTGCGCGAGCTGCCCACCCTCAAGCCTCACGCGGCGGCGGCGAGTCGACCAAGGCGTCGAGCCCCTCGGCCCGGAGCGCGGCGACGTCTCCGGCAAACACCTCCATGACAGCGACGCGGATCGCGGCGAGGCGGTCGGGCTGCATCACCCGGGTGCCGGTGAGGTCGACCACGTAGAACACGTCGACTGCCCGCTCGCCGAAGGTGGCGATATGGGCCGAGACGATGTTGAGGCCGAGCCGGTTGATCGCGGTGGTCAGCTCGTAGAGCAGGCCGGGCCGGTCGAGGCCGGTGATCTCGATCACGGTCTCGCGGCTCGACAGGGCGTTGTCGATCGAGAGGTCCGGCGGCACCAGGAAGGTCTTGGGCGACTCCTTCGGGTGCTTGTCGGCGACGAGCTCGGCGATCTTGATCTCGCCCTTGAGCGCCTTCTCGATGGCGGTGGCGATGCGCTTGGCGCGGCGCATCTCGTCCTCGTCGCGCTCGAAGGCGCGGGAGATGAAGATCGTGTCGAGGGCGAAGCCGTCGGTGGTGGTGAAGATCTGCGCGTCGACGATGTTGCCGCCGGCTGCCGCGCAGGCGCCGGTTATGATGGCGAGCAACCGCGGATGGTCCGGCGAGTAGACCGTCAGTTCGGTGACACCGCGAAACACGTCGGTCTCGTAGGCGGTGGCCGAGGTGCGGCCCTCGTCGGTCACGGCCTTCAGGAAGCCGGCATTCTTGAACTGCCGAGTGCCGTCGACCTTGAGCCAGTAGGCCTGGTTGTGCCGGGCCGCGTAGCCGTCGAAGTCTTCCGCGCTCCAGTCGGAGAGGCGCTCGCGGAGCGCCATCTGAATCAGCCTGACCCGATCGGTGCGGGCGAACTCGGAATGGCCGCCCGAGAGATAGACCTCGGTCTCCTCGTAGAGCGTACGCAGCAGCGTGCCCTTCCAGGCCGTCCAGGTGCCCGGACCCACCGCCTTGATGTCGGCGACGGTGAGGATGGTGAGGAGCTTCAGGCGCTCCAGGCTCTGCACGACGGCGGCGAATTTCTCGATGGTCTTCGGATCGGACAGGTCGCGGCTCTGCGCCACCATGGACATCAGCAGATGATGCTCAACGAGCCACGAGACGGTGCCTGTCTCGGCCTGGGTCAGGCCGAAGCGCGGGCCGAGCTTCTTCGCGATGGCGGCGCCGGCGATGGAGTGGTCTTCCGGTCGGCCCTTGGCGATGTCGTGCAGCAGCACGGCGACGAACAGCGCCCGGCGGTTCTGGATCGTGCCGATCAGCCGGGAGGCGAGGGGATGCTCCTCCTCCAGCCGCCCGCTATCGACCGCGGAGAGCACGCCGAGCGTGCGCAAGAGATGCTCGTCCACCGTGAAGTGGTGGTACATGTTGAACTGCATCATCGCGACGATGCGCCGGAAATCCGGGATGAAGCGGCCGAGCACGCCCGCCTCGTTCATCAGCCGCAGGATGGTCTCGGGGGCGTTCTTCGAGGTCAGGATGTCGAGAAACAGCCGGTTGGCTTCCGGGTCGGTCCGGACTGCCTGGCTGACGAGCCGCAGGGAGCGGTTGGCGAGCCGGGCCGCATCCGGGTGGATCGGCAGGTTGTGGCGGTCCGCGAGCCAGAACAGCCGGATCAGGTTGACCGGATCGCGCTCGAAGGTCGCCTCGTTGCGGGTGTTGACTCGTCCGTTGTCGATCCGGAAATCCTCGGCCTCGATCGTCGTGGCGCGGAAACGGTCGCGAAAGCGGCCGATCCAGCGGTCGAGCACCGGCGTGCGCTTGGCGTGGCGCGCCTCCAGCTCCGAGCAGACGATCGCGGTGAGGTCGCCGACCTCCTTGGCGACCAGGAAATACGCCTTCATGAAACGCTCGACGCCCGAGAGGCCGCCGCGCGCGCCGAAGCCGAACCGCTCGGCGATCTTGGGCTGAAGCCCGAAGGACAGGCGCTCCTCGGCGCGGCCGGTGGCGAAATGCATGTGGCAGCGCACCCGCCACAGGAACTCGTCGCAGCGCTCGAACAGCCTGTATTCCTCGGCCGTGAACAGGCCGGCATTCACCAGCTCGGCCTGATCGCGGACCCGGTAGGTGTATTTCGCGATCCAGAACAGCGTGTTGAGGTCACGCAGGCCGCCCTTGCCGTCCTTGACGTTCGGCTCGACGAGGTAGCGGGACGACCCGGCCTTGGCGACGCGGCCGTCGCGCTCGCGCAGCTTCGCGTCCACGAACTCGGCGGCGGTGCCCATGACGAGCTCGCCGTCGAAGCGCGTCACCAGCTGCTCGAACAGGGTGCGCGAGCCGAACAGGAAGCGCGCTTCGAGGAGCGCCGTGCGGATCGTCATGTCCGCGCGGCCCTCGCGCAGGCATTCCTCGACCGAGCGAGTGGCGTGGCCGACCTTCAGCTTGAGGTCCCACAGCACGTAGAGCATCGCCTCGACGACGCTCTCCGACCACGCCGTCTGCTTGTAGGGCAGCAGGAACAGCAGATCGATGTCCGAGCCCGGCGCCATCGTGCCCCGGCCGTAGCCGCCGGTGGCGACGATGGCGAGCTGCTCGCCGGTGGAGGGGTTGTCGTTCGGGTAAAGACGCCAGACCACGGCGTCGAAGATCGCCTTCACGACGTGGTCGGTCAGCCGCGAGATGCGCTGGGCGCAGGCGACGCCGTTGCGATCCTTGAGGAGCTGGCGCTCCGCGTCCTTGTGGCCGGCTTCGATGACCTTGCGCAGCTCGGGCACCAGGGCCGCGCGCAACCGGGTCGGCTCCCGCGCGTCCCGGTCTAACGATTCCAGGACTTTCTCGAGAGCGGGCGCGGCGTCGAACATGGCATTCCCGTTAGCATGTTACGGGCCGCGCGACAGCGGGCGCGCATGGTTGGAACATCGCACCTGCGGTTGCGTGAAGCGGGAGAGGATTGTTCTGTTCTTCGGATTTCCGTTTGACGCGATGAATGGGGTTGACCTAGCGCTTGCGCCTTCTCGGTCCCGAGATACCGCAACGATCGCCCCCCGGAGCCCGTCCATGCTCGACCGCCGCATCCTCCTCTCGGCTCTGGCCGGCGCCCTGGCGCTCGTCGGCATGCCGACGTCGCCCCGCGCGGCCGACGTCAAGGAGATCCGGCTCGATTGGGCGACCTACAACCCGGTGAGCCTCGTCCTGAAGGACAAGGGCTTTCTCGAAGAGGCGCTGAAGGCCCAGGGCATCAAGGTGCGCTGGGTGCAGTCTCTCGGCTCCAACAAGGCGCTGGAATTCCTCAACGGCGGCGCCATCGATTTCGGCTCGTCGGCCGGCGCGGCGGCGCTGCTCGCGCGCATCAACGGCAACCCGATCAAGGTGGTCTACGCCTATTCGCGGCCGGAATGGACCGCGCTCGTCACCCGCAAGGATGCCGGGATCGCCACCGTCGCCGACCTCAAGGGCAAGCGCATCGCGGTGACCCGCGGCACCGATCCGCACATCTTCCTGATCCGGGCGCTCCAAGGGGCGGGCCTGACGGAGAAGGACGCCAAGCTCGTCCTGCTGCAGCACGCGGACGGCCGCACGGCGCTGGACCGCGGCGACGTCGACGCCTGGGCCGGGCTCGATCCGATGATGGCCGCGGCCGAGATCGAGAACGACGACGTGCTGTTTCACCGTGAACCGGCCGCCAACACCTGGGGCGTCCTCGATGTCCGCGAAGACTTCGCCAAGGAGCATCCGGACCTCGTGAAGACCGTGATCGCGGCCTACGAGCAGGCGCGCGTCTTTTCCCTGGCCAACCCCGACGCCCTGAAGGCCGCCCTCGTCGCGGCGACGAAGCTGCCCGATCCGGTGATCGCCCGCCAACTGGAGCGCACCGATTTGGCCAAGCCCACCGTCGGCCCGGCCCAGGCCGACACGATCCGCGCGGCCGGGATAGCCTTGCAGCAGGCCGGCGTGATACCGGCGGCTACCGACGTCGCCGCCGCCGTGGACGGGCTGATCGACCCGCAGTTCAATCCGCCGCCGGCCCGCTGAGTCTTTTCGCTTTTGCAGGTCAGGGCCTTGGCTGCCGAGGGAACCATCTCCGTCGCTGTGCCCGAGCCGGCGATCGCCGCAACGCCGCGGGCGCCCCGCGCCAACGGCTCCGCCCTACGCTGGGGCTTGGGCCTCGCGGTGCCGGTGATCCTGGCGCTCGGCTGGGAACTCGCCGTTCGCTTCGGCTTCGCGCAGGGGCGGCTGATCCCGCCGCCGAGCCGTGTCGGTGCGACCCTCTGGCAACTCGCCGCCTCCGGCGATCTGCGGATGCATGTCGCTGCGACGCTGATCCGCGTCGGCCTCGGCTTCGCCTTCGGGGCGGGCGCCGGCATCCTCGCCGGCACGGCCACCGCGACGCTGCCGTGGCTGCGCTGGCTCATCGACCCGACCCTGCAGGCCCTGCGGGCCGTGCCGTCGCTGGCCTGGGTGCCGCTGTTCATCCTATGGTTCGGCATCCTGGAGACGCCGAAGGTGGCGCTGATCGCGGTCGGCGTATTCTTCCCGGTCTATGTCGGCGTCTCGGCGGCCATCGCCTCCGTCGACCGCAAGCTCGTCGAGGTCGGCCGCATCTTCCGGCTTTCGAAAACCGCGCTCGCCCGCCGTATCCTGCTGCCGGCCGTGCTGCCGGCGACGCTCACCGCGCTGCGCACCGGCCTCGGCCTCGGCTTCCTGTTCGTGGTCGCGGCCGAGCTGATGGGCGCTTCGGAGGGCCTCGGCTACCTGCTGGTCGACGGCCAGCAATTCGGAAAGCCCGACCAGATCCTCGCCGCGATCATCAGCTTCGCCATCGTCGGCAAGCTCGCCGATACCCTGCTCGTGGCGCTGACCAACCCGCTGGTGCGCTGGCAGGACACGGCGCGGGAGACGCTCTGAGGCATCCTTCGGCCACGACGGACCTGCCAACCCCAAGCCTCCTCATGCCGAGGTGCCGGCAGAGCGGCCTCGAAGCACGATTGACGGCTGCGCAAAGCCTCCGCTTCTGCAGCTATGCCAGTTGGCACACCGCTTTTGGCCGAGCGCTCACCCCTTCGCCCGCAACCTCACCCGCACTCGCCCATCTCCAAGTGGAAGCGGGCACGACCCCGGCACGACGCTGAGGATCGCCGAGTTCGGGCACAATGCCCGGCAGTTCAGCGCCGCGTCGATCTGGTTGCGGCCGCAGGCGTCGGCGAAGCAGAACTGGCCGAGGTCTTCGCAGGTGGCGAGGAAGCGGCCCGTCCGCACCGGCGCGCCGGAGAGGTCGGCGGCGGAGGCCGGGCCGAGCACGAGCGCGGCGAGCAGGAGGCCACGAAGGCTGGTGGTCAAGGCCCGATACCCCGGCGGACTGGATGTCGCTGCCTAGCACCGCACCGGCCCAGGCGGATATGCCCTGTGGGCGACACGGTCGCTGCGAATCCGCCGTTCCGGCGCGATGCCCTCCGCCCACATCGCGTGCTATCGAAACGCCGCCATGCTGAGCCTCGACGCCCTCTCCAAGACCTATGCCGACGGCACCCACGCCCTCGACCGCATCGATCTGCAGGTCGCCGGCGGCGAGATCGTCGCGCTGATCGGCGGCTCGGGCTGCGGCAAGACCACGTTGCTGCGCCTCATCGCCGGGCTCGACACGGCGAGCGCCGGCCGGATCAGCCTCGACGGCGAGGCCATCGCCGGCCCGCATCCCGGCGTCGGCTTGGTGTTTCAGGAGCCGCGCCTGCTGCCCTGGCTGACGGTGACCGACAATGTCGGCTTCGGCCTCGCCGACCGGCCGCGGCGGGAGCAGCGTGCGCGCGTCGCCCATGCCCTCGACCGCGTCGGCCTGTCCGAGCACGGACACCGCTGGCCGCGCGAACTCTCCGGCGGGCAGCAGCAGCGGGTTGCGATCGCCCGTGCCTTCGTCGCGAGCCCGCGCGTACTGCTCCTCGACGAGCCGTTCTCGGCCCTCGACGCCTTCACCCGCAAGGACCTGCACCGGCACCTGCTCGCCCTGTGGGAGGAGGTCCGCCCGACGGTGCTCATCGTCACCCACGACGTGGCCGAAGCCGTGGCGCTGGCCGACCGTGCGGTGGTGATGCGGCCCAAGCCCGGTCGCCTCGACGAGACCCTGGCGCTGCCCATGCCCCGCCCGCGCGACCCGACCTCGCCGGCAAGCGAGGCCGCGACCCGGGGCATCCTCGCCGCCCTCGACCGCTCGCTGCGTCCAGTCGAGACGCGGGCGAAGGTGGCCGAGGCCTTTGCCGGTGGGGGTTCGTTTTAGCGGAAAGCGCGTCGCGTGCGGGACGATCGTCCCGCCTGTCCCGGGCCGTCCCGGCGGCCAGCCGCTCGATTTGGAGAAGATTTCTTTTCGAGGAAGGATCCGGCGCACGATATGGCGCCGTTCCCGACTTTCTGCACCAACCGTCCGGGCCGCATCAGGGGGGCGGCCAAGCTCGTGAGGGCGAACTGGGGGAGCGATCCGGATCGGCTGCGGGACTTCGGACTCGGGTGAATGTCCATCTGACTTGGCTACAGCCATGCCGCACTGTCATTCCGGGTCCGCGCAGCGGAACCCGGGATGACGGTGTGGTTGTCACAAATCAGAGGGGTCACCGTATACGTTGCAAGTCGTTGACGCGGGTTCGGAGCCCTGGAGCCGGCCGCCATCCGATTGCCTCGGCCTCGATCCGGCACTAAGCCGCGCCGACGATGGAATGACGAGGACACGCCCGATGGACGCCACCGCCCTTCGCGAGATGCAGGCCCCGCTCAAGAACCGATACCGCGAGACGCCGGATTCGGCGGTCGTCACGCTCAAGGCCCGGGGCACCCTCGACGACACCTCCATCGCCTGCAAGGTCGAGACCGGCCGCGCCCTGGCGGTAGCCGGCCTGCATCCGGCGACCGGCGGCTCGGGCCTGGAGCTGTGCTCGGGCGACATGCTGCTCGAAGCCCTCGTCGCCTGCGCCGGCGTGACCGTGAAGGCGGTGGCGACGGCCCTCGAGATTCCGTTGCGCGCCGGCACGGTCAGCGCCGAGGGCGACCTCGACTTCCGCGGCACGCTCGGCGTCGACAAGGAGGCCCCGGTGGGCTTTCGCGCCATCCGCCTGAGCTTCGCACTCGACACCGACGCGCCGCAGGAGAAGCTCGACCAACTGCTCAAGCTGACCGAGCGCTACTGCGTGGTGTTTCAGACGCTGAACCACAAGCCGGAGCTGGCGGTCACGTCCTCGCGAGGCTGATCGCCGCATCCGTAAGTACGCGCGCCGCGAAGCCGTCCAGGGCCGGACCCGTGACCTCGGGGGAGGCGGCCCCGGACCGACAGTCAGCGCAACTGCACGCTGTCCACCACCTGCCGGAACAGCGACAACGTCTCGTCGCGCTGCTCGGCGCGGACCACGCCGAGCGAGCGCAGGTAGCCGTCGGGGTTGAAGCGGATGGTCTGGGTGATGACCACCGCCGTGCCGGTGGGCACGTCGTTGGCGCGGGCGACGATCTCGTGCCAGTCGATGCCGTTCTGGCGGTAGCTCTGCGAGCGCTCGACCATGAAATCCTTCAGGGTCTGGTTCGAGTAGAGCGCGGCGCGGGCGAAGGCTTCGCGCTGCTCGGCGGCCGGCGGTTGCTGCACGGCCTGGGCGAGCACCAGGATCGGCTGCTCGAAGTTCGCCGGCTGGTCGTTCGGGCCGCGGGTCAGCAGGATCGAGTTTCCGGCGAGCGCCCGGATCGGCCGGAATCCGGCGAGATCCGTGATGCGGAAGGGCAGGGCGTCGATCTGCTGCGCGACGGTGAGCGCCGGCCGCAGGGTCACGCCGAGCAGCATGCTCTTGATGGTCTCGTCGGTCTCGGCGCCGGGGGTGATCTGCGCGACGACGATGCCGGTGACGTCCGGGCCGTTCACCAGGAGGAGCCACTTCTTGATCGTCGGGCCGCCGGGGGCGATGGCCGGCGCCTCCGCCGACGGCGTGCCCGTCGCGTCGGGGGTCGGCGCGGCCGGCACCGATTGCCCGCCCGTGAACAGCAGGCCCTCGAGACCGCCGCTGACCTTCACCGCCTCGCGCGAATCCACCGCGAACCCCTGGCTCTTGAGGTTTTCGTCGGTGAAGCTCCTCTCGATCTCCGCATAGGCCCCGGCCGGCAGCTCGACCACCGAGACCATCGCGCCGCCCTCCAGACGCTCGAAGCCCATGAAGCGCTTCGAGGGCGCCATGTCCGAGGGCGGCTGGAAGCCGAAGCGCGAGCTCGGCGGAAACACCGTCGCATCGGCGCGGGCCGCCTCGGTCGCCAGGAACGGCACCGAGAGGGCGGCGACCAGAACACCGAGGGCGGCATAACGGCGGAGGGCAGGACGCAACGGCATCGGGTTGGTGTCTCCGGGAGGCCCGGTCGAACGGGCACTTCTTCGCGATGCGTCAGCCCGTCCTCGCTTCCTGTCAAGCGCTCGGCCCGACCTCCCATGCTCCGAGCCGAGGTAAAAGACCTGCAACTTGAACGGCGAAAGTTGCGGCTCGCGACAACCATGCCGTCATTCCGGAGCGGCGTCGGTGAACTCGGAAGGACGCGAGGGTGCAAGACGCCGCCCGGCGCACCCTTTCTCGCGGCGCTGCCAGGAGATCGATGAACCGGTGAACGCCTTCCTCGACCGTCCGATCGAGGGCGAGCGGCCCTATCTCGGGATCGACGCCACCGACGTGAAGACCCGAGAGGCCGGCCGCACCGTCTCGGTCGCGGTGATCGTCAATGCAGACCGGCGACGGGAGGTGCTCGGCAGGGATGCCGGGCCGTCCGAGGCCGAGACGTTCTGGACGGCCTTCCGCCGGAGGCTGGCGCGCCGCGGTCTGCGCGGGGTCAAGCTCGCCGTCTCGGACGCGCATGCGGGCATCACGCATGGCTCCTCGGGCAACGGTCGGGGTCCCGCCTCAGAAATCGACGGAGGCCGAGAGCAGTACGGTGCGCGGCGCACCCTGGCTCAGGATGCCGCGGCCGGTGGAAGCCCAGTAGTTGTTGCCCGTCACGTTCACGACGGTCGCCCGCAACGTCACCGGCCGGGTGTCGTAGACGGTGGTGTAGCGCAGGCCGACGTCGAGCGTCGCCCAGTCGGGAATCTTCTGGGTGTTGCCGAGGTCGTAGTATTGCGACGCCGTGTAGATGACGCGGCCGGTCGCGGTCAGTCCGGGCGCGAGCCAGGACGGCAGGTCGTACTCGCCGTAGAGGTTGATCTGCGCGTCCGGCACGCCGATGGCGGTCTTGCCGGCGAAGGCGGCGGTCGAGCTGCGGACCTGCACGCCGTCGAGGAGCGTGAAGCCGCCGATGAGCCGCACGCCGGGCATCGGCTCGCCGAACACCGTGAACTCGACGCCGTCGTTGCGCTGCTTGCCGCCCGCGAAGAAGACGTTGCTGGTCGGATCGAGGAAGCCGAAGGGCTGCTCGATGGTGAAGGCGGCAAAGCCGAGGCCCACGTTGCCGAAATCGTACTTGGCGCCGACCTCGGTCTGGCGCGAGACGAAGGCGGGGAACGCATCCGTCGCGTTCCGCGCGGTCACCGGCGCCACCGGCGAGGTCAGGCCCTCGATGTAGTTGGCGTAGAGCGAGAGCCGCTCGAAGGGCTTCACCACGAGGCCGATGCCCGGTGAGAAGGCGCCGGCGTCGCTGCCGCCGGTCTTGAACCCGGTCGTGGGGCTGAACGAGCGCACGTCGAGGCTCTGCCAGCGGCCGCCGATGGTCAGCAGCACGTGGTCGTCGAGGAACGACATCGTGTCGGCGATGGCGATCGAGCGGTTGATGCGCGTGCTCGTGGTCGGCGTGCGCTGGGAGATGCCGATCGCCGAGCGCTCGGGTACATAGGTCGGTGCGTAGAGATTCGAGACGATGGTCGCGCCGACGGGGATGCCCGGCTGCTGTCCGTTCGCCTGCCAGAATCCGACGGCGGCGAGGCCGAAACTGTGCTTGATGAAGCCGGTCTCGGCGGTGCCGCGCAGGCCAGCTTCGGCCGTCTCGTTGTTGATCTCGAACGGGATGAACTGGATCGGGTCGCGATAGTCGCCGCGCGTGTTGAAGATCGTCAGCACGCCGCCGAAATACTGCTGGAAGAACTGGCTACGGCCGTAGGCGCCGTAGATCGTGAGATCCGGCGTGAGATCGTACTCGATCCGCGTCGCGACCGACTTGTTGTCGCTGGTGCGGTACTCCCAGGGCTGATGCTGGTTCAGCGTCAAATCGGGCGCGCGGGGGATGCGCACGCCGGCGGCCACCGAGCGGTTGCGCAGGGGCGAGTCGAAGTCGAGCTGCTGGTAGCCGAGGTCGACGCTCGCCCGGAACCGCTCCCCGCGATAGTCGAGCGCCAAGGCCGCGACGCCGAAGTCGATGCTCTGGTTGTCGATCGGGGTCTGGCCCTTGTTGATCGCCCCGTTGAAGCGGATGCCCCACTCCTTGCCCTCGCCGAAGCGCCGGCTGACGTCGACGGCCGAGTAGATCGTCGCGTTGGAGGAATAGCCGACCGTGACGCGATTCAAGGGCTCGTCCAGGGCCCGCTTCGGGATCAGATTGATCGTGCCGCCGATATTGCCGAAGGGCGGCACGCCCGAGAGCAGGGTCGAGGGCCCGTGCAGCACCTCGATCCGCTCGATCGGCTCGATCGCCGGGTTGAAGGAATCGGCGACGCCGTAGAGCCCGTTGAAGGCGATGTCCTGTGCGAAATAGGGGAAGCCGCGGATGAAGAATCCGAGAATCCCCGAAAAGGCCGGCACGTTGGTGCGGATCGAGGGATCGTTGTCGACCACGTCCTGAACGGTGCGCGCCTGCTGGTCGCGGATCACCTTCTCGGTGAAACTGGTGGAGCTGAAGGGCTGATCGAAGACGTTGCGGTTGCCGAGCAGCCCGAGGCGCGAGCCGGACCCGACCTGCCCGCCGGAATAGGGCGCCGGCGGCGGCCCGACGACGCCGGTGGTGGGGGTCGGGATCGACGTCGTCGGTGCCGGTGTGGGGGCGGCAACCGGCGGTGCTTCCGGACGTGGGCCGGTTCCGCCGCCGCCACCTTCGACGCTGATCTCGTCAAGCCGCGTGGCGTTCTGGGCTGACACGGCCGACGCGTCGAACAACAGCAGGGTCGACAGCAAGACGACCTGACTGTTGCGAGAACCACTGCGAGCGTCGCGCGATTGCTTCACAGCACCAGAGATGCATAGACCGCGTGTTCGCCGATCCTTCATAGTCAGCAGCCCACTTCTTGCACGCAACCTAAGATGACGCTGTATTGAGCGCAGTAATATACTGCGCGCCCAACACGCTGACGAGGCATCTACTGGGCCGATCAACAGGGGTGCAAGCCTCGGGGAGAGCGATCCAGACGGTTTGCGTCGTCCGTGACTGGAGAGACACAGGATTGTTCTGGTCTAATTCTAAACTTTGATTCTTTGTATAGAATGCAACCTTCCCGACGGCTGCCGTTTTTGCCCGAGGTGGCGTTGTTTCGATCACCGCCGGCCGCGCAGCGCCGGCACCGGTCTCGCCGCGATCCCGACTAAGTTTCAGAATGCGAACGATATTTTCGTTCGAATTGGAATAGATCTACAGTAAACTCTAAGATGCAGATCGACAATTTCTGCGTTTTGCTTGATTTACGATCGCAGCTGATTATGTCTGTGCCAAGCTGAGGTCGATGGCGATCTTGGCTCTTGCGTCAAGTGAGCTGGCGTATTGCCGCTTAAATTTTGAATTATCTTCAATCCGGGATCAGCCATGACGACGATCTCTCAAACGCCGGTGGGCAAGACGCCGCTGGTCGCGCTCGATCGGATGTTTCCGCCCGTTGCGGTCCCGGTCTTCGCCAAGCTCGAAATGCTGAATGTCGGCGGCAGCGTGAAGGACCGTACGGCGCATTATATGGTCGACCAAGCCATCGCGGCGGGCCGCATCACCACCGGCAGCCATCTCGTCGAGAGTTCGTCCGGCAATCTCGCCATCGCCCTGGCGATGATCGCCCGCCAGCGCGGCCTCGCCTTCACGGCGGTCGTCGACCCGAACATCGCCGCGGCCAATCTGCGGCTGATCGAGGCCTATGGCGGGCGGATCGATATGGTCGAGGAGAAGGACGAGGAAGGCGGCTACCTCCACACCCGGGTGCGCCGCGTCCAACATCTCGCCGCCAAGATCCCCGGCGCCGTCTGGCTCAACCAATACGCCAACCCCGACAACTGGCGGGCCCATTACAACGGGATCGGTGCCGAGATCGTGCGCGAGATGCCGGTCGAGCCGACCCACGTGGTCGCCGCGGTCTCGACCTGCGGCACGCTGATGGGCCTCGCCCGGCGCCTGCGCGAGCGCTGGCCGCGGATCGAAGTCGTCGCCGTCGACATGGAGGGCTCGGTGATCTTCGGCGCGCCCGGCGGCCGCCGCGACATCCCCGGGATCGGGGCGAGCCGCGTGCCGGAACAGCTCGAGGAATCCGAGGTCGATGCGGTCATCTACGCCACCGACTGGGAGGCGGCGCTCGGCTGCCGCCGTCTCGTCGACACGCAGGGCATCCTGGCCGGCGGCTCCTCGGGCGCGGTGATCGCCGCGATCACGAAGCTGGTCCCCGAGCTGCCGCGCGGCTCGCGCATCGTCACGCTGCTGCCCGACCGCGGCGAACGCTACCTCGACACCGTCCACGACCGGTCCTGGCCGGACGAGGAGCGCCGGCTGACCCGCTCCTTCGCGGATTCCCACCACCGGGTCGGCTGCGGCCGACACGACGCCGCGCGATCCGCCGCAGCCTGATCCGAACGCCGGTCGCAGGCCCGCCTACCGGCCCGGCCGGGGGGCGCCGTCCTGCGCGCCGATCCATCGCACCGCCAGGTCCAGAAGGCCGACGCCATGACCGCACCGACGCTCCGCTACCTGTCACGCTCAGACATCGCCGCCCTCGGCGGCGACCATTCCGATCTCTACATGGCAGCGATCGAGCACGGCCTGCGCCTGCACGCGGCCGGAGAGTTCGTACAGCCGCTGAAGCCCTATCTGCGCAATCCGCGCGGCTGCCACATCGCCGACCGCATCATCGCCATGCCGGCCTGGATCGGCGGCGACCATCCGATTTCCGGCCTGAAATGGATCGGCTCCAAGCACGACAACCCGTCTGCGCGCGGCCTGGAGCGGGCGAGCGCCGTGATGGTGCTGAACGACGCCGAGACGAATTTTCCGGTGGCGATCATGGAGGCGGGCCTGATCAGCGCCATGCGGACCGCCGCCGTCACCGGCGTTGCCGTGCGCCATCTCGCGAAGTCCGGCTTCACTGATGCTTCCATCGTCGGCTGCGGGCCGATCGGCGAGCGTCAGGCCAGGATGCTGGCCGAGCAGTTTCCGACGCTGGAAACCCTGCGCCTGTTCGACCTGCGCCGCGAAGCGGCCGAGGATCTCTCGTCCCGCCTGCGCGACCGGTTCCCGCGCCTGCGCATCGCGATCGCGGAGACCGCCGAAGCGGCCGTGCGCGACGCATCGGTGGTCGTCACCTGCACCGTCACCGACACGCCCTACCTGCCGTTCTCCTGGCTCTCGCGCGGAACATTTTTGGCCAACGTCTCGATCATGGATGTCGAGAGCGAGGTGTTTCTCAAGTCCGACAAGGTCGTCGTCGACGACTGGGACCAGTCGAACCGCGAGAAGAAGGTGATCAACCTGCTCGTCGAGTCCGGCCAGTTCTCCCGCGAGACCTTGCATGCGGAACTCGGCGAGATCGTCGTCGGCAGGAAACCCGGCCGCGAGAGCGACGACGAGATCATCCTCCTGAACCCGATGGGCATGGCGATCGACGACGTCGCCTGCGCCGCCGCCATCCTGCGCCTTGCCGAGGCGAAGGGCGCCGGCACGCTACTGCCGCTGTACTGACGGGCGGCACGTCGTGACCGACGCCATGACCGGCCGCATCGGGCCAGAGCTCCTGGCCGAGCTGTTCGACGCGCTCTGGATCGAGGATGTGGCGGGCTTTCGCAGCCGCGCCGTCCTCGGGGCGGACTTCGCCGACGGCAGCCGCGACTATGCCCTGGCGCTCGGCGCGGCCCATCTGCGCGCGACGGTGCGGCCGGACGGCTGGAGACGCGGCGTCCGCCTCGCCGGACCAGTGCGCTACGAGAGCGCCACGACCGAGGACCCGCTCGACGCGCCGGGCCTGCTCGCCGGCGTCCTCGCGGCGGTACCGGACCTCGCGCCCGCAACCGCCGCGGCCACGATCGCGCGGCTGCAAGGCATCGTCGCCGAGGCCGATCTCTGGGAGACGGCTGCCCCGGATCTGGAGGCCGATGCCCGCGATGGCCCGCCGCTGGCCTTCGAGCGGCTCGCCGCCTGGCGGGACCGTCCGTTCCACCCGCTTGCGCGCGCACGGCACGGCCTGAGCCGGGAGGACATGCTGGCCTACGGCGCGGAAGCCGGTCGCTATTTCCCGCTCGCCTGGTGCGCGCTGGTGCGAGAGCGATGCGAGCCATCGCCCGCGGCCGATCCCGGCGGACCGGCCGCGGTGCTGCTCGACGCGCCCCAACGGGTCCTCCTCGACGCCGAACTCGCCGCGCGAGGGCTGACGGGCTCGCACGTCGCTACCCCGCTGCATCCCTGGCAGGCCGCGCACGCGCTGGCCGAGCCGTTCGCCGACGAGACGCGCTCCGGCCGTCTCGTCCCGCTCGACTTCCAGGGATCGCTGTGCGCGGCGACCTCGTCGCTGCGGACGGTGGCGCTGCCGTCGCGGCCGGGGCTCCATCTCAAGCTGCCTCTCGATGTGCAGACGCTCGGCGTGCGCCGCCTGCTGCCGCCGCAATCCCTCCAGAACGGCCTGCATGGCGAGGCGCTGGTGCGAGCGGGGCTCGCCCGCGACCCCTGGCTCGCTCACCACGTCCGGGCCGCAGACGAGACGGCGTTCTGGCACTTTTCGGAAGCCGACGGCGACGTCTACGCCGAGCGTGGCGCCCTGCTCGGCTGCCAGATCCGCCGCCTGCCCGAGGCGGCCGGCATGCCCGTGCCGCTCGCGAGCTTCGCCGTCGCGCCCCTCGGCGGCCTACCGCCCGCCGTCCGCGCCGTGGCGGGAGACCATCCGGACCTGGCCGGGTTGTTTGCCGGGATCGCCGATCTCGTCCTCGGCACGGCCCTGCGCTGCATCGCCCTCGGCTTCGTGCCCGAACTTCACGGCCAGAACGCGCTGCTGCTCTGCTCGGACGGCGCGCCGCGCCGCCTCGTCCTGCGCGACCACGACACCGTGCGCACCGCGCCGGCCTGGCTCGCCGAGAGCGGCCTGACCGTGCCGCCCTATCTCGTCACCGATCCGCTGCGGAACTCGCTGCTGCTGCGCCGGCCGGAAGACCTCCTGGCCTACGCGCAGACGCTCGCGGTCGACGTCGCCCTCCGCGCGATCGCGGAGGCCTTCGCCGCCGCCGATCCCGGCTTTAGCCTCTCCATCGCGCGAAACAGTCTCGTCGCCACCTGCGAGCGCGTGCTCGCCGAGACGCAGATGCCGGCCGAACGCCGGTCCTTCATCACGAAAAACCTGCTCGACAGCGAGGCGGCACCGTTCAAGCAGGTGCTTATCCCGCTCTTCACGCTCGAGACGGCGAACACCTCGATGCCGAGCCGGCTCGGCTCCGCGCCGAACCCCCTGTTTCGGGACGCCCTGCGATGACCGGCCTGTCGCGGACCCCGACGGCAGACCCGTGCGCCGGGGCGGGGCATCCGCGTGCCCTCCTCGCGCTTGTCGCCCTGCAGACCCTGGTGACGGCCGCTCCCCTGGCGCTGCTGCCCTTCCTCGGCTTGCAGGTCGCCGTGATGAGCGACGCGCCGGCCTCGTGGACGGCCCTGGCGCTGGCGGCGCCAGCCGTCACGACGCTGGCGCTCACGCCGGCCTGGCCGTGGCTCGCGGCCAGGGTCTCGCTGCCCGGCCTGATCCTCTGGACCGGCCTGCTCACTGCCTTGAGCTGCGCGATGATCGCCTCCGCCGCGCACCCTGCCGCCCTGGTCATCGGCCGCTTCGTCCAGGGCGCGGCCGGCGGCGGCGTCGTGCTGGCCTTGGGCTTCCGGGAGGCGTGCCTCGGCCCGGCCCGGGGCTACACGCTGATGCAGCAGGCCGTCTCGGCCGGCTGCCTGATCGGGCCGCTCGTCGGCGGTCTCGCCTTCGAGCATGGCCGGTTCGCGGCGCTGATGCTCGCCTGCGGCGGGTTCATTCTAGTGGCGAGCCTCCTCGCCGCCGGCCTCTGCCGTGGCATTGCGCTCCAGGCCCCGGACGGCACGGTCGGTGAGGGGATCACCGGCTGGCCGGTGCTCGGGGCCGGCCTGCTCGGCAGCGCGGGCGCCTTCGCCTTCGTCGCTTTCTTCCCGACCTGGGCGAACGCGGAGGACCCGGCCACCTTCACGCCCGGGCTGATCGGCTTGCTGCACTCCGCGAGCTGGCTCGTGGCGCTGCTGGTGCTGCCGGCCTGGGGACGCGGGATCGGCGCGCTCTCGCCGCTCACCGCGCTCGCCCTGTCGCTGGCCGGCTGCGCGGCCGCCTTCGCGGCGGTCCCGCTCGGCCTCGGTCTCGTCGGGATCGCCGCGCTGCGGCTGCTGCAGGGCGCCCTCTTTGCCGGCCAGTCGCCGGCCCTGTTCGCCGCGGCCGAACAGGCCGGCGCGAACCGCGTCGCCGCGGTGGCGCATGTCCGGGCGAGCCTGACCCTCGGCCAGCTCGCCGGACCCTTCGCGGCCGGTCTCGTCCTGGTGCCGTTCGGCCCGGCCGGGGCGATCTGGGCCGCGGCCGGCCTGTCGCTGGCCGGCGCCGTCTGGCTCGCCATCGCCCGCCATCCCCTAAACCAGACCCGGAGCCGCGCCGCATGACCCGCGCCCTCGCCACCTCCGACCGTCTCGACCCGGTCGCCGCCATCCACAGGACCCACGCCGTCGAGCGTCTGCTCAATACCTGGTTGCGCGAGAGCCCAGGCACTGTCAGGCCGCAGGCGGGCGAGACCTGCGCGATCCCCCTCGGCGCCGACACCCTGCTCGCACCCTGCCTGCGGCATTCGCCGGGCGGATTTCACGAATGGGGGCAGCCCCTCCGGCTCCGCCGGCCGGACGGCCGCACCCTGCCGTGCGACGATCCGGGTGATCTGGCCCGGCGTATGGTCGATGCGCTCGCGACCGATCCGAGCCCGATCCGCGAGACGGTGAAGCGGCGCATGCTCGACAGCCTCGACCGCTCGGCCGATCACATCCGCGCCTGTGCCGCTCGGCCCGCCGACCTCTCGCCGATCGGGCTGGAGCAGAGCCTCTGGCACGGTCACCCGTTTCACCCCATGGCGAAAAGCGTCGACGGCTTCTCGGAGGCGGACACGGCGGCCTACGGCCCGGAGCGCGGCGCCGCCTTCCGGCTGCGCTGGATCCTGGCCGATCGCGACTGCGTCGGCGGCCTGTGGCGCGATCCGGGCGCCGAGGCAGCGACCCACGCTGCGCTGGTCGCCCTGTCCGGCCTCTCGCCGGAGACGATCGGCGAACGCGTCGTCCTGCCGAGCCATCCCTGGCAGGCCGCGCGCCTGGAGGCCGACCCGGCCTTCACGACGCTCGTCGCCGAGGGCCGGCTCGTGCTGACGGGACCGAGCGGCGAGACCGTGCGGCCGACTTCCTCCGTCCGCACGGTGTTCGCGCCGGAGAGCAACCTGTTTCTCAAGCTGCCGATCGCGGCCCGGATCACCAACTTCGCCCGCACCAACAGCCGCGAGCATCTCGCCCGCAGCATCGCCGCCGCCCGCGCCTTCGCGGCCGTGCCCGAAGCCGTCGCCGCGGCGGGGCTCGACGTGTTGAGCGAGCGCGGTGCGCTATTCGTCGACCATCCGCAACTCGACGCCGTCACCGGCGTTCTGGTGCGCGAGGGACCGTCCCGCGAAGCCTTCGTCGTCGCCGGCCTGCTGGAACCCTTGCCCCGCGACGGCCGGCCGATCCTGGCCGATCTCGGCTGTGCGCTCCATGCCGAGGGGGCAGCGGCCTGGATCCGGGCCTATGGGCGGGCCGTCCTGCTGCCGGCCCTGCGCCTGTTCGCGACGACCGGGATCAGCCTGGAGGCGCACGCGCAGAACAGCCTGCTCGCCTTCGACGCAATCGCGGACGGCCGTCTGCCCGACCGCCTCGTGCTGCGCGATCTCGAGGGCATCAGCATCGACGGCCGACGCTTTGCGGCGGTGGCGCCCGGCCTCGAACTCGATCCGGCGGTCTATTATTCGGCCGACGAGGCTTGGCACCGGCTTCTCTATTACCTCGTCGTCAACCAAGCCTCGCATGTCGTCGCGATCGTCGCGCGGGCGGCCGATCGCGACGAGGCCGGTCTCTGGCAGGTGCTGTCGCAAACCCTCGCCGAGGCAGACGAGGGCCCCGCGACGGCCGCCCTGGTCGCGCGCCTGCTCGACGCCGAGACGCTGCCCGCCAAGGGCAATCTCGCGAGCTGCCTCGCCGGACGCGGTGAACGGCCGGATTATGTGCGGCTGGCCAACCCGCTACGCATTCCGAATGCGGACAGCCGCTCGGATATCGCGGCGGACGCCACGCTGCAGGCCTGGAACGAGGCCGGTCAGCGCGTCGCCGTCCAACTGCTCGGAGCGCTGCTGCACGAGGAACTGCTTCCCGCCTCCGTACTGACGCTCCGAGAGGCCGACAACGGCCTAAGCATCGTCATCACCACCGCGAACGGGGCCCGAACCTACACGGCCCGCGCCCGCCGGATGTGGGCTTATGGCCGCGTGCTGGTCGAGGCCGGCAGCCTCACCACGGCGGGAGCGGCGGTCGGCGATGCCTCCACCTTCCTTGCCGATCTTCTGCCGCACCTGCCCGGCACGGCAGACGACCACACACGTTTCGCGGAGGAACTCGCCCGCACCCAGGACAACCACGCCCGCGCCCTCGCACACGGTGCCGGCAAGCGCCTCCGATCGCTCGACTACGACTCGCTGGAGGGCGCCCTGCCCGACGGGCATCGCTACCACCCCTGCTTCAAGTCCCGCATCGGCTTCTCGCCCGCCGACAACGCCGCCTACGGTCCCGAATTCGGGGCCGATATCCGTCCCGTCTGGATCGCCGCCCACCGTTCGATCGCGGCCGGCGGCGCGATCGGCGTCGCGAACGGTCAGGACGACGGCCTGCTGTCCCAAACCCTCGACCCAAAGACCCGGTCGGCGTTCGAGGCCCGCATAACGGTGCGCGGCGGAGCCTCCGAAGACTTCGTTCTGCTGCCGGTCCATCCCTGGCAGTGGGAGCGTCTCGCCGACGGCGCGAGCGCCGCGGCGCGGCATGGGGGCCGATTGATCGTTCTCGGCGAGGGACCGCATGCTTACCGCGCCCAGCAATCGATCCGCACCCTCGGCGACAGCACGGATCCGTCCGCGCCGTCGCTGAAGCTCTCTCTCTCGATCCGCAACACGTCCACGGCCCGCACGCTGGCGCCGCATACGGTGCTGAACGCGCCGATCGTCAGCGAATGGCTCGGCGAGGTCGCCCGCGACGATGCGTTCCTGCGCATGTCGGGCACCGTCCTGCTCGCCGAGCGCATGGGCGCGGCGGTGACGCTCGCGCCGTCCTGGGACCGGGCCGGATCGCTCCGCGGCGCGCTCTCGGCGATCTGGCGCGACCCGGTCGGCCCGCATCTCCAGGGCGAAGCCGCCGTGCCGTTCACGGCGCTGACCCATCGCGACGGCGATGCGCCGTTCATCGCGGACTGGATCGCCCGGCACGGCGTCGAGCCGTGGCTCGACAGGCTGCTCACCGTGGCGATGCTGCCGGTGGTGCACCTGCTGGTCGCGAAGGGCATCGCGCTGGAGAGCCACCAGCAGAACATGGTGCTGTTCCACCGCGACGGCTGGCCGACCCGCGTGGCGCTGAAGGACTTTCACGACGGCGTCCGCTTCGTGCCGGACCTGCTGAAATGCCGACGGCCGGACCTCGTCCCGACGCCGGCCGAGCATGCCCGCGTCAACGCCAATTCCTATGTCGAGGCCCGCGATGTCGAGGATGTGCGCGACTTCATGGTCGACGCTCTCTTCGGCGTGAACCTGGCCGAGCTCGGCTGGTGCCTCGATCTCTGGTTCGGGTTTCCGGAGGCGCGGTTCTGGGAGCGGGTCGTCGCCGTGTTGGCCGATCATTGCGCCGCCCATCCCGCTTCACGCGAGGGGGCTTTGCGCTATCGGCTCGCGGCCGAGACCGTGGTGATGGAGGACCTTGCCCGCCGCCGTCTCGACCCGGCCGGCGCCCGCGGCCGAAGAGTCGCCAATCCACTCGCGGCGCCGGGACACAGGCTGTGAGCGCGCGCCTTCGCCTCAAGACCCTCTTGGATCGAGGCCGTCCGGCCGGCGGCCTGTTCGTGTCGATTCCCGCCTCCGAGATCGTCGAGATCGCGGCCGTGGCCGGCTTCGACTTCGTGCTGATCGACCTGGAGCACACCCTGATCGACGGCGGCGCCCTCGAACGGCTCCTCGCTGCCGCCGACCGGGCCGGCGTGAGCGCCCTCGTTCGCGTGCCGAACGCCGCCTCCGAGCGCATCCTGCAGAGCCTGGATGCCGGAGCCGCCGGGATCGTGGTGCCACGGGTCGAGTCGCCCGAGCAGGCCGAGGAGACGGTGCGGAACGCGCGCTACGCGCCGCGCGGCATCCGGGGGCTCAATGCCGGACGCCTCGGCCGCTTCGGCGACTGCGACCTCCCGGACCTCGTCGCCCGGCTCGATCGCGAGACCCTGGTGATCGCGATGATCGAAACGCCGGCCGGCCTCGATGCCGCCGAGCGGATCGCCCGGCTCGACGGCATCGACGGGCTGCTCTTCGGCGCCGCCGACTACTCACAGGCGATCGGCCTGCCCTGGCAGACCGGCGCCGAAGCCGTGACCGCTGCGGGAACCGCGCTCGCCCGGATCTGCCGGCAGGCCGGGATCCTCAACTTCGCCTTCGCCCGTTCGGAGGCCGACACCCCGAAAATACTGGACGAAGGCACCCTCGGGGTCATCGCCGCCAATGACCGCGGCCTGCTGCGCCGGGCGCTGACCGAGTCGGATCGCGGCTGGCGTGCCGCCTTCGGAGACCAGGCATGACGCTGTTTCGCCCCACCATCGAGCAGATCGCCGCCCTGACGCGGGATGACCGGCCGGTCTGCGCCTTCGTCTACGATCTCGATGCCCTGATGGATCACGCCCGGTCGCTCGTCTCGGCGCTGCCGCGCGGCGCCGAGTTCTTCTACGCCGTAAAGGCGAACAACGACCCCCGCGTGCTCAGGGCGCTCGCTCCCCATGTCGCCGGCTTCGAAGTCGCTTCCGCGGGCGAGATCAGGCGGGTTCGCGCTGCCGTAGGCCTGAGCGCACGGATCATCATGGGCGGCCCGGCCCGCACGGGATCGGACATCGCCACGCTGCTCGCGCACGGCGTCGAGCGGCTGCACCTGGAGAGCCTGCAGGCCATGCGGATCGCCAACGCCGTCGCCGAGGCGGCCGGCGCGATCCTGCCGGTGCTGCTGCGGGTCAACCTCGCCGGCCCGGTGCCCGGCGCGACCCTGACCATGGGCGGCGCGGCAACGCAGTTCGGCATCGAGGAGGCCGCGATCCCCGACGCCATCGCGGTACTACGCGACTGCCCGGCGCTGCGCTTCGAGGGGTTCCACTTCCACACCGTCTCGAACAACCGCGATGCTGCCGGCCACGCTGCGCTCTGCGCCGCGGAACTCGCCCTCGCCCGCCGCTGGGCGGAGGCCTACGGCCTCGATCTCCGGCTGGTCAATCTCGGCGGCGGATGGGGGGTCGACTACGCCGATCCGGACTGGCGCTTCGACGCGGACGCGTTCGCACGCCTGCTCGCGCCGCATCTCGATGCGCGCACCCGCGTCCAGTTCGAGTGCGGCCGCATCGTCGCCGCCTATCACGCGGCCTATGTCTGCGAGATCGTCGACCTCAAGCGTGCCCACGGCCGGGCCTTCGCGCTCCTGCGCGGCGGCACGCATCATTTCCGCCTGCCGAATTCCTGGGCGCATGATCACCCCTTCGCCATCCAACCGCGGGAGGCATGGCACAACGACTGGCCACGTCCGGAGATCGCCGGGGAGCCGCTGACGCTGGCCGGCGAACTCTGCACGCCCAAGGATATTCTGGCCCGCGACATCCCCGTGGAACGTGCCCGGATCGGCGACCGCGTCGTCTTCCTGATGGCCGGCGCCTATGGCTGGGACATCTCGCACCACGACTTCCTGTGCCACGCGCACCCGGAGCGCCTCTTCCTGGCCGACGGCGCCGTCGTCCCGGAGCAGTCGGCGTGAACGCGGACGAGATCCGCCTGATGTCCCCCCTGGACCTGCGGCCGACGGAGCAGATCATCCCGGGGCGGGTCCGCGACGTCATCGCGATGATCGTCACGCGACAGGCTTGGACGCAGCCGATCTGCCTCGAACGGACGACGTTCGCCATCCTCGACGGCCACCACCGCCACGCAGCCGCGATCCAGCTCGGCCTCGGCCGGGTGCCCGTTCGCATCCTGGCATACGATGACGTGGCTTTGACGTCATGGCGCGCCGAGATTCGCCCGACCCGAGAAGACGTTCTTCGTCGTGCGCGTGCCGGTGAACTCTACCCGCCGAAAACCACGCGTCATTTCTTCGAAGCGAAGGCATCAGAGACATTCTGCCTACAAGCTCTGCTTTGGTAGCAATGGTCAGATTCAAATCGATCTTGGATCTTAGCGATCGCTGCTCGCGCACGCGTCCCAAAGCGTGACGATGTCGGGGCGAGCGGATAGCACTATGCTGCGCGGTCTGTTCGTCGGACGACAACCTGATGCGCGCTCTACGACGTTACCATTCATTGGTTGTTCGGCTGGTCTACATCCGGGGAACCGTAAAACCCTTGTAGACATATTTCGAGGATCCATAGCCGCTGCAGATTCTTGCCGGCCGGCCTGATTCTACGTCCTGCGAGCCTCGGTACTTCGCGCTCTGCGTCGTTCCCAACTTTACAGAAATCGTAGTGCCACACTGGTTGTTGACGATGAGGCAGTTATCGTCTCGACCAGCTTCTTCCGATACGGTCACCCCGCCGTTGCACCCACGCGTGGCTTGTCGCCGTGGCTCCGGATCACGCGGCGCCGCGGTCAGGCGAATTGCCCTGTTGTTTCCCGGCCCTTGCAACACTTGGCCACCCGGCTGAAGCACGTAGTCCCATGCACCGCCGGCGTTCTGGTAGTGCGCCACGTTCCCGGTGCATGACCACGTGCCCTGACTGCAGAAGGCGTTGCCACTGCAGATCGCCTGTCCGTCGGCTGTCAGTGTCTCGGTATTGCTCGTGGTTGCGCCTTCGTGCCGCCAAGTGCCGATAAATTTCCGAGCGCAATCGCTGGATGGCGTCTCAGCATAGGCCGACCCAATAAAAAGCGGACCGGCGAACAGGGTGAGTAGCAGTTTCATCAAGATCCAAATCCTTGATTGAGTGCGGCCGTAGTTCTTCTCTGATGTGCCGACGCATGCATCGACAATTTCCATGAGCGCAAGTCGGCGTTGCCTGCGGTTGGCGTCTGGATTGCGAGCATGTGTAACGATGGTCGAGATCGATAGAAATTAGCTACTTCAAAGGAACAGTACGGACGGTACTCCACCACATGGAAAATGCTTGAGAAGACCGATACGTCATCACGATGCTGAGTTGCGTTGTGATTTGCTATGCCCATGTTTTATTTTGATGTGGATGGTGAGCATCCAGTCCACGATACGCAAGGCGTTGAATTGGCTTCTGCGCAAGACGCACGACATAGGGCACTCATGCTTGCGGTAACTTTCGTTCAAGAACTCGATGTTCTAGGCGAAGGCGGTGTTATAGCGATCCGTGTGAAGGACGAATACCAAGCCATCGTGAGCAATGTTCGGCTCGTATGCGAAGTCGATCAGGGACAGCCTGACGTTCGAATACCGACGCCTGGGAACGACCCTTGACTGACTGAGCGCCGTTCCCTGTCATGTTGGCTCGAAAGCATCGTATCCAGCGGCTGCGACATGGTTTCGGCGTTCGTCGGGTTTGAAAGTGGCGAAGGCGTTTGGGATGGCGGCCCAAAGGTCTGGGACGGTCCGTGCGGCGGCTGTCCGCAAGAGTGCCTTCAGTTCGGCGAAGGCCTGCTCGATCGGGTTGAGGTCCGGACTGTAGGCCGGGAGATAGAGCAGACGCGCACCGGCCGCTTCGATCGCTTCGCGCACGCCGGCTAGCCCACGCTGCTGCATCGGACCGGAGTAGAAACGTTTTCGAGATCGGGGAAAGACCGTCACGGCGCACTTGGCCCTGCCAAGATTGCCCACGCTTGCGGATGATTGCCATGGTTTCAGCCTCGATGCTTGTGACGGCAGCGTGACAGGCTGATCGACGGTGTGATTGGGCCGCTTGGATCAAAATGCCAAAATCATAACGAAAACGAGCCGTTATGATTGGCGCACCCGACACGATTCGAACGTGTGACCTTTGCCTTCGGAGGGCAACGCTCTATCCAGCTGAGCTACGGGTGCTGACCGTATGTGGTGAGTAGCCCAAGCCGTTGACGGGTGCAACGGGCGTCCACGCGCGCGAAGGGATGACGGCGAAGGCGCGAGGGGCAACGGTCACACGGTCGAACGTGTCGGCTGCGCAGCCATCTGTCATCGAACTCGGATCGACGCGGTGGCGCAGGAGAGGCGCTCCGCTGGCGCCGCCCGTGCGCCGGCATTTTGTGATCCGACTCTCGGAAAGCGCGTGTGAGGTCCAGGCCAGCGGCCACCCTGGCCCTCTTCGCTGCGACCTGGAGCCGGACGCAAACGGCTCCACTCGCCGGCCAGGTCGTGCGGTGAACCCTCATTTCTCGCGAAACGCACGCCGTGCCTGATCGGCGAGGGGCTTGGTCAGATATGAAAAGACCGTGCGGTCGGCGGTGCGGATGAAGGCTTCCACCGGCATGCCGGGCATCAGCTTGGCGCCGTCGAGGCGGCCGAGTTCATCCTTCGTGACGCCCAGCCGCACGAGGTAGTAGAAGCTGCCCGTGCGCTTGTCCTCGCTGACGTCGGCCGCGATGCGGGTGACGCGGCCGTGCAACTCGGGCGTGGTGCGCTGGTCGAAGCTCGGGAAGCGCAGGCCCGCGGCCTGGCCGGTGCGCAGGCGGTCGATGTCCTGAGGGGCGACGCGCACCTCGACGACGAGGGAATCCGCGGTCGGGACCACGAGCATGATCTGTTCGCCCGGCGAGATCACGCCGCCGCGGGTATGGACCGCGAGTTCGTGGACGTAGCCGGTCTGGGGCGACCGGATGTCGATGCGCTGGAGCTGATCGAGAGCGGTGATCTTCTGCTCCGTCAGGGTCGCGGCCTTGGCGCGGATCTCGGCGAGCTCTTTGGCCACGTCGCTGCGCAGGTTCTGTTCGAGCTGGATCACCTGCAGCTCGGTCTCCGAAATCTTGCCCTTGGTCTGCGCGATGTTGGCCAGGAGCAGGCCGCGCTCGCCCTTCAGCCGCGAGATGTCGCGTTCCAGCGCGGTCAGGCGGCTCATCTGGATGAGGTTCCGCTTCCAGAGCTCCTGCACGCCCTCGTATTCGCGGGCGATGATCGTCGATTCCTGCTCCTTGGCCGCGGATTGCTCGACAAGGCCTTTGATCTCTTCGCCGAGCTGCCCGACGCGCTCCTTCAACTGGGATTTCTGGCCTTGCAGCGCGTCGCGCCGGAAGCGGAAGAGCTTGCGCTCGCCATCGACGATGCGGGCGATCTCGGCACCGGAGGCGGTCAGGTCGGCGGGGAAGGTGACCCCGTCGAGCCCATCACGCTCGGCCTCCAGCCGGGCGCCGCGGGCGGCCAGCTCGAACAGGCTCTTGGTGACGCTGTCGTAGGTGGCGCGCGCGGTGGTGGCGTCGAGGCGGATCAGCAGGTCGCCGGCCTGGACGCGGGCGCCCTCCTGAACCTTGAGATCATCGACCACACCGCCGGTGGGATGCTGCACCTTCTTGATGTTGGTCTCGACCACCAGCGAACCGGTGGCGATGATGGCGCCGGAGAGTTCGGTGGCCCCGGTCCAGGCGCCCACGCCCGCCGCCACGGCGATGACCGCGACCACGCCGCCGATGTGACGCCGCAGCGAGCGACGGGTGTCCCGGGTGACGTCCGCTTCGTTGCTCATGCGACTCTCGTGGGGGTCTGCCGGGTGAGTGCGCTGAGCTGCGCCAGGACGTCGTCGCGGGGGCCGTGCATCTGCACGCGGCCGTCGGCGAGGACGAGGATGCGGTCGACCGCCGTCAGGGCGCTCGGGCGATGGGCGATGACGATGGCGATGCCGCCGCGCGCCCGCACGGCCTGGACCGCCGCCGACAACGCCCGGTCGCCCTCGACGTCGAGGTTGGAATTCGGCTCGTCGAGCACCACGAGGAACGGATCGCCGTAGAGGGCCCGCGCAAGGGCGATGCGCTGGCGCTGGCCGCCCGACAGGCCGAGGCCGCCGGCGCCGAGCAGCGCGTCGTAGCCGCCGGGCAGCCGCAGCACGACCTCGTGGACGCCCGCCGCCCGGGCGGCGGAGAGCAGCGCCTCCGGGTCCGGTTTGGGATCGAAGCGGGTGATGTTCTGAGCGATGGTGCCCTCGAACATCTCGATGTCCTGTGGCAGGTAGCCGATGGACCGGCCGAGCGCGTCGGGGTCCCACTGTGCGATGGCCGCCCCGTCGAGGCGGATGACGCCGCGGCTCGCCCGCGCCAGCCCGACCAGCGCCCGCGCGAAGGTCGACTTGCCCGAACCGCTCGGGCCGATCACGCCGAGGGCACTGCCCGGCGCAAGGGCGAGGTTGACGTCGTGCAGGGCCAGCGTGTCGGTGCCGGGGATCGCCACCGAGAGCGCCGTCACCCGCAGGCTCTCGCGCGGCGCGGGCAGCGGGGTCAGCGCCGCCGGCTCCCTGCGCGGCAGGAACGTCACGAGGCGGGTCCAGGCCTGCCGCGCGGCAGCGAACGACTTCCAGTTGGCGATCACGAGGTCCACCGGCGCCAGCGCGCGGGCCGACAGGATGGTGGCGGCGAGCATCACGCCGGCCGTCGCTTCCTCCCGCACCACGAGGTAGGCGCCGAGGGCGAGGATGCCGGATTGCAGGACGGTGCGCATCAACCTGGCCATGGCGCCGAAGCCGATGGCGAGATCGTTGCCGTAGGTCGCCACGTCGAGGTTGTTGCGGGCCCTGACCTGCCAGAGGGCGGCGATGCGCGCGCGCATGCCGAGCGCGGACAGCAGCGGCGCGGTACGGTGCGCCATGTCCACGAAGGCCCGGCGCTCGCTCCCCGCCTTGACGGCGTCCCGCGTCGGGCCTGACGAGGCCCAGTCGGTCAGGATCGTCAGCACGCACAGGAAGAGCGCGCCGCCGAGCACCGTCAGACCGATCCAGGGGTGGAACAGGAAGCAGACCGCCACGTAGAGCGGCACCCAGGGCAGGTCGAAGAAGGCCGTGAAGGCCATGCTCGACAGGAAGCCGCGCACCGTGTCGAGGTCGCGGAGCGCCTGGGGGCCTTCGTCGCTGCGCGGCATCTCAGAGCCGCGCACCAGCAGCGCCCGAAAGATCCGGTGTCCGAGCCGTTCGTCGACGAGGCGGCCGAAGCGCGACAGGATGCGCGCCCGGAACACTTCGAGCACGCTCTGGACCAGGAATAGGATGAGCGCGATGCCGGCGAGCCCGACGAGGGTGGCGAGGCTCCGGCTCGGCAGCACCCGGTCGTAGACCTGAAGCATGAAGACCGGGGCCGTCAGCATCAGCAGGTTGATCAGCCCGCTGACCCCGATGGCGGCGATCAGCGCCCCCCGCCCCGCCGCCACGGCAGCCCAGAACTCCCGGCGCTTGGCCAGACGCACCACGCGGTCTTCGCTCACGTCACGGTTCCGGGTTTTCGGGTGAAGGGGGTGCAGTCGGTCGGGCCGGAAGCTGCGTCGTCCTGTGTCCGTGCGCGCACTTCGGATCAGCCGCGCGCCTTCCCCGGACGGGGGAGCGAAAGCGGAAACCGATCCGGGGCCCGGCACGAAAACCGCGCGAAGCGTCCGAACACTTACGCCGTTCGTATCGAGCGGCTGACGCGGCTCTTCTCTCGCTGGGTCCCGGATCGCCTTCCGCTTCGCTGCGGGCGTCCTGGAAAGGGCCGGGTGTGCTCGAGCGCGCGTTGATCGAAGGTCCCCCGCCGCTGCGGGGCGGCGGGGGGCGGGTGCTACAGCCCGAGCAGGTGGAGCCCGCCCGTCGCGCCGTGCGGGGTCGGATCGGTGTGATGGGCTTCCGCATGGCCGCCGAGATCGATCGAGAGGACCCCCAGATCGAGGCCGGCATCGTGCGAGGCGCCCGCATCCGCCGGCCCGGAGGTCGCGGTGTGGACGATGTCGAGGACATGGCCGACGAGCGCGTCTCCGCCGCCGCCGCCCGTCGCCGGGAAGGCGATGCCGTCGCCGGCGAGCAGGCCGGCGCTGAGCAGACCCGGTTGCTCGGCGCCGACGCCGATCGCTCCGACCTGGACCGTGTGCGCCGGATCGGCCGGGGGCGTGAGGACCCCAACATTCGCGAGCGGCGTCGCAGTGGTCGGGCCGGCCGCCACGTCGATCAGCGGATGTGTCCCGTCCGAACCGCCACCGGTCAGGCCGCCGAGGATCCCTGTGAGCGGCGTGCCGCCCGCGGTCAGTCCGCCGACGGTGGACAGCACGGGCGCGAGTGCGCCGCCGCCACCGCCGGTGAGGCCGCCGAGGACCCCATCGAGCGGCGTGCCCGTCCCGGCGCCGCCGGAGAGGAGACCGTCGATCACGCCGGGAACGCTTCCGACCACCGCGCCGGCCGCATCCGCGACGTGGCCGACGTCACCCGCGACCTGACCGATGCCGGCCGGACCGTTTCCGCTCAGAATGTCGCCGGGCAGATTGACGACGTCGGTGAGGAGGTTGTTGCCCTCGCCCAGCGCACCGAGTCCGACGGTCGTGCCGAGGTTGATGACCTCGTGCAGCGGCACGTTCAGGATCGGGATGTCGTGGCCCAGGTTCTCGATGTTGGCATGAATGCCGTCGATCAGCCCATTGGCCACGTTGCCCACCGGCTGCAGGACGCCGCCGGGGCCGAGCAGGTCGCCGCCGAGCGGACCGCCGCCGCCCGTCACGCCGCCAAGGAGGGCGGTGACGGGTGCCAGCACGCCGCCACCGTCGCCGGTCAGCCCGCCGAGAAGGCCGTCGAGCGGGAGCCCCGAATGCCCGCCGGTCAGGCCGCCGAGGAGCGACGTCACAGGCGCCAGCACGCCGTCGAGGGGCGTGCCGGTCGCGGCGCCCCCGAGCAGGCTCCCCGGAATGTTGATGACGTCGCCGAGCAGGCCCGTCGCCGCGCCGGTGACATGGCCGAGATCGCCGAGGATCGGCGAGAGCGCATCGAGCCCCTGGCCGCCCAGCAGGCCGCCGGGCAGACCGACGACGTCGGTCAGCAGGTTACCGCTGGTGCCGAGATGCCCGAGCCCGACCGTTTCGCCGAGCGCGGTGAGGCCGTGGAGCGCCTCGTTCAGAATCGGCAGATCGTGGCCGAGACCCTCGATGTTCGCGTGGAGATCGAGCACGACGGCGTTGGCGAGGCTCGAGACCGGCGCGAGCAGGCCGTTGGGCGCGAGCAGGTTGCTCCCGGTCGCGCTCCCGCTGACCGAAGCGACCAGACCGTCGCTCGCGCCGAGGGCGTCGCCGAGATCGTCGAGCAGAGGCACCGCCGAGGCAAGGCCACCGCCGCCGGCCACGGCAGCCGGTATCGCCGTCAGATCGGTGACGATGTTGCCGGGCTGGCCAATATGACCGAGTCCGACGGTCTCGCCGAGATGGGTCAGGGCGTGCAGCGGACCGTTCAGCGGGGCGACTTCATGGCCGAGATTTTCCAGCGCGGCATGAAAGTCGATCACCGCCTGATTGGCGATCCCGGTGGCCGAGCCGGTGAGCCCTGATGCGGCACCGTCGGTTCTGGTGAGATCGAGCCCGCCTTCGACGAGCGAGGCGATGGGGCCGAGCGTACCGAGTTGTCCGGTCGCCAGTGCCGTCGAGGACAGCAGCGCATCGGGGCCGATCAGCCATTCGAGCGAGCGCGTGGGCTGGCCGAGTATCGATAGGGGAGATGTCGACATGTGATCCTCCAGGAGTGAAATTCTAACTCCAGAAGCAGACCATGGTTTCTATATTGATGTTCTATGGTTAAGTGATCATTATCGATCAACTTTGGAATAAATTGTTATGTATCTCCCACGACGCTACGGCTTAGTTTTTCTCACGTGGCCGAAATCTCTTTTCCACTATTGGAACGACCAGTGGTGAGATCTCAGGCCTGACGATGCGCTCCAGGCCAGCGCCAGGGCGCTGAGGCCGATCGGCACGTCGACGGCGCATTGACGAGAACCAGCGACGCGACGGTCGGGCCTACCGCGAAGCCGACGCCGACGACGAAGGCGTTCAGCCCGACGCCGCGCCCCAGCCGGTGAGCCGGATAGATGAAGCGGATCAGACTAATGTTGACGAGCGCATCTTGGATACTGCAGGTAACCTCGCTGTCGGCACCCCTAAGACACAACAGGGCTACCGCGGCGACCGCGTAGATTGAAGGCGAGAATGAGAAGCATCACGCCGAAAGCGACGCTGTAGATGCCCATCCACAATGCCAGCACGATCGCCGACATGCCGGGATTGATGGCCAGCGCCAGTCCGAACATGATCGAAATCACGCCGCCGAGTCCGAGCCACCAACGGCCATAATGGAGATGCAGCCGAAAGGCGGCAGCGATCATCAGTCCACCCGTGACAAGCGCCCACGTCGCGACCAGAAGCACGAAGGCCCAGATCGCCGCGGCGGGGATCAGCGCCGCAGCCATGCCGACAAGGATGTCGACGATGCCTTCGAGCAGCAGGAACCCGTAGCGCTCGTGCTTCTGTGCCGCGCGGATCGCTGAAGCGATCGTCCACCCACCGTCGACCAGCATGTAGACAGCGAAGTATAGAGCCAACGCGAGCAGAAAGGCCTGCGGCGCTGCAAACGCGAGGATTCCAAACAGAACCGCGAAAATTCCGCGCAGCGCTACGATCCACCAGTTGCGCGCGAGCACCGAGCTCATTGCGTCGAGTCGGGCTAAGCCGCGGCGCGATAAACCCGAAGAGCTCGCGGGTGATGCGGTATTTGAGTTGGACATTGTAGCCTCCGGGTCGCTCCGTCGACGCCAGCGACGAGCGCTGCGCGGCGACAATCGGTGACACGCATTCTACCGTGATCTCACGTGCTCAAAAACAACGATATACCATGATTACCTAGTATCGAATACTAGAATCGGGTATCATAACCAGTAGCTGACGGTTGTCGCGATACGGATGGCGCTGAGGCGATCGTAGCGAGTCGCCGCGCGACGGAAGTCCCTGAGGCGACAGAACATCCTCTCGATGGGTTACGACCGCGGTAAAGCACCCCGTAGATCTCGCGCGGTGCATCGGACTGCAAAACGGCGTGGCGCTCAGGCCCCGTCGAGATGCGCTCTGATGAAGGCGCCGGCCTCCGCCAGCGAACGCCGTCCATCTGCGACCTCTTGGTAAAATAGATGCCAGGCATGGATCATGTGCGGCCAGATCGCGAGACGCACGGATACGTCCACAGCGCCCGCGGCAGCGGCCAATCGAATGGAGTCGTCGAGCAGCGTTTCAGCCGAGCCGACCTGGATCAGCATCGGCGGCACGCCTGTCAGATCGGCGTAGATCGGCGAGACGAGCGGGTCCCGCGCATCGGCCCCGTCGAGGTAGAGGTTTGCGAGTTCGGTGAGGTAGGTCCGGCTGAGCAACGGATCGACGGCGGCTTTGGCCTCCATACTGGCACCGATCAGGGCGAGATCGGTCCAGGGGGAGCTGAGCCAAAGGCATCCCGGTAGCGGCAATCCCGCTTCTCGCAACGACAGGACCGTCGCGAGTGCAAGACCGCCCCCCGCGCTCTCACCCGCAAGCGCGATCTGTGTCGGGGCGACATTCGCATCGAGAAGGAAGCGATATCCGGCGAGCGCATCCTCGAGAGCGGCCGGAAACGGGTGCTCGGGAGCGAGCCGGTAATCCAGCGCGAGGGTGCGTGCCTCAGCCTCGCGGCCAGCCTGCGCAATCATGTGGCGATGGCTCGTCAGTGAGCCGGAGACGTAGCCGCCTCCGTGCAAGAACAGCACGACACGGCCGCCGCTCGCCGCGGGCGTGCGCGTCCACTCCGCTGGCACGCCGTGAGCACTGACCGGTTCTACGACCACGTCCGGCGGCAGCACGTAGCCCGCCCCGAGATCATCGATCCGCTCGCGCCGCGCCGCGAGGTCGGCCCGCCTTGGATGCGCGGCGAGGCGAGCCCGGATGAGGTCGATTTCGGATGGCGGCATCTCTCGCTCCGTTCCAGCCACGGGGAAGGCACTCCCTGCCAATGAAGGGGCAAGCCTTTTACGTGTCCAAGCGAATACTTTTGCATGCAGGCCCATTTTTGAAAATGGCTCGCGTGAAGCCTTTCAAATCAACAACGTGGATCTCTGCCGGACCAAATGCGCAACGTGCTGCGACTGTATTGTGAATTTGGTGGTGACAAACTCGACCAGGCTGTGCCGCCAAGGAGCGGACCTGGAGCATCATGAGGGCAGAAGGCGTCCCTCAGGCGCAAGCCCAGACTTTCCAGGACTTCACATCCACTTGGACATGATGCGACGTCTTCAACTCTGCCTCAGAGAAGCGTTCAATGAAACCGAGCTTTGCACGAAGGTGTCGCACTGCGGTTGATGTTGCCCGGCAAAGCCTCCCCGTTCGACGCATGCGGTGTGTTGGACAATCCCGACCTGCCCAGCCCCTACGCCGCATGGTGATCGGGACCGGTCGCGGGACTGGGCGTCCGTGCCGATCGGCAGAGTGCCATCGCAACGCCGAAGACGACGAATCGCTCGCCCGCTGCGATCCGCAATGCCGCATGCCCGGAACGAACCCCGCCTCGCGCTCTTCTCCGGTCACTTCGCGGATCTGAGGAGAACACGATGGACGACGAGCGGGTTTGGTCTTTCGAGAAGAGCCTCTGGACCGGAGACGAAGAGAACTATCGCAAGCTGATCGACGAGTCCTGCCTGATGGTGTTGCCGCACCCGCCCTTCGCCATGAGCGGGGTTCAGGCCATCGAGGCCGTCGCCGGCACCCCGCGCTGGACGGAGGTGGAACTGGCGAAGGGTCAGATCGCCCGGCCGCAGGAAGGGCTCATCGTCATTGCCTATCAGGCGAAGGCCTCGCGCGGGGACGAGACGTACGAGGCCTATTGCACCTCGACCTACCGCCGGCTCGCGCATGACGAATGGCGCGTGGTGCAGCACCAGCAGACGCTGCCGGCCGCCATCTCCGGGGTCGTGGAGAAGGGCTGAGCGCCGGGAGTGGGGCGACGGCCGAGCCGTCGTCGCCCACATCGCACAGGATCATCGCGAAACCGCGATGGTGAACTTCGCGCGCCACCGCCCGTTGCCGGCGGATCTCCGGAGCATGCCGCTCTTTCACGGAAACCGCAGCCCGCTCCGGCTCATTGTCGCCGCATGATGTTTCCGGGAAGCCGGATTCCCCAGTCCCGCATCATGCGCCGGATCACACGGATACGCTCGATGACACGCATGACGATGGCTCTCGCAGGCGCCCTGGGGCTCGCCCTGGCCGGCCCGGCCCTGGCGCAGATCACGACCGGTGGCGCGGCCAATACCGGTGTCGCCCCGCCGCCGGTCGTCGGCGGCGTACCGGCCGGGACCGTCCGCAGCGGAACGCTCGACACCCGCAGCCCCGAGGCACCGGCCGGCAACGCGGCGAGCCGCAGCAACGCCTCCGTGCCGGGCACGACGCCGGACGTGAATATCGGCGGGACGCCGACGAGCGGTCCGCCCGGCACGGGCGGCGCGGCCGGCGGTCCCTCCCTCGGCAACTGACGGGATCTGGGGAGCCCCGGCTCCTCCGAAGGCTCACGAGGGCGTCTGCTGCCGAGTGCGGGCGGCGCGAAGGATATGGACATGCGGGCAGTGATCTTCGACATCGACGGCACGCTGCTCGACAGTGTCGACCTGCACGCGCAGGCCTGGGTCGAGGCCTTTGCGCATTTCGGGGTCGAGACCGATCCCGAGCGGGTCCGCAGCCAGATCGGCAAGGGCGGGGACGAATTGATGCCGGTGTTTCTGCCGCCGGACCGCGTGGAGCGCGACGGCAAGACGATCGAGGCCTGGCGCTCCGACCTGTTCAAGCGCGACTATCTCGATCGGGTGAAGCCGTTTCCCGGTGTCCGCGCCCTGTTCGAGCGCATCCGCGCGGCGGACATGACCGTCGCGCTTGCTTCTTCCGGCAAGCGCGACGAGGTCGAGCATTATCAGGAGATCCTGGGAATCGCCGACCTGGTGGACACGACGACCTCGTCCGACGACGCCGAGCGGTCGAAGCCTCATCCGGACATCTTCGAGGCAGCCCTGACAAAGCTCGCACCGCTCGATACGGCGTCGATCCTGGTCGTGGGCGATACGCCTTACGACGCCGAGGCCGCCGGCAAGGCCGGACTTGCGACGGTCGGCGTGCTCTGCGGCGGCTTTCCCGAAGCCGATCTGTCGGCCGCCGGCTGCATCGCGATCTATCGCGATCCGCAGGACCTGCTCGACGGCTTCGATCGATCGCCACTCGCCGCGCGCTGATCGCGCCGGCCGAAGTGTTGCCCGGCCGGCTAGCGGGCCTGCCCGGGGAAGCCCGCTCTACGGGCCGCGACCGTTGCCACGAGCGTCGGGCCGAGCCTCCGCTTGGACCGAGCAGTGACCCGATTGCCATTGGCACCGCACGGCGGTTTATCGCCGCCGGTGTAACCATCGATCCGTTCGGCGCTGTCGCCGCCATAGGCGGAGGGTGCGGACGTCGATGCCGGCCAACTCCGTGAATCGAGGCCGATCGGTGCCCGTGCGGTTCGGAACACGCGTGCGCTTTGAAAGCTTCCCTGAGAGCCATATGGAGCAAACGCGAATGACGACGCCGGAGAAACCGATCCGCCCCACGATCGACCCGACGGAGCAGGCACCCCCCAGCGGGCCGACCGCACCGGCGGGCGAGTCCGACAAGGACAAGGGACCAAAGACGGGCGGCTACGACGATCACTCGCCGGATCGGACGTCGAGCAACGAAAAAGGCGGCTACGGCGCCGGCTGAACGGTCACACGGCCATAAAGAAACGGCCGCCTCGTCGGGAGGCGGCCGGTGTCATTCGCGGGTGGGATCGGCTTCAGTAGCCGTAGCCGTAATAGCCCGGATACGGCCGGCGATAACCGTAGCCATACCCGCCGTAGGCTGCCGGCGCATATCCATAGCCGTAGCCGCCATAGCCTACGGGCGCGTAGCCGTAGTCGCCGTAGAGACCGCCGGCAGCGAGGCCCAGGCCGACGCCGAGCCCGAGGCCGCCGAGACCGTATCCGATCCCTCGGCGACCGTAGAAGCCACGTCCGTAACCGCCACCGAAGCGAGCGCCACGGAAGCCGCCGCCGTAGCCGCCGAAGCGCGCTCCCCGGAAACCGCCGCCACGGAACCCACCGAATCCACCGCCGTGGAAGCCGCCGCCACGGAAACCCTGCGCATCGGCGCTCGCCGGCATGAAGGCGAATGCGGCAACGAGCGCCGTCGAGGCCAAAGCAAGATGTTTCATCGATACCATCTCCAATCTGAAAGTCTGCCCCGCCAACGTCGTGGCGAGGCCAGGAGATCCAGAGCGCTGGTCCGCAGATTGTCGCAGAAATGTTTCGCCATGTTGCTGTCGAAGTCGATCGCAGAGCGAGCGCTATAGCCTCCTGAGCACCGAACGCGATCGGATTTATCGATCGCACGACGTTCGCGAGCGCGAACCGATCTGCTCGCTGCGTATCGCCTTGGCTGCCGCAGTTGCTGTCGAGCGGCCGAAGCGCGGTGCGATCGGACCGAGGGCGCTACCCGACGCCCGCATCGTCGAGGCGAAGGGCACGCCGAGGCTCGACACGCCCCGGCCCGGAGAACGTCGGCCGAGGCCTCGGGATCGGCCCGGCTGCGTCATGCGAAGGAGGCCCCGACCCCCACGCGAGCTTCCACGGTCAGCGATGCGCCGGTTCCCGTTGACATGCGCCGGCCACCGGGCATCCGATCCCGCGCATGACCACTCGCGATCCACGCCTCACCCCCGCCCGGCCCGACCTCGCCGACAGCCGCCTGCGCGGACTGGTCGAGGCGGAGCGGTTCGTCGAGGGTCAACCCCGGCGGGTGGTCGCGGCCTCCGCACCGCTGCGCCGTACGCCGCGGGTCGAGGCCGGGCTCGACACCGAGGCGGTGATGGGCGAGCCGGTGACGGTCTATGACGTCACCGACGGTTTCGCCTTCGTGCAGCTCGGGCTCGACGGCTATGTCGGCTACGTCCCCGAGGATGCCCTTGGGCCGGTGGATCCGGCCCCAACCCACCGGGTCACGGCGCTCCGCACCTTCCTCTACCCCGAGCCGAACATGAAGCGGCCGAATGGCGGCTACCTCAGCCTCGGCGCAAGCGTTTCCGCGCAGGACCGCGACGGCGACTTTTTGCGCGTCGGTGCCGACGCGTACGTTTTCGCTGCGCATGCCGAGACCGTGCAGCACCGCGAGCCCGACTTCGGCGGCACCGCCGAGCGCCTCGTCGGCACGCCCTATCTGTGGGGCGGTCGCACCAGCCTCGGGCTCGACTGCTCGGGCCTCGTGCAGCTCTCCCTCCTGATGGCGGGGATCGCGTGTCCCCGCGACGCCGACATGCAGGAAGCGGCCCTGGGCGACGCCTTGCCGCCCGGCCTCGACGGGCTGCTGCGTGGCGACCTCGTCTTCTGGAAAGGCCATGTCGGCCTGATGCTCGACACCGACCGCCTCATTCACGCCAACGGCCATCACATGACGGTGGCGGTGGAGCCGTTGCGCGAGGCGGTGGCGCGGATCGCCGAGAAGAGCTTCGGAGCGGTCACGTCGATCCGACGACTGCCGCGGAGCGCCGCGTGATCTGACGGATAAGGCACGAAGACTCTCGGATTGATTCTGAGAGTTTTGCGAATCCTTAGCGGTGCCGGTGCGAAACCTCTCGGGGGCAAGACGACGTGCGCCTGCGCACGGCGTTGGGTATCCGACAGGCTCATACGAGGTCATGCGCTGAGCGCACGGAAACTCAGGCCCTCCCATTCAGCCCTTCGCCTGACACATTGCTTTAGGACTCTTCGCCGTGGACGTCGCGACCGCCAAGACCCTGGTTTCCCTCACGCTGATCGTCGCCATCGCGATCTTCTCGTACGTGTCGATCGAGATGTTCGTCAGGCAGATGGTGAAAGACCTGCGGGTGGCCTGGACCGAGCGCGCCGCCGTGGCCGATACCCGGCACGAGTAGTCCTGCCGGCCGCCGAAGCGCCAGTCGAAGCTGCACAAAGAGCCCGCTGTGGCCACCGGCGTCGACCTCGGGTCGCAGCCTTGCCGGCTCGCGCACGCTTCCCTGCAATCCTGCGATCCTCTAAGCCGCGCCTGATATGATGCGCATCGAGCCCCACCATCGCAGCCGCAGGCGGCCCGTCGATGGAGCGTGATCCGATCCTGTTCGCGTGGTCGTCGGCACGGCGGCAGCACGCGACCGCCGTGGCGCTCGGGGTCGGCCTCGGCGCGCCGCTCGCCCTGTTCGCCCTGCTCTGCCTGCGCGACCTGATCGCCCTGCTGAGCCCGGGCGCGCCCGGGCCGCTGCCGTTCCTCGCGCTCGCCCTGCCGCTTCCCGGCGAGCCGGCGCGGCTGCTGCCGATCGCCCCCGGCTTCCCATTGAGCGAGCACGGCCTCGAAGTCGCGGCCCTCATCGGCCTCGCGGCTTCGGCCCTGGCCTTCGCCGGGCTCGGCTGGCTCGTCGCCCGGGTCTGCTTCTCCGCGCAAGCCCGCGCCGCGACCCGCCTGCGCGCCGCCGCCACGGACGCGATCCTGCGTGCACCGCCGGGCGCCCGCGAGGACGTGCGCGCGCTGCCCGCCCTGATCGGCGCGGCGCTGGCGGGATTACCGGCGGCCGGAATCCTCGTGCCGGCGATGACGCTCGCCGCGGTGCTGCTGGCCCTGCTCACCGCGGCCCTCGCTGCGCCGCGCCTCGTGCCGGCGGTGGCGATCGGCCTGTTCGCCATCGGCCTCGCCCGCGCCCTCCAGATCCGCCGCGGCGGCGATCGCACCGACCTGCGGCAGCGTGAGCGCGCGGCCGCCGAGGCCGGGCTCGGCGACCTGATCCTGAGGATGCCGGCCGTGCGCGTCCACGGCTCGGCGATGTTCGAGCGGCGCCGCCTCGGCCTGCGCGCGCGGGCGACACACGGCACGCTGGCACGGGCGGAGGGCGCGCTCGCCTATGCCCGTGCGCCCGCGCTGGCGCTGGCCGTGCTGCTGCCGGCGATCCTGGTGGCGACGGCGCTCTGGCGCGGTCCGGGCGCACCGATCGAGGCCGAGCGGGTCCTGCCCGGTGCCCTCGCGGCGGCGGCCGGCGCCTTCGTCCTCGCCGCCGGCTTGGTCACGGCCTTCCTGCGGCTGTGGTTCCTCCGGATCGAGGTGACGCCCGTCTATCGCCGGCTGTCGCAGACCCTCGACGGCCTGACCGACAAGCGTCCGGCCCAGCATCGCCGCGCGGCCTTCCCGGCCTCCGGCGGACTGATCGCGGCCGATGCGGGCGCCTACGATCCGGCCAGCGGCGAGCGGCTCACCGGCCTCGCCGCCGACCTACCGATGCCGGCCCATGTCGCCATCGTCGGCGAGCGCGGCAGCGGCGCCCAGGCGCTCGCGGCGCTGCTCGCCGGACAGATCGAGCCGAGCGTCGGTGCGATCACCTTCGGCGGCGTCGACCTGCGCAGCCTCGACCCGGCCGAGCGCGCCCACCGCATTGCCTTCGCCGGCTCGGAAGCGATCCTGATCGAGGGCACGCTGAAGCAGAACCTGCTCTACGGCGCACGCACCGACGAGCGCGAGGCGTTGGGCGAGAAGGGCCGCATCGCGCTCCTCAAGCTCTCCGGGCTCGACGCGCTGATCTATTCGCGCGGGCTGGAAGGGACGATCGACCCCGACGACGAGCCGGCCGCCGCAGCGGCGATCGTCGCGGCCCGCTCGGCGGTGCGCGAGGCCCTGGCCGCGCAGGGCATGGCCCGGCTCGTCGAGCCGTTCGACCCGGCGCTCTACAACCATCAGGCGGCGGTCGGCGAAAACATCCTGTTCGGTGAGGCCGTCGGCCCGACCTTTTCGGAGGAGCGTCTGGCGCGCCACCCCTATCTGCGGGCGGTGCTCGAGGCGGAGGAGCTGACCCGGACCTTCGTCGAGATGGGCTTGAGCATCGCCCGCTCCACCGTCGAGATCTTCGCGGATCTGCCGGACGACCACCCGCTCTTCGACGCCTTCTCGCTGTTTCCGGCCCGCGAGCGCGGCTTCTTCGAGGACCTGATCGCCCGCCAGCCCGATGGGCGCAGCTGGCGGCGCGGGCCGGCCGGGCAACGCGACCGCGAGCGCCTGATCGGCCTGACGCTGCGCTACAGCGAGACCCGCCACCGCTTCGGCCTGATCGACGCCGAGCTGGAGGAACGGATCGTCTCGGCGCGCCGCTCCTTCGCGCGCCTGATGCCCCCGAAATTTCGCGAAAAGGTCGATCTCTACGATCCCGCCCGCGTCACCGCCGCCGCGAGCCTGGAAGAGAACGTCCTGTTCGGCCGCATCACGCAGGGCGAGGCCGGTGCGGAGGCGCGGGTGCGCGCCCTCGTGCGCCAGGTGTTGGCCGAGCAGGGTCTGGAGCCGACGGTCTACCGGCTCGGCCTCGCCAGCCGCGTGACCTCGAGCGGTCCGGGTACGGCGATGGCGCGCCGGCAGGGCCTGACCGAAAGCGGTATCGGCCCGCGCGAGCGCGTGGCCATCGATCTCGTGCGCTGTCTCGTGCGCCGCCCGGACATCCTCGTCGTCGGCCTGCTGCCGGACGAGCGAAAGTCGGAAGAGATCGCCGCGCGGATCATGCGCCTGCGCATGATCCGGCAGGGCATGGGCCTGATCGTCTGCCTGCCCGACGCCGAGACCCTCGGCCGGCTGCCGCCGTTCGATGTCGTGCTGACGGTGGCGCGCAACAGCGTGACGGTGTCCGGCGCGGTCGAGGCGGAGCGCTCGGCCTCGTCCCACGCGGCCTGAGCCGACGTTTTATGCCCGGTCGCGCAGCGGCTGAAGATGCAGAAAGCTGCGCTCGCCGGTCGCCGCCTCGGCGACGTGCTGGATGGTGTCGAGCAACTCGGCCATGGTCTTCGCGGCCGGCGGCCGGAAGCCGGCCTCTGCGGTGACGCTGCGCCGCGCGGTGCGCCCGGCGGCCACCTGCGCTTCGCTCAGCGCGTCGAAGTCCCGGTTGCGCGTCATGGCGTCCTCATCGCGTCGCTCCGGCGATACCGTGTCGGCGTTATGGTTGACGAATGGTTAATCGCCTCGCCTGCGGGTGCACGGTCCCGGTGGATGGCGGATCTGCCCTGTCACCGGCCGCTTCCCGCAAAAAAGCCCCGCACGATGTGCAGGGCTCGATGGCGGTGGGATCGCCGCCCGGGACTACGGGCAGGCGTGGCGGGCGCCGTCGTTGCCGAGATAGGTGCCGGAGGCCGGATCGTACGAGCGGAACCGCTGCTGGCAATAGGCGACCGCGTCACCGCCCGGAGCACCATAGACCGGAGCGGGCGCCGCCTGGGCCGCGATCGCGCCGCCGATGAGGGCGCCCGCTGCGAGGCCGCCGAGGACCGCCGCCCCACCGCCGATGCCACGACGCCGGCCGTAGCCGTAACCATAGCCACGCCCGTAACCGCCGCGCCCGGCGAAGCCGCGTCTGCCGGCAAAACCGCCACGCCCGAAACCACGTCCGGCGAAGCCACCGTGGCTGCCGCGGAACCCACGGCCTCGCACGTAGCTGGTCTCGGCCCCGCTCTGCTTGAGCTGAGTCAGGAGCGAGCCGGCCTCCTGGGCCGAGGCGGGCGCCGCCATCATCGCGGCGGATGCAATCATGCCGGCAACGAACAACGGCTTGAACACTTGAAACATCGATAAAAACTCTTCTTCGAACGGCGGTCAAAATGAAAGTAGGATCCGAAGGTGCAACCGACGAACGAATGGTGAGAGGCTTGGTTCGAAAAGATTATCTAAAGGTTTTGTAATGTCGTGTGCGGGATTGCCGGGCCGGCTCGCGCGTGCCCCGGGCCAGCCTCCCGGCGTCGCGGAACGATTGGCGAACCATCGGCGCCAAGCCTGCTTGACCCTGCTGCACCGGAACGCCACGATCGTATCGGCCCTCAGGCCATCGACGCCCGTGCAACCGGCGGGGTCGGGCCGCGTGCGGCGCCTGAGGTTGCCTGTGCAGCGACCTCGCGGACCGTTCCGCGCGATCGTGCTATGGCGGTGCGGCGTCGGGGCGGGGGGTGAGGCAGTGTCGAGTGGCCGGCTGGCGAGCATTCCGTTCTTCAAGGAACCGGAGATCGATCTCGCACCCTACGAGACCCGCTGCCACTGGCGCCGGTTCGACGAGAACGAGGTGCTGGTCGACTTCGACGATATCTCCACCGACGTCTATTTCCTGGCCACCGGCGAGGTGCGCATCCTCAACCGGACCCAGTCCGGCAAGGAGGTGATCCTGGGCGAGATGCGAGCGGGCGCCTTCTTCGGCGAACTCGCGGCGATCGACGGCATCGGCCGCTCGGCCAACGTCACGGCTCTGACCCGCGGCGAGGTCTGCGTGGTGCCGGCCGCGGTGTTTCGCCAGATGGTCTCAGCCTCCGAAATCATCGCCGACCGGCTGTTCCGCCTGCTCGCCAAGCGTGTGCGCGAGCTGAACACTCGCCTGATGGAGCACGCACTGCTCGACCTGCGCCACCGGCTCTATTCCGAGCTGCTGCGCCTCTCGGTGCCCCGCGCCGGCCATGAGGGCGAGCGCGTCGTCACCCCGCCGCCCTACCACCACGTGCTCGCTGCCCGCATCGGCTGCCGCCGCGAGCAGGTGACCCGCGAGTTCACGGTCATGGCCGGCGAGGGCCTGATCGACCGCACCCGCGGCGCCCTCGTGCTGCGCCGGCCGGACCTGCTCGAGGCGCGAGTGGCGGAGGCCTTGCGGGAGGACGGGTGACCTGCTCGTCGTCTCCTATGACATGGCGTCGGATCCGCATGTCGCTTGACCGCTTAGCCACGGCCCTTCCGCTTTGCCTGCTCCAGCTCCCGATCATCCCGAACCCCTCCTGCGCCTCGACCGCGTCACCAAGTCCTTCGGCGCGCACCGGGCCGTCGACGCGGTCTCGCTCGATCTGGCGCCGGGCGAGTTCCTCTGCCTGCTCGGCCCGTCGGGCTGCGGGAAGAGCACATTGCTGCGGCTGCTCGCCGGCTTCGAGACGCCGGATGCGGGCACGATCCGGCTCGGCGGCGAGGACCTGACCGGGCTGCCGCCGCATCGGCGGCCGGTGAACATGATGTTCCAATCCTACGCGCTGTTTCCGCATATGAGCGTGGCCCAGAACCTCGCCTACGGGTTGCAGGGGCTCGGCCATTCCCGATCCGCCATCGCCGAGCGGGTGCAGGGGCTCCTCCGCCTCGTGAAGCTCGAAGGGTTCGGGGCGCGGCGGCCCGACAAACTCTCGGGCGGCCAGCGCCAGCGCGTGGCCTTGGCCCGGGCGCTCGCCCGCGAGCCGCAATTGCTATTGCTCGACGAGCCGCTGGGCGCCCTCGACCGGGCGCTGCGCGAGGAGACGCAAGGCGAGTTGCGCGCGCTGCAGCGCCGGCTCGGCACGGGTTTCGTTGTCGTCACGCACGATCCAGAGGAGGCGATGGCGCTGGCCGACCGCATCGGCGTGATGGATCGCGGCCGGCTCGTGCAGGTCGGGCCGGCACGCGACCTCTACGAGCGCCCGGCGAGCCGCTTCGTGGCGGGGTTGCTCGGCGACGTGAACCTGATCGCCGGCTTTTTGGAATCCGCGGTCGGAGCGATGCGGAGCGTGCGCACGGAGCTCGGTCCGATCCGAGCCGTGGCCTCGGAGGCGCTCTCCGGTGCGGAACTCGGCGATCCGGTCGTCGTGGCCGTGCGGCCCGAGCGGATGCGGTTCGGCGCGGGCGACAACGCGCTCGCCGGCACGCTCGTCGACGCGGCCTATCTTGGCGACCGCATGCGGCGGCAGGTCCGCATGGCCGACGGCACCGTGTTGCGCGCCAGCGCGAGCCTGCCGGAGGAGGCTGCAGGGCCGGCCGTCGGCGACAGCATCAGCCCAGGCTTCGCCCCGGAGGACGGATGGATCCTCCCGGCATGAGGCGCGTCGGCTCCCCCCTCGGGCGCTGGCTGGTGCGGGCACCGCCGCTCTTGTGGCTCGGCCTGTTCTTCCTGGTGCCCTTCGTCATCACCTTGAAGATCAGCTTTTCGTTGCCGGCGACGGCGCAGCCGCCCTACCGGCCGGTGCTCGACTGGAGTGACGGCATCGCGGGCTGGCGCGCGTTCTTCGAGGGCCTCGAGCTTACCAACTATGCGATGCTCGCGGCCGATTCCCTCTACTGGAAGGCAACGCTGTCCTCCCTCGCCTACGCGGCCGGGGCCACCGCGATCCTCGTCCTGATCGGCACGCCGATGGCGCTCGCCATGGCGCGGGCGAGCGTGCGGATCCAACCGCTCCTGGTTGCGCTGGTGGTTGTGCCGTTCTGGACGAGCTTTCTGATCCGGGTCTATGCCTGGATCGCGATCCTGAAGCCTGAGGGCCTGCTCAACGCCGCGCTGCTGAAGCTCGGAGTCGTCGCGCAGCCGCTGACAATCCTCGATACGCCGCTCGCAGTAATGATCGGCCTGACCTACGCCTACCTGCCCTTCGTGGTGCTGCCGCTCTACGCTGTGATGAGCCGGCTCGATACCACCCTGCCGGAGGCTGCGGCCGATCTCGGCGCCTCGCGCGCCCGTATCTTCCGCACCGTGACCCTGCCGCTGGCGATGCCGGGGCTCGTCGCGGGCGCGCTGCTCTGCTTCATCCCGATGGTCGGCGAATTCATCATCCCGGACCTGCTCGGCGGCTCCGAGACCTTGATGCTCGGCCGGATGCTCTGGATCGAGTTCTTCTCCAACCGCGACTGGCCGATCGCCTCGGCCGTGGCGGTGCTGCTGCTGATCCTGATCGTCGTCCCCGTCGTGCTGTTTCGCGGGGCTGAGGAGCGGCGGGAAGAGGCGTTGCGATGAGGACGCATCAGCCGTCCCCCGGCGTCAACCGTCAGCGTGACTGCATTGCGCCGCTCGCGCAGCGGATTTCTCCCGGTTCGACCCGTGGAAGCGGGAGCGCACCACGATGACCCCGTTCAATCGCGCCGCCCTGACGCTGGGGCTGAGTTTCCTCTATGCGCCGATCGTGGTGCTGATCGTCTACTCGTTCAACGACTCGCGGCTCGTCACCGTCTGGGGCGGGTTCTCCACACGCTGGTATGGCGTACTGTTTGCCGACGCGCCGCTCCTCGCGTCCGCCTTAGTCTCGCTGGAGGTCGCGACGCTTTCGGCGGCCATCGCAGCGGCGCTCGGAACCCTCGCCGCCCTGGCGCTCGACCGGCACGGGCGCTTCAGCGGGCGCGGGGCGTTCACCGGGCTGCTCTATGCCCCGATGGTGATGCCGGAGGTGATCACCGGGCTGTCCTTGCTGCTGCTCTTCGTCGGCCTCGACGTCGAACGCGGCGTCTCGACCATCGTGATCGCGCACGCCACCTTCGGGACAGGCTTCGTCGCGGTGGTGGTGGGCGCTCGGCTGAAGGGCCTGGACCGCTCGCTGGAAGACGCCGCGGCCGATCTCGGCGCCGGCCCGCTGCGGGTGTTCTGCAGCGTTACGCTGCCGCTGATCGCGCCTGCATTGGCGGCAGGGTTCCTGCTTGCCTTCACCCTGTCGCTCGACGACCTCGTCATCGCGAGCTTCGTCTCGGGGCCAGGGGCGACGACCCTGCCGATGCGGCTCTACAGCCAGGTCCGGCTCGGGGTGAACCCGGAGATCAACGCCGCCTCGACGCTCCTGATCGCTGCCGTCAGCCTGGTCGTGCTCGGCGCGTCGTGGCTGAGCGCACGCCGCGGTGTGGGCGCGGCCGTCTGAACGCAAAACCGCCGCGGGGCGAACCCGCGACGACGGCCTCCCGGTTGGAGTGCTTTCTCGGCGAAGCGGCATCCGCTTCGCCGAGAACTCAACGACGATCCACGTGAAGCACGCGGCGCGACCGACGAAAAAAAGCTCAGATTCGGCCGGTGAGCAGCAGCACGATCAGGACGATGATCAGGATGCCGCCGAGACCGAAGCCGGGGCCGCGATAGGCGCCGCCGCCGAGGAAGTTGCCGCCGCCGAACAGCGCCAGGATGAGGATGATCAGAATGATGGTGGTCAGCATCGACGGTAACTCCGAACCGCTCAAACATCGTCGCGTGAGCTAGACCGTTGCAACGCGGCGATGCGGCATTCCGTTCACGTGCTGTTGCAAAAAGTTCATCGAGGCGTTGGGGATAGCGTCAGACGACCGGAATCGCCGTCATGCCTCAGGCTCGCCAATCCGGCAGCTCGCCCGTCTCCGCGCCGAGCCACTCCGGAATCGGCAGTCCGCGCTCCCGCAGGAACGCGGCGTTGAACAGCTTCGAGGCGTAGCGCGCGGCGCCATCGCAGAGGATGGTCACGATGGTGTGGCCGGGGCCGAGATGGCGCGCCAGCCGGATCGCGCCGGCGACGTTGATGCCCGAGGATCCACCGAGGCTCAGGCCCTCCTCCCGCATCAGCTGGAACACGATGGCGACGGCCTCGGTGTCGGGGATCCGAAACGAGACGTCGGGCGTGAAGCCCTCCAGGTTCCGGGTGATCCGGCCTTGCCCGATGCCCTCGGTGATCGAGGAGCCCTCGGCCTTGAGCGTGCCGATGGTGTAATGCGCGTGGAGCGCCGAGCCGTCGGGGTCGGACAGGGCGATCGTCACGCCGGGCTTCCTGGCCCGCAGCGCCTCGGCGACGCCGGCAAGCGTGCCGCCGGTGCCGGCCGCGCAGACGAAGCCGTCGACCGCACCGCCGGTCTGGTCGAAGATCTCGGGGCCGGTGGTGTCCACATGCGCCTGCCGGTTGGCGACGTTGTCGAACTGGTCGGCGAAGAAGGCGCCGGCCGGCTCGCTCGCCGCGAGCTTCTCCGCGAGGCGGCGGGCGGCGTGGACGTAGTTGTTCGGGTTTGCGAAGGGTACGGCCGGCACCTCGACGAGGCGCGCGCCGGCGAGCCGCAGCGTCGCCTTCTTCTCGGCCGACTGGGTCTCGGGGATGACGATGACGGTGCGGTAGCCGCGCACCGCCGCCACCAGCGCCAGCCCGATCCCGGTATTGCCCGCCGTCCCCTCCACGATGGTGCCTCCGGGCCGGATCAGGCCCTTCGCCTCCGCATCCCGCACGATCGAGAGCGCCGCCCGGTCCTTTACGGAGAGGCCGGGATTGAGGAATTCGGCCTTGCCCAGGATGGTGCAGCCGGTCTCGTCCGAAGCACGGGCGAGCCGGATCAACGGGGTGTCGCCGATCGCGGCGAGGATGTCGGATTTCGTCTGCATGGCCGCAGATTTAAGCGGGGCCGGGCTGCTTGGCGAGAGAAGGTTTTTTTCTATGCGGGCGCGAGAGGAGACGAAGCCGCTCCTCACCCGATCGCGCCGCGGGCCCCGGCGAGGACCTTCGCCAGCGTCTCGGCCCAATCGACCGACGGCGCCCAGCCGATGGCGGCGCGGAGCCGGCCGGCATCGCCGATGGCGATCGGGATCTCGGAGGGACGCATCCGATCGGGGGCCTCGACGACGGTGAAGGGCCGCAGCGCCATTTTGCGCAGATCCTCCAGGATGCTCGCGATGGCGCGCGGCCGGCCCGAGCAGATGTTCAGGATCGTGCCGCTCGGCAGGATCTCGGCCGCCGCGATCAGGTCGACATAGGCGCGAGCCACGTCGGCGACGTCGAGGAAGTCGCGCTGTGCGGTGAGGTTGCCGACCTCCAGGCGCGGCGGCGACAAGCCCGCCTCGATCCGGGCGATCTGCCCGGCGAAGCTCGGCACGACGAAGCGCTCGTCCTGGCCCGCGCCGGTATGGTTGAAGGGCCGCAGGATCACCAGCCGCACCTGCGTGGGCCGAAGGATGTCGAGGAGCATCTGCTCGCCGATCCACTTCGAGCGGGCGTAGCTTCCGGCGGGCTCCGGCGCGAAGGTCTCGTCGATGGGGCGTCCCGAGAGGAAGGCGCGGCCGTAGACCTCTCCCGAGCTGACGAAGAACAGGTTGGTGGTCGAGGCCTCCTTCAGCACGGCGTCGACCAGATTGAACAGGCCCCCGACATTCGAACGCCAGGCCGAGAGCGGATCGGCCGCCGATTGCTGCACGGCCGAGACCGCGGCGAGATGGAGGATGTCGGTCGGCCGGAAGTCGGCGAGGCACCGAGCCAGCGCCTCTGCATCCAGCAGGTCGACTTGGCCGTAATCGGCGCCGTCGATCGGTTCGGCGGCCGCTCTGCGGCCGATGCCGAGAATGGCGTTATCGGCCGCGAACCGGGCGCGCAGGGCCGCGACGACGTGCCGGCCGACGAAGCCGGCTGCCCCCGTGACGAGTATTCGCCTCATACGCTGCTCGGTTCGCTCAGAGCCCGCTCCACCGGTTTCGCTGCTTCCTGGCGCATGATGCGGGACGATCGATTCCGGCTTCCCGGAAGCATCATGCGAAAACGACAGCCTGGAACATGCCGCTGATCCCATGAAAAAGCAGCGTGCTCTAGGTGCAAACCATCCCAATTTTGGTGAATACGGCGAACGTCATGCCGAAGTGCTCCCCTCGCGTCGACGCGTCGGCCCTCGCTCCGACGATGCGTACATTGCGGAGCCGCCAGCCATGCTTTGAGTTCGCTACGCGAGTGCCTCGGCACGAAGACAGCTCGTGATGGCAGGCCCGTGCCGGGGCGATCCGTCCCTCAGACCCGCGGCTTCAGGCGGGCGAGGTCGGCATCGACCATCTCGCGGATCATCGCTTCGAGCGAGATCTCGGCCTTCCAGCCGAACGCCCCCTCCGCCTTGGCGGGGTTGCCGAGCAGCACCTCGACCTCGGCCGGGCGAAACAGCTTCTCGTCGATGATGAGATGCCCGGCCGAATCGAGGCCGACATGCTGGAAGGCGATCTCGCACATGTCGCGCACCGTGGTGGTGCGGCCGGTGGCGATGACGAAGTCGTCCGGCGTCTCCTGCTGGAGCATCATCCACATGGCGCGGACGTAGTCCTTGGCGTGGCCCCAGTCGCGCTTGGCGTCGATGTTGCCGAGCCGCAGCTCGTTGGCCAGCCCGAGCTTGATCCGGGCGACGCCGTCGGTAACCTTGCGGGTAACGAACTCGACGCCGCGGAGCGGGCTCTCGTGGTTGAACAGAATGCCGTTCGAGGCATGCAGGTTGAAGCTCTCGCGGTAATTGATCGTCATCCAGTGGGCGTAGAGCTTGGCCACGCCGTAGGGCGAACGCGGGTAGAACGGCGTCGCCTCGCTCTGGACCTGCTCCTGGATCAGGCCGAACATCTCCGAGGAGGAGGCCTGATAGTAGCGCGCATCGGGCTTCAGCGTGCGCACGCATTCGAGCAGGTTGACCGCCCCGAGGCCGGTGATCTGGCCCGTCAGGATCGGCTGCTGCCACGAGGCGGTGACGAAGGACTGTGCCGCGAGGTTGTAGACCTCGTCCGGCTGGACCTGCTGCACGATGCGGGCGAGGCTCGACAGGTCGAGCAGGTTGCCGTCATGGAGCTCGACGTCGGTCTCGATGCCGAGCCATTTCAGCCGGTGGTCGAATACCCCGGCATGGCTCGAGCGGCGCACGACGCCGTGGACCTCGTAGCCCTTGCCCAGAAGCAGCTGCGCCAGATAGGCGCCGTCCTGCCCTGTGATGCCGGTGATCAATGCACGCTTGCCAGTCATGAAGCACTCTATGCTGGTCGCGGATGCCGGGTACGCCCATCATCTGACGGCGATGGAGGTGCACGACATCCGGGACGATGTCCCTCGGATCGAGCGATTCCGATCCTTGGAGAAAATGAAGATCGAGCGTTTCCGTCTTCTTTTGAATACGCGAACGCAACCGTGCGGCCTCGGCGATCAGGCCCGAGGGCGTCGATCACCCGTCATGGGCCGCTTGATCGACAAAGGACATTGTACGTCCCGTCCGAACTGGCCCTCGCGAGGCGAAAGCGGGCGAGCCGTTCCGTCATGCTGTAGGTACAGATCCGGGGTCGCTATAGCCGGTCTCCCCGATCGGTCAACCGTGGCACAGGGCGGGGCTCCCTCGGCGGCGCCGCTCGATGACGGCAGAGCGCCCGGGTCAGGAGTCCAGATAGCCGGTCCGGCGCAGCGCCGCGGCGACGGCTTCGAAATACGGCTCTCCCGCCGAGAGCAGGTCCGGGGAGGCCTGCGGGTCGGCCTCGGCGGCGAAGCCCGGCTCGGTCATGGAGACGGGGCCGTCCGCACCGAGCCCGGCCGCACCGAAGCCGAGGAATCCGACGGCCGCCAGGACCGCATCGCTTGCCGTGATCATCGCCGACAGCCCTCGCGGCGCACCCGTGGCCGCAGCGGACAGACGTTAACCCGAATGTAACCAATTTGCGGCGAATCGGCCTGCGGCGGTGAGAAAAGTCAGTTTCGGCAAGTGTTCGGATGCAGGGGTGACCCGCGCGGGACGAGAACCGTTGCCGTGTTGCATCGCACCCGATCCCGGTTCCGGTTTCCGGCACTGTGAGGCGCTGACGTAGCAGCGGCGCACGATCCGAACCGCTAGACAGCCCCTCCCAAATCTCCGGATCAGGTCCCCGACACCCTCATGACGGTCATCGCTCTCGTTCTTGCCGGCAACATCCTCCTCGCCGGCCTCTTCTCCCTCGTGGCCGTCGCCTTCGATTAGAGCGCCGTCCGACCGAGCGGATACCGGCTGGTCGAACGAAGACGCGTCAAAACAAGAGCTTGGAGATGCCGGCGCGATGCAATCGTGTCGGGTACGGCTCTACGCAGGTACCGGAGCGATGCAGCGCGGCCTGCCGAGGCGGGCCTGCTAAGGGTGCTTGCCGACGCGCTGGCGGCGTCGAGGCTTTCGGCTGTGTCCGGCGCAAATGCCGAAGGCGGCCCGATCCTGACGGATCGCGGCGGCGTTCGGGGGGGGCGGCCGGACGCGTCCGGACCGATCAGCCCTTCTGCCCTTCGAGCTTCGCCAGCACCGCTTCGAGCCGCTCGCTGACCGGCTCGGCGAGCGCGGCGGCGTAATGGGAGCGCAGGCTCTTGCCGAGGTGCCGGCGCACCGTGGCGCTCAGCGGGGGCGTCTCGATGCGGCAGGGCCGCGTGTCGGTCCTCGGCTCGCTCTGGATCTTGGCCACGGAACCACTCCTCGCGCGACGCGACCGGATGCGTCCTCGGTCCCATCCTGCGGAACAAGAGTTAAGATCGTTTTTACGTTTCTTCGCGGCGACTCGGTTACCTTGGGCGCGAATTTCGAGCCTGCATCATGCTCGGCCCGGCAGCGGAGCGATCGCTTCGGCTGCGGCCATGCAGATTGCTCACGAGTGCCCTGCGGTTCTGCGCGAATGACCTGCTCGGGACCGGGCCGGCTCAGCCTCATCCGGCCGCGGTCCAGGCAACGGCCAAGGAGGCCACCTGTCCTGGTAAGCCGGCGTTAAGCACATTTCGGCACAGTGCCGACATGACTTTGCTCGTCACATCCCTCCACCGCTCGGCCCGGATCGGGGTGCTCTCGACGTTGGGAGTTCTCGCGCTCGGGCCTGCCCATGCGGCCGACCTGCCGCTGCGCTCGTCGTTGCCGCCGATGGAGCAGCTGCCGCCGCCCGCACCGCCGCCGGTCTGGGGCGGGTTTCATGTCGGGCTCGACGCGGGGTACGCCCGCACCGGCACCCAGCACCTCAAGACCTCCGGTACGACCCCGCAGGAGCAGGCGCTGGTCGATTTCGGCAATCTCGGCGCGGTGGCGATGCACGGCAGCTCTTTCGTGCTGCGCGGCGGCCTCGGCTATGACGTGCAGTTCACGCCGGGCTCCGGCTTCGTCGTCGGCGTGGAGGCGGACGCGCTCTACACCAACCTCCAGCGTGTTCGCACCACAGGCTTCAACTTCGGCGGCAGCGATATCGGGCTCGAGGCGCGCCAGACCCTCGACTTCCTCGGTACCGTGCGCGGGCGCCTCGGCTATGCCTTCGGCCCCGTGCTGGTCTACGGCACCGGCGGCTTCGCCTATGGTGGCATCGGGGTCGCGGCCCACACCACCCTCTCGAACGCCCAGTACACGGGCCTCTACGACGGCGGCCGCTACACCGGCATCGACACCGGTTTCGTCTATGGCGGCGGCATCGAACTGATGGCGCCGGACGGCTACACCCCCGCCTTCCTCACCCCCGGGCGCCTGTCTTTCAAGGTCGAGTACCTGCGCTACGATCTCGGCAAGCGGAACGTGGAAGTCGGCGGTATCGGCCCGGTCTTCGGCCCCGGAGGACTCACGCCCACCGGCCACACCGCGGACTCCATCGCCCGCACGCAGGGACAACTCGTGACCGCGGGCCTCGCCTACCGCTTCGCCGGCCTGGGCTACTGACAGCGGACGTCTCCGACGCCCGGAGCCGTTGCGTCATGCGTCCCTATGCTCCTCGCATTGCGACGCTCGCCGGCCTATCTCGCGGACTTCACGCGATCACCGACGGCCGAAATCGATGTCCGGATCCGACCGCGAAGCCAACCGCTTCTCAGCCCGCGCGAGCCGCTATGCCAATGTCGGCGCGAACATGGGGGGGGTCGCCGCGCGGATGGCGATGGCGCGGCTGTTCGGCGGGGACAACAACCCCGTTGCCCTGGCGCAGGCGCTCGGCGGCCTGAAGGGGCCGATCATGAAGGTGGCGCAGCTGCTCGCCACCATCCCCGACCTGCTCCCGCCCGAATATGCGGCCGAGCTGCAGAAATTGCAGGCGGACGCTCCGCCGATGGGCGCCGCCTTCGTCAAGCGCCGGATGATGGCCGAGCTCGGCCCCGACTGGCAGACGCGCTTTTCCGGCTTCGATCTCAAGCCCGCGGCCGCGGCCTCCCTCGGTCAGGTCCACAAGGCGACGTCCCTCGACGGGGCGCCGCTCGCCTGCAAGCTCCAGTACCCGGACATGCAATCCGCGGTGGAGGCCGACCTCAAGCAGCTGGAGGTCGCCTTCGCTCTGCACCGGCGCATGAACTCCTGGCTCGATACCAGCGAGATCAAGAAGGAGATCGGCGCCCGCATTCGCGAAGAGCTCGACTACGCCCGCGAAGCCAAGCACGCCATGCTCTACGGCAACGTTCTGAAGGACGCTTACGCGGTGCGCGTGCCGGCGGTCCATGGCGACCTGTCGACGAAACGGCTGCTGACGCTCGGCTGGCTCGACGGTGAGCGCATCCTGTCCTTCGCCGAGGCGCCCGTGGAGATCCGCAACCGGATCGCGCAGGCGATGTTCAAGGCGTGGTGGCACCCGTTCAGCCGTGCCGCGGTGATCCACGGCGATCCGCATCTCGGCAACTACACGGTGTTCTCGGAGGGCGGCGAAGGCGCGGGCATCAACCTGCTCGATTACGGCTGCGTACGGATCTTCCATCCGCGCTTCGTCGGCGGCGTGGTCGACCTCTATCGCGGCCTGCAGAGCGGCGACCATGAGCGCGTCGTCCATGCCTACGAGGTCTGGGGTTTCAAGCGCCTCGACCGCAAGACCATCGACATCCTCAACATCTGGGCGCGTTTCATCTACGGGCCGCTGCTGGAGGATCGCACCCGCACGGTGGCCGACGGCGTGAAGCCCGGCGCCTACGGCCGGCGTGAGGCGTTCTCGGTGCATCAGGCGCTCAAGGAGCACGGGCCGGTGACGGTGCCGCAGGAATTCGTGTTCATGGACCGCGCCGCGGTGGGCTTGGGCGCCGTGTTCCTGCACCTGCGCTCCGAGCTGAACTACCACCGCCTGTTCGAGGCCGAGATCGAGCACTTCTCCCTCGAATCCCTCGGTGACCGGCAGAAGGCCGCGCTCGATGCCGTGGGCCTCGAGACGCCGGCCTGAGAAAATTCCTCACATCAATCGTTTGCCGACCGGCCAAGCCGATTGCCGCTGGCAAGCCCATGCGCTAAATCCGCGCTGGACCAGAACAAGACGAGCTTGAGGGAACGGGCACGCGATGGCCGATACGAAGACCCTGTCCGGCGTGAGCTACAGCCCGGCGATGGACGAAAAGACCCACGAACAGACCTATCGCGGCTTCGTGAAATTCGTCGAGATCGGCTCCGTCACCGTATTGTGCTGGGTCCTCGCCCTCGCCGTCGGCGGCATTCGCGAGGCTTGGCTGACGGCCATCGGCGGCGTTCTGCTGTCCTGGGTCGCGGCCGCCATCGGCGCCTTCGTTCCGTCGATCGGCTGGAAGGCTCCCGCCGTCGTGCTGGCGCTGCTCTTGCTAGCGCTGGCCCTCGGCTAAGCTTTCTGCGACGTCTTCGAAAATCCTGACGCGGGTCGCGATCGAGGTATCCGGCGGGGCGGCCCGCACAGGCACAACATCATCAGATAGGCTCGGATACCGGCGCCCTTGACGGGTCGCTGTAAGAACGGGAGCTCTTGAATGCGCATCGGCGTCTTGACGGAATCGGATCCGGGGGAACCCCGGGTCGCGGCCGTCCCCGACATCGTCAAAAAGTATGTCGCGCTCGGCGTCGAGATTGCGGTCCAGTCGGGCGCCGGCAAGACTGCCGGCATCACCGACAAGGACTACGAGGACGCGGGCGCCACGGTCGTCGGTTCCGCCGACGAGGCCGTCCGGGACGCCGACGTCGTCCTCAAGGTCCGCCGCCCCAACGCGGAGGAACTGAAGACCCTCAAGAGCGGCGCCGTCGTCGTCGCGATCATGGACCCCTACGGCCGAGAGGCCGAGGTGAAGGCGATGGCCGATGCCGGCATCTCCGCCTTCGCGATGGAGCTGATGCCCCGCATCACCCGCGCCCAGGTCATGGACGTGCTCTCGTCCCAGGCGAACCTCGCCGGCTACCGCGCGGTGATCGACGCTTCCTCCGAATTCGGCAAGGCGCTGCCGATGATGATGACCGCAGCCGGCACGGTGCCCGCGGCCAAGGCCTTCATCATGGGCGTCGGCGTCGCCGGCCTGCAGGCGATCGCCACCGCCAAGCGCCTCGGCGCCGTAGTTTCGGCGACCGACGTGCGTCCCGCGGTGAAGGAGCAGGTTGCCTCGCTCGGCGGCAAGTTCGTCGCGGTCGAGGACGACGAGTTCAAGCAGGCCGAGACCTCGGGCGGCTACGCCAAGGAGATGTCGGCCGAGTACCAGAAGAAGCAGGCCGAGCTGGTGGCGACCCACATCGCCAAGCAGGACATCGTCATCACCACGGCGCTGATCCCGGGCCGCCCGGCACCGAAGCTGCTCTCCAAGGCCATGGTCGACTCGATGAAGCCGGGTTCGGTCATCGTCGACCTCGCGGTGGAGCGCGGCGGCAACGTCGAGGGCTCGAAGCTCGGCGAGGTCGTGATCACCGAGAAGGGCGTCAAGATCGTCGGCCACGCCAACGTGCCGGGCCGCCTCGCCGCCACCGCCTCCGGCCTCTACGCCAAGAACCTCTACGCCTTCGTCGAGACGATGATCGACAAGGAATCGAAGCAGCTCGCGGTGAAGTGGGACGACGAACTCGTCAAGGCGACGAACCTCACCCGCGACGGAGCGGTCGTCCACGATGCGTTCAAGGGCAAGGCCGAGCCGCCGAAATCGGACACGCCGAAGCCCGAGGCGGTGAAATCCGAGGAATCGGCGGCGTCGAATGAAGCCAAGCTGCCGGACGCCAAGGGTCTAGAGACGCCGAAGACCACGGACGGGGAGAAATAAGAATGGCCACTCTTCCTCCAGGTGCGGCGGCCGATCAGGCCCAAGCCGCGGCAGCCGCAGCCCGCGCGGCCGCGGACATCGCCCGGCAGAACGCCGACTACGCCCAGAGCATCGCCGACGGCCTCGGCCACGGCGCCGCTGCCGTGACGCACGGCGCCGTCGATCCCACCGTGTTTCGGCTGGCGATCTTCGTGCTGGCGATCTTCGTCGGCTACTACGTGGTCTGGTCGGTGACCCCGGCGCTGCACACGCCGCTGATGTCCGTCACCAACGCGATCTCGTCCGTCATCATCGTCGGCGCGATCCTCGCCGTCGGCGTGCCGCTGATCGAGCACGGCACCGGCTGGGCCCGGTTCTTCGGCTTCATCGGCATCGTGCTCGCCAGCGTGAACATCTTCGGCGGCTTCCTCGTCACCCAGCGCATGCTCAGCATGTACAAGAAGAAGGCTTGAGACGATGTCCGAGAACATCTCCTCCCTTCTCTACATCGTCGCCGGCGTCCTGTTCATCATGGCGCTGCGGGGGCTCTCGCACCCCACCACCTCCCGTCAGGGTAACCTCTACGGCATGGTTGGCATGGCGCTGGCCGTGCTCACCACGCTGGTCGGCCATCCGCCCGCGGGCGTCGGCGCCTGGTTCCTGGTGCTGCTGGGCCTCGGCATCGGCGGCGGCATCGGCGCGGTGATCGCCAAGCGCGTGCCGATGACGGCGATGCCGGAACTCGTCGCCGCCTTCCACTCGCTGGTGGGCATGGCGGCGGTGTTCGTGGCCGCGGGCGCGCTCTACGCACCGCAGGCCTTCGGCATCGTCGAGAACGGCCACATCCACGGGCAGTCGCTGTTCGAGATGGGTCTGGGAGTCGCCATCGGCGCGATCACCTTTACCGGCTCGGTCATCGCCTTCGCCAAGCTGTCGGGCCGGATGTCCGGCAAGCCGATCATCTTGCCGCAGCGTCACCTGATCAATGCCGGGCTCGCGGTGCTGCTGGTGGTGCTGCTCGGCCTGTTCATCGCCGGCGAGAGCAAGCTGGTGTTCTGGCTGATCGTGCTGGTGTCGCTGACGCTCGGCGGGTTGCTCATCGTTCCGATCGGCGGCGCGGACATGCCCGTCGTCATCTCGATGCTGAATTCCTACTCGGGCTGGGCGGCGGCCGGCATCGGCTTCACCCTGGGCAACCTCGCGCTGATCATCACGGGCTCGCTCGTGGGCTCGTCCGGCGCGATCCTGTCCTACATCATGTGCCACGCGATGAACCGGTCGTTCTTCTCGGTCATCCTCGGCGGCTTCGGCGGCGAGACCGCCGGGGGCGGCGCGGGCGGCGGAGGCGAGCAGCGCCCGGTCAAGCAGGGCTCGGCGGACGACGCGGCCTACCTGATGAAGAACGCGGAGCGCGTCATCATCGTCCCGGGCTACGGCATGGCCGTCGCCCAGGCGCAGCACTCGCTGCGCGAGATGGCCGACCTGCTCAAGAAGGAGGGCATCGAGGTCAAGTACGCGATCCATCCGGTCGCGGGCCGCATGCCGGGGCACATGAACGTGCTGCTCGCCGAGGCCAACGTGCCCTACGACGAGGTCTTCGAGCTCGAGGACATCAACAGCGAGTTCCGCGATGCCGACGTCGCCTTCGTCATCGGCGCCAACGACGTCACGAACCCGGCCGCCAAGACCGACAAGACCTCGCCGATCTACGGCATGCCGGTCCTCGACGTGGAGAACGCCAAGCAGGTGCTCTTCCTGAAGCGCGGCATGGGCTCGGGCTATGCCGGCGTCGAGAACGAGCTGTTCTTCCGCGACAACACGCTGATGCTGTTCGGCGACGCCAAAAAGATGGTCGATTCGATCCTGAAGAACATGTGACGCGACGGGCTCGACGCACCAGCGCCACGAAGCACCGACCGCTTCGTGGGTCACGATCGCCAAAGCCGCCGGCCCGATCGCATCGGGCCGGCGGCTTTGTATTTCAGCCTGCCACGGCGTCCTGCGAAGAACCGACGCGACCGCTTCGGAAAGCGCTTCTAGCGGCTTGCCAAGCTGCAACGAACGACTTAGACACCGCCCACGGTCGGACGAGGCACTCGCTGCCCCCTGATCACCGCGCGCCCGTAGCTCAGCTGGATAGAGCACCAGACTACGAATCTGGGGGTCAGAGGTTCGAATCCTTTCGGGCGCGCCATTCAATATCAAGCACTTAGTTGCCGGCGCGGTGCCGGGCTGTTTCCCAGAAATCCGATTTGGGAAGCACATGGGAAGCGCCGTCGCGAGCCGCTTTCCAATCGGTCATCATTACCACGGCTCGGGCATTTTCTGACCTATTAGTGCCTCACCACGTGGCGATGGAATTTCCATCGAAACGGTTTGAGGGCGAAATTGAACATGGTCGCACACACGGTGGTGCATCGGTTTGGTGTCGTGCTGGCTGTCCTAAGCGCGGCCTTTTTCGCTGCGGTCTACCTTCTGATGCGAGATTCCTTGATCGACGGCGATTCTGTCTATTTCGCTGCGGCCGCTGTTGCAGCAGGATTGATAATTTACGGCCTCTGCCGTGCGTTCGGTTGGATCGTGGGCGGTTTTTCACAGCCACAGCCATAAAGTGACCCTCGGAATTTTCGGCGGGTGCCACCTGCAGAAATTGGCCCGGGGGTGGGGCAACCGATAATTCCTCCCCAGGCACCGGGGCAGCGAGACCCACTCGGATTTTTCCCAGGTGGCCCATTTCCGGAATGATGGGAGATAGTGGGGCCGAGACGGTGTTCTCCGGGATCATTCGCCCGGACGTGGCGCGAGACCACCGTTTAAATCGCGGCGCCGAGCCTCTTGCACGGGGTTGGGGGGCTCAAGGCGGGCGACCGCCCTGGTGGAGCCCATGGCCTGCCCTCGCCGCATCCGGGCTACAGCCCCAGCATGTCGTCCGATTCTGCAGGCAATCCGCAATAATGCACCGTTTAGTGGTGGAATCCTGACGCTTGGTACCCGCCCCAAACGTCCGCACCGGGTGAAAATTCGACTTTGGCCTTACCCCTCAAGCGGACGTTCCGCCTCCGACCCAACGTAGCCGTTCAGCCCCTTTTCCCGTCTGCTCGTAAGCGGCCGTTGGCCCGTATATCCCACTTAACGCCTGAGATTGGTCGACAGCGGAACGGTGTGTTACAGGCAGTTGTTAGCAATGCTAAATATTAGTTTGGCAGGCATCTGGAGGCGCGCATCGCGGTAACAGAGCGCCACTGCCAACGCCATTCGCGAGAGCAGAGGATGCTGTCGTGCCAGTTCTGCAAAAACAATACTTGGATTTACGCCCTTCCGATCCGTGACGCCGTCTGATCAGTCTTTGGTCTGCACCTGCACGACGCCGCCGAGTTCGCCGGGCTTGCCTGCGGCCACCACCAAGTAGCGGCGGCCCGTGCCGGCATCGGTGCGGGTCACCTGACGGATCGGGCCGATGGCGTTGACGATGGCAGCGCCGGCCGGATTGGTCATGAAGGCGGCCAGCGGCTCGATCATGCCCGCACCCTTCGGATCGTCGGACAGCGCGAGCACGAACGGCATTTTCGCCGGGAGACCGGTGACGGCGGCCTGCAGAGTCTGGAGAACGCCCTGGTCGAACAGGGTGATCTGCGTCGCCGGCTTTCCGTCCGTGCCGCTCAGCGTCAGCGCGCTGGTCTTGCCCGAGGCGCCAAGAGGCTGGAGATTCTGCCGGCCGTCGCCCTCCGGCACGGTGTTCGGCACATAGGCAACGCCCTGGGGGCCCTGTCCAATCGGCACCTCGGCGACGACCGTGTTGGTAGCGGTGTCGATCACCGCGGCCTTGTCGGCATTCTCCAGGCCAACATAGACGCGGCTGCCATCGCCCGAGGGCCAGAGTCCGTGCGGCAGGGCCCCGGTCGGGATGGTCGCGATCTGCGAGAAATCATCGGTGCGGAACACCTTGACCAGGTTCAGGCCGCCGATGGTGACGTAGGCGAACTGGCCGGCCTTGGTGCGCACGATGTTGACATGGTTGGTGATCGGCCCGGTTTCGATGGTCTTCAGGGCTTTGAACGGCGGTTTAGCCTCGAACACCTGCGTGCGTCCGACGTCCTTGAGGGTGAACCAGACCTGCTCGCCGTCCGGCGTCGCCGCGATGTCGGGGCAGAACGGGCTCTCCTGCTTCACGCGGCCGACGATGGCGTGGGTCTTGGTATCGATCACCACCGTCTCGGGGCTGAAGCTGGAGCAGACGTAGCCGTATTGCCCGTCGGGCGAGAAGATCGTCATGCCCGGCCCGTTCGGCACCTCAATGCGGCGGATCTCCTTGCCGGTGCCGGCATCGAGCACCGCGAGATAGTTCTCGCCGCGCACGCTGACCCAGACTTCCTTGCCGTCCGGCGTGAAGAAGGCCTCGTGCGGCGAGCGACCGACATAGCTGGTATGGCGCACGGTGTTCGTCGCGGTGTCGATGAAGCTCACCGCGTTCGAGCCGATCGAGACTGCGAGCAGGGTCTTGTGATCGGGCGAGAAGCCCATGCCGTGGACGAGCAACTGACCCTTGTAGAGCGGGCTCAGGTTCATCGGCGTCGGATCGCCGAGCTTGATCACCCCGAGCAGGGTATTCGCGGCCGGGTCGATTACCGAGATCGTGTTGGAGAACTGGTCGGAGGTGTAGAACCGGTCCTTCGCGCTGACCGGCACGTCCGGTGCCGAGGCCGGTCCCGGAGCCTGGCCGGCGAGCGCCGTCCCCGCGAGCAGAAGCATCGTCAGCGTGGGCAGCAGGATCTGTCTCATCGCAAATTCATACCTGGTTGGGTGGGCGGGTAGGCCGCCGGTCAGTGGTGATGGCTATGGGCGGGCGACGGCGAGGCGAGGGGCGTGGCGGGCGGCCTCTCGGCGAGCGCCCGGCGCATGACTTCGATCTCCTGCTGCTGCTCGACGATGATCCCCTGCGCGAGCCGGCGCAGGACAGGGTCGTGGCCATAGGCGAGTTCGGCCTTGGCCATGTCGACCGCGCCCTGGTGGTGCGGGATCATCATCGCCGCGAAGTCGCGGTCGGGATCGGTGGAGGGCGGCACCGCCATCTCGGCATGCATCCGCTCCATGGACTCGCGCATCAGCGCGTCGAAGCCGGCTTTGTCCGACATCGGGGCGGGCTCGGCCCGGCTCGGGCGCATCATCGATCCGCCGACGAGCCCCGTCGCGATCAGGGCGATGGTCGCCAGGGATGCCAGTGCTCCGCGCATGTTCACTCCAAACCTCGAGTGCCGGTCTTCGAGAGGAGAGATGCCGCCGGCGGCCTTTCATTCCGTCGGCTTGCAAAAAAAATCCGGCCCCGCGTCCGTGATCGCGAATTTAAATCGTGCGAGGGAATAGATGCGTGGCGCCGGCATCTCTCTCGTCACAGGGGCCGTCGCGAAGGGAGAGCGCTTGGACGAGATCGCCGCGTTGATCGAGCCGCAGATTCCGGGCTTGCGACGCTACGCTCATGCCCTGCTGCGCGAGCGCGAGGCCGCCGACGACCTGGTTCAGGATACCCTGGAGCGGGCTCTCGCCGGCTGGTCGCAACGCCGGCGAGATGGTGATCTGCGGGCCTGGCTGTTCACGATCCAGCGCAACCTGTTTCTCGCCGGCCTGCGCCGGACGAAGCGAACCGCGCCGCGGGCAGGGCCAGACCTACTGGACCAGGTGCCAGACGCGAGCGCCGATCCGGCCTCGGGCCTCGGGCTGCGCGACATCCTTGCCGGGCTCGATGCCCTGCCAGAGGAGCAGCGCTCGGTCCTGCTTCTCGTGGCGGTTGAAGATCTGTCCTATGCCGAGGCGGCGAACGTCCTCGGGGTGCCGGTGGGAACGATCATGTCGCGCCTCAGCCGGGCGCGGGAGCGGATGCGTGGCTTCCTCGAGACCGGGCGGACCGGCTTCCTGCGGAGGGTAAAATGAGCGGGCCTGATCCGCGGCCGGTGGGCGAGGACGACCTTCACGCGTTCGTCGACGGCCGGCTCGATACGCTGCGCCGTGCAATGGTCGAGGCCTGGCTCGCCGAGCATCCCGAGGCTGCCGGCCGGATCGTCTCCGACAAAGCGGTACGCGAGCAGTTGCGCGCCCGCCTCGCTTTGATCGCCGACGAGCCGATCCCGGCCCGCCTGCGCGTCGCCAACCTGACCGGGCCGAGCGCCTTCCGTGTCGCGCGCTGGCGCCCGGTCGCAGCGGCGGCGCTGGTATTCCTGACCCTCGGAGCCGGCGCCGGATGGATCGGGCACGGTCTCGTCCATTCCTCCGCCCCGATCCTGCTGGCCTCCGAGCCGGCGACGCAGGATGCGGTGGCAGCCTTCAGGACCTTCGTCTCGGAAACCGTCCATCCCGTCGAGGTCCGTGCCAATGAGATGCCGCATTTGGTCCAATGGCTGTCGCAGCGGCTCGGCCGCCGCCTCGTGGCACCGGACCTGCGCGGGCTCGGCTTTCGCCTGATGGGTGGTCGCCTGCTGCCGGCGGGCTCGGAGCCTGCAGCCCTGCTGATGTACGACGACGACGAGGGCACCCGGCTGACGCTCTACAGCCGTGCCGGCACAGATGCGGGCCGCACGATTTTCCGTTTCGCCCGCGAGGGGGACGTCGCCGCCTTCTCCTGGATCGATGCCGGCATGGCCTATGTCGTCACGGCACGAACGACGGAAGCGCGCCTCCTCGGCGTCGCCGAGGCTGTGGACGCGCAGGTGCGCGGGCTCGCGCCCGCCCGCCCCGCCGGAACGGCCGCGCCATGACCCTCGACCAGCTCCGCATCTTCATCGCTGTGGCCGAGCGCGAGCACGTCACGCGGGCGGCCGAGGCGCTGAACCTGGTTCAGTCCGCCGTCAGCACGGCGATCGGCAACATCGAGGGGCGGCACGCGACGAAGCTGTTCCACCGGGTCGGGCGCGGCATCGAGCTGACCGAGGCCGGCCGCGTCTTCCTGATCGAGGCCCGGGCCGTGCTGGCGCGGGCCGAAGCCGCCGAATTGGTGCTGGCCGATCTGAGCGGCCTGCGCCGCGGGACGCTGTCGCTGTTCGCCAGCCAGACCACCGCCAGCGACTGGCTGCCCCGGCACCTCGTCGCCTTCCGCCGGGCCCATCCGGAGATCGTGGTTCGTCTATCGGTGGGCAACACCGCCGAGGCTGCCCATGCCGTACGCGAGGGCATCGCCGAACTCGGCTTCGTCGAGGGCGGCGTCGAGGATCCGACGCTGGCGAGCACCACTGTCGCTGAGGACCAGCTTGTCCTCGTGGTCGCGCCGGATCATCCCTTCGCAGCCGCCGGGGCGCTCTCGCCCGAGGATCTGGCGGAGGCCGAGTGGGTCCTGCGAGAGGCGGGGTCTGGAACGCGCTCGGTCTTCGAGGATGCACTCGCCGCAGTCGGAGTCGCACCGGCCCGGCTCAAGGTCATGCTCGAACTGCCCTCCAACGAGGCCGTCCGCGCGGCGGTCGAGGCCGGAGGTGGTGCCGCCATGCTGTCGCAGACCGTGGTCGCCGCATCTCTGCGGGCCGGAACCCTGGTCGAGGCTGCATTCGCGCTGCCGACGCGGCCGTTCCGGGTGCTACGTCACAAGGAGCGCTATCGCAGCCGGGTCGCCGACGCGCTCCTCGATCTCATTGGGATGCCGCCCCGATGAGCGACATCGCGCCTGACGATCCGCGCGTGAAGCTCGCCGAGGACCGGACGGTGCTCGCCGCCGAGCGGACCTTCGCGGCATGGCTGAGGACCGGGCTCGCCTTCCTCGGCGGCGGCCTCGCCGCGCAGCGCTTTCTGCGAGAGGTGCTACCGGTCTGGCCGCTGAAGGTGCTCTCGTTGACGCTGATCGTTTGCGCATTGGCCTCGTTCGCTGGGGCGGCCTGGCGCGACCGGGCCATCCGCACGCGCCTCGCCCAGGCCGAGATCCCGATGATGCCGCGTGTCCTAACCGTCGGCATCGCCATTCTGCTGATCGCGATCTCGGGCTTCGCCGCGACCGCTCTGCTCTGGACCTGAGCGCTGGGGCTGCACTTCAGGCGACGGTGACCCGCACCCGGTGCCAGGCTGCGCTGAGATAGCCTTTGTAGTTCCAGGTATCGTCGGGAGCGGCCGGCTGGGTCTGGCCGGCAGAATCCCAAGCCCGCACCGCGAGTTCATGCTCGCCTGTGCCGAGATCGAGGTCGATCTCCCAGAAGGTCCAGGCGAAGGGAGCGCGCCTGTCGTGCTCGATCCGGGCCTGGGCCCAGCTACGGCCGCCATCGGGCGAGACGTCGACCCGGGCGACGGCGCGGTCGCTGGCGATGGCATAGCCGCGGATCGAGTGCCGACCGGCTTTCAGGGCTGCGCCGCGGGCGGGCTCGCAGATCGCGCTGTTGAGTGGCATCGCCTCGATGGTGTGGCCAGCGGCCGGGTCGGCGGTCTCGGCCGTCACGCCGGGCGGAAACAGCTTGTAGTCGTCGGCCTGCATCGGGTTGTCGGAGGGCTGATCCTGCACCGTGATGCGGGCAAGCCATTTCGGGCTGCGGATGCCGGCAAAGCCGGGCACCACCACGCGCAAAGGGTGACCGTGCTCGGGGGCGAGCGCCGCGCCGTTCATCGCGAAGGCAAGCAGCGTCTCGGGGGCCAGCGCCTTGGCCAACGGGATCGAGGCGCCGAAGCGTGTGTCCGATTCCGCGATCCGGTCGTGGCTCTCGAAGGCGACATGACGCTCTTCGCCAGCCTCGCATCCGGCGGCCTGCAACACGTCGGCAAGCCGCACCCCGGTCCATTCCGCATTGCCGATGGCGCCGGGCGCCCACGGGTCGCCGGAAACCGGGGCCACAGCCAGCATGTCGGCCCGGCGGTTTCCGGCGCATTGCATCACTGCCGTGACGGTGACGGGCTCGAAGCGTTCCTTGAGATCGGCCAGCGAGAGTTCGAGCGGCGTGGCGACCATCCCGCCCACCGTCAGCCGGTAGTCGTCGGCGTCGAGGTCCGGGATGTCGCCGTGGCTACGGACGTAGAAGTCGGCCTGATCGGTAAGGAAGGCGGCCCGTAGGCGATCGAGCGGCGGCTCGGCGTTGTAGGGCGCCTCGCCGTGGACGATGAGGCGGTCCTTGCGCTGGAACAGGCCGAGCATGGGGTCTTTGTCCTGCGTTCGTGAGGTGTCGAGGTCGAGAACGCGCCGGGAGCCGAGAAGGCACCCGGCGCGGGACGACTCAGGGCTTCATCGTCGAGACCACCGCGTTCGTCGCGCGATCGACCACGGCGACGCTGAGATCACGGTTGAGGACGTAAGCGTGGGCGTTGTCGGCCGAGAACGCGATCGCCTGGCGCGGCTCGTTCAGGCCGGTCACCGTGGCGACGACCTTGAGCGTGCCGGTGTCGATCACCGAGAGCGAGTTGTCCTTGAGATTGCCCGAATAGACAAAGCGCCCGTCCGGGGTGAGCGCGGCACCGTAGGGGTCCTTGCCCACCGCAACTTCGGACATGACCTTGCGGGCGGCGACGTCGACCACGCCAACGGTGTTGCGGCCGCTGTTGGCGGCAAACAGCGTCTTGCCGTCCTTGGTAATCGAGATGGCGCGAAGCTTGTCGAACCCGGCGATCTCACCGGTGATCTTGTTGGTGGCAGTGTCGACCAATGTGATCTTGTCGCCGAGGAAGTTCGTCACGAACACGGTCTTGCCGTCCGGCGACAGCTTCACGCCCTGGCGCGGCTGCGAGAAGCCGGGGATCACGGCCTCGGCGAGCATGGTCTTCGTGTCGAACACGGTCAGCGTGCTCGCGGCTTCGTTGTTGACGTAGAGCCTTGCCCCATCGGTCGAGAGCACTGTGCCGAAGGCGCCGGGGCCGGCGGCGAGAATCCCGGCCTCCTTGCCGGTGGCGGTCTCGTAGATCGTGATCCGGCCTGTACCGCTGTCCGAGACGTAGAAGCGGGCGCCATCCGGCGCAAACACGATGTTGCGCGGCGTCGCGAAGCCGTCGAGGCGGCGCAGCACCGTGCCCTTGGCGACGTCGTAGACGATGACGGCGCTCTCCTCGCTGTTCGACACCGCGGCGACGGTCCCGGCGGCGTTCAGCGCCAGGGCATTGTTCTTGATCGCGCCGTCGAAGCCGGCGGCGAACCCGGGCTGGCCCTGGGCGAGGAGCATGCCGGCTCCGGCGAGGAGGGCACGCAGGCTGGTGCGGAGATGGGTCATGAATCGTTTCTCTCGGGCATGAGCCCTCGTTCGGCGGCCAAGGGCCGGCCGTGAGGGCGGGTCTACGTCGGATTGCGTGGTCCCGGACCATTCGGGCCGTGCATCGCCTTGAGGAGATGCCGGTCAGGAAGGTCTATTCCCCGAGGCTGCCGAAAAAGCGCGACGGCCTCGGGATCGTGGGGCTCAGGGCGTGGGCTTCAACGCCGTGAGGTAGTCGACGATGGTCTGCACGTCGGCCTGATCGATCGGCGCCTTGTAGACGTGGACCATCTTGTTCACGGTCTCGGTCCATTGCGTCTTCGAGAGCTTGGGTTGGGTCAACACCATCCCAGCCGAGTGGCAGGCGAGGCAGTTGTTGTTGACCGCCTCCGCCCCCGGCCCGTCCGGGAAGATCCGATCGGAGGTCGGCATCTCGATGGCTTGCGAAGTGAAGCGCATCGGCTCGGGAGTCGGCGCTGCGAGCGCCATCAGAGGAGACAGAATGAGCGCGGCGATCAGGGCCGCAGGGCGGATCGGGGTCATGGCTGTTCTCCTCAAGCGGCCTGGAAGGACACGGCCTCAATGCCGTTCTGCATAAAGCCGTTAGCGTTCCAGACCCGGTCCATGCCCTGCGCGACGCCGTTGGTGTTGGTGCAGCGGACCCTGACCGTGTGGGTCCCGGCGGCCAGCGCCGGCAGGCTGCCGTCGAAGCGGCGGAAGCTGTAGGGGCCTTCGTCCGCGCCGAGCTGCGTCGGGAACCACGTCGCCCCGCCGTCTCCGGAGAACTCGACCGTCTTCACCCCGCAATCGCCGCCGAAGGCGATGCCGCGCAACGCGACCGGCGATCCGGCCGCCACCTTGGCGCCGTCCTGAAGGTTGGTGACGAAGGAGCGCGGCACCATCCTGTTGATCGGCACCGTTTTGAAGCCGGTCTGACCGGGCTTGATGTTGGCGCCCGGCACGTCCGGGATGCGGTAGGCGGTCTTCATCCAGTATTGGTCGTCTGGCTTGTCCAGCACCTCGATGTCGGACAGCATCTTGACCCAGTAGGTCGAGTACCAGCCCGGCACCACAAGGCGGAGCGGGAAACCGTTGAGCAACGGCAGTTGCTCGCCGTTCATGGCGTAGGCGATCATCACCTCACCATTGTTGGCGTGGTCGAGATCGAGCGACTTCTTGAAGTCCGGGGCATCGTCGACCACCGGCGCGTCGAGGCCGTCGAAGCGCACCTGCACGGCGCCGGGCTTGATGCCGGCCATTTCGAGCACGTCCTTGAGGCGCACGCCGGTCCAGCGTGCATTGCCCATCGAGCCGTTGGCCCATTGCGCTCCGGGCACCCGCGGCTCGAACAACCCACGAGAATTGCCCGAGCACTGGTTCACCGCGGCGATCTCGAAACGCGGCAGGCCGGCGATGGCATCGAGCGAAAGCGAGAGCTCCTTCTCGACATGGCCGCGGACCTTGAGACGGAAGGCGTCGGCGTCGATCTCGGTCGGGATCGAGGCCCAATGCCAGCGCACGTAGAAGCGATCGTTGGGTGTGAACACGCCCTCGTCAAATACCGAGAACGGCGTCTCCAGCAGCGGCGGATGGGTGCGCTGGAGGATCATCTCGCCCTTGCCCGGAAAAGCGGTGGTCAGCGCCCGCTCGTCCGGGCCGCCGGGCAGCGGAAGCTTCACCGAGCCTGCAGCCCAGGCCGGCATCGCGGCGCCGAGGCTGCCGAGCCCGAGCCCACCCAGAACGAGGCGGCGGTTCATCGGTTCGTGCAGGTGGCGCATGGTGTCTCCCTAAAATCGTCTGTTGGGCCGCATCGGCCGGTCGTTGGGATTCGGCGGCGTCGGCGGCGGATGGAATTGGCGGCAGGCACGACGGTTCGGTCTCGCCATCGCAGAGCCGAATTGTCGGTCCCGGGCATCCCGGCGGAGATGCGGCTTCCTCAGGATGAGATACTACGGTGAGACGATTATTCCATCCAACGGCGGCTGGAGATCACAACGATCTCCGATATAGATCATCGGGAGATTTTCGATCTCCATCGACGACTCGCGACCGGTCAAATGATCGCCAGCCAGGCGGTGCCGACGGCGGCAATGGTCAGCGCGACCGTCCAGAACAGGACCCAGCGCATATGGCCGCTGGTCTCTCCCTACCGGGCCTCGTTGATGGTCTCGATGGTGGGTCGGGTCATGATCGATCCCCTGTCGAGCCGGTGGTTCATGCCTCTCGTGCCACCGGACATGAGGCCGGCGGCTGGGGTGGCGCTCTCAGCGGCCGATCAGCTGGCGCGCCGGGCCACCGGTCTCCTGGCCGCGGCCACGGGCGTAGGCCGGGAGCGCCGGGTTCTTGGCGTTGGCGCCATCGGTGTCGCCGTAGACCAGTGCGAATGGGCTGCTGATGGAGCGGGCCTGCGGAGCGCGGAGACCCTGGGCCTGGGAGAGGCCCGTCATGCCGACGAGGGCGGAAGCGGCAAGAGCGAGGGCAGCGATGGTACGGGTCATGATCGATATCCTTCTGGTGGGGTCGTCACGTCAGTTCGTGATGACGAGAAGGTAGCGGCCAGCAACCATTCATTCCAATAGTTTGGTTAGCTTATTCTCATCGTTTTTTTCGATGTTTTATCGTGGCGTTCGAGCGGCTGTCCATCGCGACGACGCGCGATGCGGCCTTGTGCTAGAGCCGGTCCTACGTCCTCTCGAAGCCCGGAAGCGCCCCGTGTCCGAGTCCAGTCTGCTGGCGATCAGCACCGGCCTGAAGCCGCTCTCGCGCCTCCAGCATCCGCGCGACGTGATCCGGCAGTTCACGCCGAACTGGTTCACGGTGGTGATGGGCACCGGTGTGGTCGCCCTGGCCCTCGACCGTCTGCCTGCGACGCATTCCCTGTTGGCCCCGGTCCCGCTCGGTCTCTGGCTTGCCTCTGTCGTTCTCTTCGCCGCGTTCTGCCTGCTCTACGGCGCGCGCTGGATCTTCTTCTTCGACGGCGCCCGGCGCATCTTCGGGCACTCGACGGTGTCGATGTTCTTCGGGGCGATCCCGATGGCGCTGGCGACGCTGCTGAACGGGCTGCTGATCTTCGGGGCGCCCTATCTCGGCGCCGAGACCATCCGCATTGCCCTGCCGCTGTGGTGGTTCGACGTGGCGCTCGCCCTGATCTGTGCCGTGGCGATCCCCTACCTGATGTTCACCCGCCAGGAGCACCGCATCGACCAGATGACGGCCGTCTGGCTGCTGCCGGTGGTGACGGCCGAGGTCGTCGCCGTCTCCGGTGGCCTGCTCGCGCCGGCCCTGAGCGGCGAGAGCCAGCAACTCGCCGTCATCGTCACGAGTTTCGTGCTTTGGGGCGTCTCGGTACCACTCGCGCTGAGCATCCTGGCGATCCTGGTGCTGCGCATGGCGCTCCACAACCTGCCGCCGCGAGAGATGGCCGCATCGAGCTGGCTCTCCCTCGGTCCGCTCGGAACCGGGGCGCTCGGCCTGCTCGTGCTGGGGCAGGCCGGTGGCCCGATCCTCGCGGCGGCCGGTTTTGCCGGCGCGCCCGAGATCCTCCGGATCGCGGGCCTTATCGGCGCGCTGATCCTCTGGGGCTACGGGGCCTGGTGGTTCCTGCTCTCGCTCGCCGTCACCGTGCGCTACCTGCGCGCCGGCGTTCCGTTTAACCTTGGCTGGTGGGGCTACATTTTCCCCCTCGGGGTCTATGCCCTGGCCACCCTACGGATCGGCGATGTGACGGAGTTGAGCGGCTTCGCCTGGCTCGGAGCGGGCCTCGTCGGCTTGTTGACCCTGCTCTGGCTGGTGGTGTCCGTGCGCACCCTGCGCGGGGCCTATCGCGGCGAGCTCTTCGTCTCGCCCTGCCTCGCCGGGGCCTGATTCGGCTTCGCCTAGCCGACAGGTTCAGGCGAGGCCGAGCACGCGGATCAGGCCGAGGCTGACGGCGCCGAGCGCGAGGAGCGAAGCGAGTACCGCCAGGGTCACCCGCGCGCCGGCCTTGGCGACGCTGCGAACGTCGACTCCAAGGCCGAGCGCGGCCATCGAGACGATGGTGAGGACGTTGGCCGTCTGCGAGATCGGCTTGAGGGCGACGGCCGGGATCAGTCCGGCCGAGCGCAGGCCGGCGACCGCCAGGAAGGCCAGGATGAACCATGGCACGAGCCGGTGGATCGCGAGACGGCCGCCGGCCGGCCGGTCGCCAGCCGTGACGCGAGGTGCGGCCGCGTCCGTCTCCTCACGCAGCCGGCTCGCGCCGAGGGAGAGCGCCAGCACCACCGGGCCGAGCATCAGCACGCGCACCAGCTTGACCAGCGTCCCGACCTGAACGCTGAGCGCCGCGACTGGCGCGGTGGCGGCCAGCACCTGGGGAACCGCATAGACGGTGAGTCCGGCGAGCACCCCGTACTGCATCGGCGAGAGACCGAGCAGCGGAACCAGCAGGGGCAGGCCGAGCACCACGAGCACGCCCAGCACCGCCGTGAAGGCGATGGACGAGGCGACGTCCTCACCATCGGCGCCGATCACCGGCGCGGTCGCCGCGATGGCCGAGTTCCCGCAGATCGAGTTCCCGCATGCGACGAGGATCGCCATGCGCGGATGCAGGCCGAGCGCCCGGCCGATGCCGTAGCTCGACAGGATCGCAACCACGACGACGCCGGCGATGCCGAAGAGCAGGCCCGGACCGGCGGCGAGGATCGTCGCGAGGCTGAGCGACGCGCCGAGCAGCACGACGGCGATCTCCAGGACGGTCTTCGCCCCGAAGGCGATGCCGGGAAAGAAACGCTGCGACGGGGTCCAGGCGGTGCGGATCGCGCTCCCGAGTAGGATCGCCAGCACCAGGGCTTCGAGCCAAGCGCGGCCGAAGGCTTCTTCTTCCGCCGCCTCCAGCGCCAGGGCTATGGCGGTCACCGCGATGCAGAGCGCGAGGCCCGGCAGAATGGCGCGAGCTCCCGCGGAGAATGCTGCAAAGCGGGTTGGCAGGGCGGGGATCATCGGTCGACTCCAGAACTCAGGAGCCACTCTTTCTTATCGACGCAGTTCGATCCAATAGAACGATATGAATGTTGTCATCGATCATATCGATGAAATGCGGCCGCCTTGCTAGGCGTCATCGCATCGCGAGGGCGAGCGCGACGAGCGCGACGACCAGGAGGGTGCCCAGAACGATCCAGATCGCACTCATGGTGCCGCTGGACACGCCGAAGGCACGGGAGGCCTTGCGGTGCTGGTGCGCGAGGAGGCCGAGTTCGCGGATGGCCTCCAGTTCAGGGTCCGCTTCATGCGTCGGCTTGCGGCTCATGGTGAGAACTCCGTCGTTTGGATTGGATCAGGGCAGGAACTCGACAGCTTCGATCGTGGCGTCTGCTGCCAACGTGTAGATGCGGATAGAGCCGGTCGGGATTTCGAGACGCTCGACCGCGTCGGGACCGAGGCCCTCCATCGCCATGACGACGGCGCGCAGCGCATTTCCATGCGCGACTACAAGGGCGGTGCCGCGCAAGGCCGCGGGAAGGAGTTGGCGCAGGAGGCAGGGGGTAATGCGGGCCAGGGTATCGCGCAGGCTCTCGCCCTGGGGTGGACCGTCGGCGTAGGAGCGCCGCCATGTTTCGACTCGGTCAGCGCCCCATCGTGCGACGGCCGCCGGCATATCCAGTCCGGTGAGCACCCCATAATCGCGCTCGTCGAGGGTATCGAGGCCTTCCGGCTCGAGCGATCGCTGCTCCAAGACCTCAAGAATGAGTTCGGCGGTCGCGCGCGTCCGCGACAGAGAGGAGCAGAATACGCGATCGGGAGCGAGTTCGCGCTCCGACAGGCGCCGTCCGACCGCCCGGGCCTGCTCTCGGCCGCGCTCGGTCAACGGCACGTCGAGCCGGCCGGTGAAAGCGCCTGCAGCGTTCGCCGTGCTCTCGCCGTGACGGACCAGGATCAGGCTACGAGGTCCGAGATTCACGACACGCCCCCGCCGAGGAGCGTGCGGGCCAGCGCTAGTCCGGCAATCAGTCCGAGAAGCGCCGCAACCACCGATGCGAGGACGTAGAAGCCGGCCGCGGCGACCTCACCTCGATCGTAAAGGGTGACGGCGTCGAGCGAGAAGGTCGAGAAGGTGGTGAAACCGCCGAGCATCCCGGTGGTGAGGAAGAGCTTGAGCGGGTGCCCGCCGGCGCCGCGCATCACGAAGGCTTCGGCCAGGACGCCCATCAAGAACGAGCCCAGCACATTGATGATCAGGGTCGCCAAGGGAAAGTCGAGTTGCGGCGCGAGCCGGGCGACAGCGAGATTGACCCCGTGGCGAACTCCGCCACCGAGGCCGGCACCGAGTATGACGATGAGTGCATTCACGCAATCAGATCCCTCACGTTGAACGGAGGGGTATGAGCGTCGGCACGCGGTGACGGAAGCACGTGTTCTTACCGCGGGCGAAACGGATGGCGCCCTCGCGGTAGGAGTTATCAGCCCTCGCGGGCGGTTGTAGGGGGCGTTCCATCCTGGCGAACGGCGAAATTCAACCCTATTCGCCAACCGACCAGGGATCGAACTTGCGGACCTCGCCCGGCCTGAGACCGGCGGACTTGAGGAAGCCGGGACTGGCCCAGGCGCTTTCGAACCTGATGGTGAGCCCCGAGCCCGCGTGGTTCGCGTCGAGGTAGGTCTTGATCGCACTCTCGGCGCTCGCCCGGTGCAGCGCCAGGACGATGACCCGATAGGCCTCGACGGCTTGGGCGTCGGGCCCGTCCGGTGGTGAGACCATCGCGATGAATGGGACCATGCCGCTTCCGGGAACGCGTCTCGACCTGTCGGACCGCGAGGTGCGGACCGGGCATCAATGCAGGCGGTTGGCGGCTAGGGCAGCCCGGTCGGCCAGCTCGATCTGGCCACGCCGAAGCACCACCAGCCCGCTCTCGGCCCACTGCCCGAGGATCCGGCTGACCACCTCGCGCACGCTGCCGACGTCGGAGGCGAGCTGCTGATGCGTCGTGTGGACGACGCCGTGTCGGTCGGCCTCCGTCAGCAGGCGTCGGGCAAGCCTCTGTTCAAGGGGCGCGAACACGACCTCCTCGATCAGCGTGAACATGCTCGCCATGAGCCGCGAGTAGTCGTCCAGCACGAAGGCCCGGAACTCGGGGCTCTCCCCCATGAGCTGCTTGAACGTGTCGGTCGGGATCGCGGCCAGCTCGGTGCGTTCCTCGGCGATGCTCTCGGCCGGGAAGCCGCCGCCCGCGAGCAGGCATTGTGTGGTCAGCACGCACGTGCCGCCGGCGCCGACCTTGTAGATCAGGACCTCACGCCCGCCATCCGACATTCGAAACACCCGGGTCCGGCCGTCGATGCACATGAGGTAGTTCGCGCAGGCCCCGTCGAGCTCGTAGGCGACGGCGCCGGCCTCAAGGACCGGGAAATGCACCGTCCCCCGCGCGATCTGCAGGTGCGAGGCCGAAAAGTTCTTGATGAGGGGGAAGCGCTCGATCCAGCGCTCGATCTGATGGGGTGCCGGCATGCGTGGCGTCCGCCTGTCGCCGGTACGATGCGGGATCGTCCGGTCGTTCTTGGAAGTTTCTCCCACCGTCCATGGCCTGCGCGACCTGCGTCACCGACATGGGCGGCACCTTCGGCATAACATTTCGCACGATGATTCATAAGCCGGAACCCGATCCGACGACGCAAATCGTCCAAGGGGTCCCCGGCACACACGGGAGGCCCATGATGCGCATCCGCACACTCGCCCTGCTCGCCGCGATCCTGACCGCGGGGCCGGCACTCGCCGCCCAGGACATGCTGCTCGGCGGCGACATGACCTCCGACAAGATGACCAAGGCCGAGATGACCCGCGCCGACGTCGAGGGCCTGATCGCCAAGGCCGGCGGCCGGCCGGTCGACCTCCCGGACAAGAGCCTGTCGGGTCTCGACCTGTCCGGCCTCGACCTCAAGGGCGCGAACATGCGCACGGCGCGCCTCAACGGCACCAACCTCAAAGGCACCGTTCTCAGCGGCGCTAGCCTGCAGCAGGCCTAGTTCCTCAAGGCGAACTTGAGCGGGGCCAAGCTCGTCGGCGCCGACATGTTCGGCATCACGGCCCGCAACGCGAACCTTTCCGGAGCCGACCTCAGCAAGGCGAAGCCTATCGGCGATTTTTCGGGGGCCAACCTCAGCGGCGCGACGCTGACCGATCTCAACGGCAACGCCGACCTTAAGAACCAATCCATGGGCCTGATGGGTACGGTGTTCACCAATGTGAACCTGGAGGGTGCCAAGCTGAAGGGCGCCGGCCTCAGCCATGCCAAGCTCGACTACGCCAACCTAAAAGGCACCGACCTGACCGACGCCGTGCTCACCGCGGCGGACGCCTCGGGCGCCGATCTCACGGGTGCCACCATCGCCGGCGCGAGCCTCAAGGGCTTCGACGTCAGCGGCCCAAGCTGCGCGATCTCAAGGGCCGAGACAGCGCCAAGGACTGGTCTGGCCTCGTCAACGTCGATCGCGCCGTCACCGACGAAGGGCACTGACCGGCCTCGTCCGGTCCGGAAATCGTGTCCGTCGCGGCGCTTCTGTGACCTAGGTCACAGACATCCATTAGACCGCAATCTAAGCCTATCCGGAGAGAGGCCCGCGCACGACGGGCCCAACAACGAAAATCCGTGGAGAGAACGCCGTGAGAATGACACGCCAGACGACCGCCCTGCTTTCCGGACTTGCCCTGGCCGGTGCTATCTCCAGCGGTGCGGCCAACGCCGCGGCCGGCGACAGCGACGCCCAACGCGCCGAGCGTTGGGGCGAGATCAAGCAGCAAATCTTCCCGGGCCAGACGATCCAGCCAGGCGGCACAGCGGTGAAGATCGAGGCCCCGAAGCGCGCGGAAGATGCCTCGCTCGTGCCGATCACCCTGACGATGCCAGACAAGGACAAGATCGCGGAACTGTCGCTGATCATCGACGACAACCCGACGCCCTACGCCGCCCACTTCGTCTTCGGCCCCGCCGCCGATCCGGGCGAGCTCAAGCTGCGGGTGCGCGTCAACAACTACACCGACGTCCATGCCGTCGCGAAGATGAAGGACGGCTCGTTCGTCGAGTCCACCGAATACGTGAAGGCGTCCGGCGGCTGCTCGGCCCCGATGGGTATGAGCGACGAGGAGGCCATGCAGGGCATGGGCGACATGCGCGTGAAGTTCGGCGAGACGCAGCCCGGTAAGCCCGTCCCGGCGACCCTTATGATCCGCCACCCGAACTTCTCGGGCATGCAGATGAACCAGGTCTCCCGCGACTACACGCCGGCCCGCTACATCCAGAAGATCACGGTCAGCTACGGCGATAAGAGCGTGTTCACCATGGACGGGGACATCTCGATCTCCTCGAATCCGGTGATCAACTTCGCCTACCTGCCTGAGGGCAGCGGCCCGATGAAGGTCACCGCCTCCGACAACCAGGGCGGCCATTGGGAGAACAGCTTCCCGGTCCGTGCGGCGAGCAACTAAGGCGGGCATGTACCGCCTTCCCCTCGCCGCCGCGGCCGCCGTCTTCCTGATCGCGGCGGCGCCCGCCGATTCCCCCGTCGGCGTGCAGGAGCCTGATGGCTACTGGCAGGGCGCCCTGCACGGTTACACCCCGCCGACCCTGAAGGGCGCGACGGTGGTCGACGCTGCCACGCTGGCCAAGCTGGTCGCGGAGCGCAAGCCGGTGCTCCTCGACGTGTCCGACCTCGACCGCAAGCCGGCGGGCCTGCCGCCGGGCGGGCTCTGGTTCCCGGTCCACCGCAACATTCCCGGCAGCACCTGGCTGCCGGGCTCCGGCGACGGCGACCTCGACGCGTCCGCCCAGGCGACGCTGAAGGCGCGGGTTGCCGAACTCACCAGCGGCGACCTCGACCGTCCCGTGGTCACCTACTGCCATCCGGATTGCTGGGGCAGCTGGAACCTCGGCAAACGCCTCGTCGGGCTAGGATACCGGCAGGTGCACTGGTTCCCGCAGGGCATCGACGGCTGGCAAGAGGGACACGACACCACGGGGTCGCGACCGGACAAGCAATGGGCCGCACGACCGTCAGCGACCGCCGGCCAATGACCGCCGGCGCCCATCCAACCGAAAGGCCGACCCCGATGATCCGTCGCTCCCTCCTTGCCCTCGTCGCCACGGCGTCGATCGGACTTCCCGCAGCCCGGGCCGCAGACTTCGTTCCGTACACGCCCGAGGCCCTGGCGGCCGCGCAGAAGGCCGGCAAGCCCATCCTCGTCGAGATCAGCGCGCCCTGGTGCCCGATCTGTAAGACCCAGAAGCCGATCCTCTCGAAGCTCGGTGCGGACCCCCGGTTCAAGGACCTGCAGGTCTTCGACGTCGACTTCGACAGCCAGAAGCCTTCCCTGAAGACCCTGAACGCCCGCATGCAGAGCACGATCATCGTGTTCAAGGGCGACAAGGAGATGGGCCGCTCCATCGGCGAGACGCAGCCCGAATGGATCGAGGGGCTGGCGGAAAAGGCGCTCTGAGGCCCGGCCATGCTCACCACCCTCGGCTTGGCGTTCCTCGCCGGCGTCCTCTCAGTGCTCTCGCCCTGCGTGCTGCCGCTATTGCCCCTGGTGCTAGGTGCGGCGGCATCGGAACACCGGCTCGGGCCGGCGGCCCTGGCGGCCGGGCTGGCACTGTCGTTCGTGGTGATCGGGCTGTTCGTCGCCACGGTGGGCTTCGCCATCGGCCTCGACACCGACATCTTCCGGACGGTCGCCGCGATCCTGCTGGTGCTGATCGGCCTCGTCCTGATGGTGCCGGCGGCGCAGACGCGCCTGGCGGTGGCGGCTGGTCCGGTGAGCAATTGGACGGAAAGCCGCTTCGGCGGGTTCTCGCCGGCAGGCTTATACGGCCAATTTGGCGTCGGCCTGCTACTCGGGGCGGTCTGGAGCCCCTGCGTCGGCCCAACGCTCGGCGCCGCATCCCTCATGGCGTCACAGGGCAAGGACCTCGTCGCCGTGGCCCTGACCATGCTTCTCTTCGGCCTGGGGGCGGCCTTCCCGTTGCTGTTCCTCGGCACCCTGTCGCGCGAGGTACTGATGCGTTGGCGCGACCGGATGATGAGCGCCGGCAAGGGCTTGAAGGCTGCCCTCGGCATGATCCTGGTCGTCAGCGGGGGCGTGATCCTGTCGGGCTACGACAAGGCCATGGAGACGGCGCTGGTGAACGCCTCGCCGGAATGGCTCACCAGCCTGACGACCCGATTCTGAGGTTTGGCTCTCCAATCGGGAGGGCGACCCCAAACTCCCCACTGCATTGACCAGGGCTAAAAGGGCGGAGCAGGCAAGAATCGGCGTTGGCCGTCCGAAGCAGGGGTCGGAGCCCAAAATACGAACCTTCAAGCGGCCGACCTGAGTCTTTAAAATGATTCGGCGAACTTATGGGCGCAGCTGCAGCGATAAATACATTTTAATAATTCAATCGGATTTCAAAATTTGAATATTAATACATAAATTAATTATTGATTAGCTGATTTAATATCTCTAGAATGAACTAAGAGAAGTCCTAAATCATATTGCTAATTATAGAGGAGGAAATATTGGAAAAATTACTGCTCTCGGTTGTATTTCTGACTGCTAGTAGTTTCAGCTCCGTCGCGCTCGCCAGCGGCGAAGGCGACGCTGGCTTACGGGCAGAGCTCCAGAACCCTTCTCTGATACAGCCCGGATACGACGCATCAAGGGTCGAGCGCCCCTACGGTCTTAGGGGTCCTGGACGATACACTGTCTATGTGCATCCTAGCACGCGCTGGCGCCGCGTTTATTCCCGACGGTAAGCTCCTATGGATGGGCTCTCGATGTTCTCTAAAAGTGCTTGTTTGATTTTTTGTCTCACATTTAGTCAGCCTGTATTATCTCAAAATATCGACTGTCAGACTTTAAAAAAAGGCCTTGATCCTTTCGAGGTCAATCAAGAATTTATCCGTAGATCTGTGAAGGCTCCAGGAGAAGATTTGGGCGACCCGACGAAAGATCTGGCGAAGCGCCAGATTTTTCGCGAGAAAAATGGTATTGTAAATGCATATGAAGATCGCGCGGGTACATTGACAAAGCAGATTTTTGTCTACGGCAAACCGCAGTCCATGCAGGTCTATGGCAAAATAGATAAACCGTTTCAGGTTACTTACAGGCAGGATTTACCATTAGATTTTGATTATATGGGAAGTCGAAGAAATCACCAGTTCAAAGTATCAATGGAAATGACGACGTCTCCGGGGAATTCGTCGGTGTCCGAGTCTAATTTCAAATACATGCGCGAAGATCAGATGATAATATCAGGCTGTCTGTTCGGCGTCTCGCTGTTCGAGGTCACATCCCAGGCTCAAAATTCGCCTCTCCGGACGATGGGACAAGTATATTATTCACCAGATCTTCAGATCGCATTACAAACAGAGTTCAAAACCCTAAAAGATGAGCGAGATATAATGGAAGTTATACTCAAAACTAGAGATATCAGGCCGATCTCTCAAAAAATTGCTGAACCATAGCGCGATCAAAGTAAATCTACTAATCAGACGGCGAGATAGCGCACTGACGCCGACAAAAAGCACGCCTCGCGGCGCGAATTGCTTCGTCCGCTCAGACGTTTAGCGAAGGGTTTCTGGTGCAAATGTCGGTGTTGGTGCACTAGGATTGGGTGCACAACTATTTGCTGTGCAATTTAGTTTATTTTCTAACCGTAGCGTATTCGCTGGACTAAGGGGAATTTATCTATTTTATATTAGGATGTCCCTGATTTGGATGCGAACTAACTATATTCCGAAATTCTCGTCGATCTGCTACGGTCATTCTGCGCCATCTAATACCGGCAGACTACCGGACCAGCCCGGTATCCTGTTTTGCCCGGCCCCACTCGACGGCGGCGATCTTGTGACCACCATCCGTTTGTAGACGGATTGTGCGGGTCAGTGCCTGCAAACTAGAATGGATAGTACCGCAGTGAAGCCAACCCAACGACCATATGGGTGGAGGGCGCAACGCCCGCCGCACCACGGAATGCGTCGCGGGTGGTGTACGAGGCCTGCGCGCCCGCGACGAGGCGGCCGTAACTGCCCTTGTAGAGGTCGTGCCAGAAGCCGCCGGTGACCTGGCGGATGTCGCGGCTCTCGGCCTGGCAGAGGGCTGCCGCCGAACCTTCGACGTCACAGCCCGTCACCACGAGGGTCGGCGAGCCGTAGCCGGCGAGGCTGAGTGCGCCTGTGCGTTCGGCATGCTCCCAGCCGGCATAGGCGTAGACGTCGGTTCCTGGTTGGACGTGACCGACGAGGCCGGCGAGCAGCTGGAACATCGGCACCGCCGCCACCGAACCGTCGGCGCGCAGCGCGAAGTCCGGAAGCTGGGCTGAGCCGTAGCGGCCGATGCCGCGGCCGGCCAGGCCGGAGAGCTGCAGGTCGGCGTAGTCCCGGACGATAGGCAGCGTCGCCGCTCCGCCGATGCCGTAGCCGGCCTGGGCGTCGGTCTTTCCGACCAGCCTGTCGCTGAACAGGCGTCCGACGCCCTTCAGCTCGTAATGACCCCAGCCCGGCTCCCAGCCGAGCTTGGCGAGGATGTCGGGCGCCTCGCTGTTGCTGTAGGTCGTGGTCGCGTTGTTGAGGCCGCCGGCGTCGCCGCTGTTGTTGACGTTGATCCCGGCCGGTACCGTGAATGGGCTCGGCGGCACCACCGATTGCGGGCTCTCGAGGGAGGCCGCCGCCCAGAGGCCCTGGCCGAGATCCTTGGTGACGCGGATCTGCGGTGTGCGGGCCCAGTTGAAACCCGGCACGTATTGCGCGTCGATGGTGAGCGGGATCTGCTCCTTCAGCGGCGTGATCCCGCTGAGGTTGGTCGTCGCGAGGCTGAAGGCTTGGCCCGCGAGCACGTGCAGGCCCCATTCCGACTGGTCGAGGGCGGCCCAGACCTGCCGGATGCGCGGCACGTAGCTGTTGCTCTCGCGGCTGTTCGAGGTGACGCCGGCGCCGAGGAAGTCGAGTTCGGCATAGCCCGAGGCCTTGAGGCTCGGATCGATCATCGCGGTGACGAGGCCGGAGAGCCGGCTCTGGCGGGCGCTGAAGCGGAACTCTCCCTCGCGCGCCTGGAAGGAATTGCGGAAAGGGATGCCGGCGAAATCGCTGGCGATGTCGGCCGCCTGGTTCGGCGTGCGGTAGAAGCCGGCGAGCTCGACGAAGCCGCCGGGCGTGAAGCAGACATGGCCGAGGGGCATGGCGTTGCCCTCGCAGACCGTCTCGGCCTGGACGAAGGCCGGCGTCCGCGGCTCGGAGCCGGGGATACCCTGCAGAGCCTGCGTGCGCCGGGTCAGGCGGCTGCCGCCGGGACCCGTGGCCGAGCGCGCCTCGGCGGTGGCTGCTGGGGCGGGCCGTCGCCGGAGTGTCTGCAACTCGCGCTGCATCGCCGCCATCTGTTTCTGCAGCGCCGCGAGACGCGCTTCCGTCGCCGCCTCGTCCATCGCGGAAGCAGGATTTGGAAAGGCGGCGAGCACCGTCAGAGCCAGTGCCGTTGCGGCACGTTCTTTCAGCCTCGAGGAGAGACGATCCATGGCTATGGCCGACCAAATTGGAGATCACGATGCGGCCGCCGTTTGGCAGCGCGCAACGTCTACTGCCAAGCTAGCCGTGTAAGTTTGATGACACGGAAATTGAACGATTTTTTCGATTTTGAAATCTTGATAAATCTTGCTTCGACCAAGGCGATATCGACCGAGGCGGTTGTTGGACGCAAGCCTCAGCGTGATCCATGCCGCATGCGTCGCAGCCACGCGCCACGGCGGGCGGCACAAGCCGGGTCGAAGATCGAGCAGGCCGGCGGATAGCCGGGGGGCTCGGCGAGCATGATCTGCCCACCGATATCGCCGATGGAATGCTGCTGGGACCAGGCCGACTTCGGATCGAAATACGGGTCCGAGGTGTAGCTGTTCATGAAGGCGCCTCCGGCCGGGATCCGGCTCTCGGCGAAGGCGGTCCCGGCACAGCCGAGAAGCACCGCCGCGCCGAGCGCGACCGGCAGTATGAAGCGCATGATCGAAGGTCCTGGATCGGGAGAGGTGTGATTGCCGTCGAGGCCAACTCGGGGCCGCCGGCTCGACAGCTGGTTGCCCATCGAACGACGACGGCCTCGCCCGCGCGCGGCGCGGACGAGGCCGTGAATGATTGAGAGTGGCGATTACTGGCCGATTTCCATCCGGTCCGGACCGCCGGTCTCCTGGCCGCGGCCGCGGGCGTACCAGGGCAGAGCGGGGTTCTTGGCATTCGCGCTGTCGTCGTCGCGCGGGGCGTGGATCCAGGACCGGCGCGATGCCTCCGCCATCATCGGGGCCGGCTCGGCGAAGCCGGTGCTCATGTACTGGCCGGACTGTGCCGCGCGGGTGGCCTGGGCGTGATGGGCGACGTGGTGGGCCGCGTGATGCAGCGGATGAGCCTCGGCAGCGGCCGAAAGGCCGCCGAGAGCGCCGAATGCAGCAAGGGCCGTCAGGGCGGAGCGCATGGACGTCGACATACAGATAGTCTCCGATATGTGAGTAGTATTCTTTTCGGCGGTTGCTTCGGCTTGTGCCGCTGCCGTCCGCTTGACCATACAATGCGGCCGTCTTGCCTTTGGATCAAATGAACATCGCTTTATTTTATTCAAACAATTTTGGATCTTGAAATCGGTTTTATATTTGCGATCGTATTCAAAATGCGCTGCATGCAGAGCGCCATGCATCGCAGCGACAAACAGACCGAAGATCGTCGGCAAACCCCGTCCGGACGCCAAAACCAAAATGAAATTTCAAGATTGAAACCGAATTCATTGGTGGCCGCCGAGCCTTCGACTTACCCGGACGTTGTGGCCAGGATCGATCGGCAGGCGGGCGAAGGCCTCTGCTGCCGGCCGGTCGCCACGGGCGGGAGGCCTCGTTCCCCGCATTCCCCCGCAGCAAGGTCCGCGTATCGCGATGGGTGTCGTTCGGTTTGCCCTGAAGTTCCGCAACAGCTTCTTCGTGCTGGCCGTGCTTATGATGCTCGCGGGTGCGGGCTCGATCATCGTCGCCCCCAAGGACGTGCTGCCGGCGGTCGACATCCCGGTGGTGGTGGTGGTCTGGACTTATAACGGCCTCGACACGACCGACATCGTCCAGCGCATCACGAATTACAGCGAGTTCTCGCTGTCCTCAAACGTCAACAACATCAAGCGCATCGACTCGACCTCGATCCAGGGCACGGTGACGGAGCGGATCTATTTCGATCCAAGCGTCAGCATCGATCTCGCGATCACGCAGGTGGATTCCGCCATGAACGCGGTGCGCTCGCGCATGCCACCCGGCGTGCAGCCGCCGGTGATCATGCGGTTCTCGGCCTCCTCCGTGCCGGTGATCCAGCTCGCGCTGTCCTCGACGAAGGACACGCTGACCAAGGTCTTCGACTACGCGCAGTACCGCACCCGCCAGCGCCTCGCCGAGGTGCCGGGCTCGACGCTGCCCTCGCCCTATGGCGGCGCGCCCCGCCAGGTCATGGTCGATCTCGACCTGGCGGCCCTGCGCGCCGTCGGCATGACGCCCCTCGACGTCACCAATGCCGTGCTGAAGCAGAACCTCGCGGTACCCTCGGGCCTCGCCAAGATCGGCGAGCAGCAATACGCGATCCGCCTCAACGCCTCGCCGGAACTCGTCGACCAGCTCAACCGCATCCCGGTGAAGGTCGTCGACGGCCAGCCGGTGCTGCTGCGGGACGTCGCGCATGTCCGCGACGGGGCGCCACCGCAACTCAACATCGTGCGGTCCGACGGGCACCATTCGGTGCTGCTGCAGATCCTCAAGAACGGTGCCGCCTCGACCCTCGACGTCGTCAACAACGTCAAGAAGTCCCTGCCGGACATCCGCGCCGCAGCCCCGGCGGGCATGACGATCACCCCGCTCTTCGACCAGTCGGTCTTCGTGTCGGACGCGATCCGGGACGTGGTGCGCGAGGCGGTGATCGCGGCGGGCCTCACCGGGCTGACCATCCTGCTCTTCCTAGGTTCGTGGCGCTCGACCCTCGTCGTGCTGATCACGATCCCGCTGGCGATCCTGACCTCGCTCAGCGTGCTCACCGCCATGGGCGAGACCATCAACATCATGACCCTCGGCGGCCTTGCGCTCTCGGTGGGCATCCTCGTCGACCACGCGACGGTGGCGATCGAGAACACCTACCGAATGTTCGAGGAGGGCCAGCCCTTCCGAAAATCCGTGGTGATGGGCGTGTCGGGGATCGCCAAGCCGGCGCTGATCTCGACGCTGGCGATCTGCGCCGCCTTCGTCGCGGTGTTCTTCCTCACCGATGCGCCGAAGTACCTGTTCACGCCGCAGGCCGAGGCGGTCGTGTTCGCGATGCTGGCCTCCTACGTGCTGTCGCTGACGCTGGTGCCGATCCTGATCGACGTGTTCGTGGCGCGCGAATACGCGCAAAACCACGCGCCGAAACAGGCCGGTGCGGACCCGGAGCAGATCGAGGTGCGGCGCTCGTTTCTTGGCCGCATCGTCGCGCAGGTGCTGCGCCTCGTCGCGATCCCGTTCCGGCCGATCGGGCGGGCGGCGACGGCATTCCGCGCCGCCTTCGAGCGCGGCTTCACGCGCTTCCATCGCGGCTATGTCGGCCTGCTGCGGGTGGTGATCGGCCACCGCATCGCGACGGTCGCCGGCGTGCTGCTCATCTTCGCTGTCGCCGGCACGCTCTTCCCCTTCGTCGGGCAGGATTACTTCCCGCAGATCGAATCGAGCCAGATGACGCTCCACATCCGCACCCGCCCGGGCATGCGGATCGAGACGACGGAGAAGGTCTTCGCCAAGGTCGAGGATGCGGTGCGGCGCACGGTGCCGAAGGACGAGCTCGGGCTGATCCTCGACAACATCGGCCTGCCGGCGTCGAACTACAACTTCGCCTTCATCGACGCGTCCTTCGTCGCCTACAACGACGGCCAGATGCTCATCAACCTGAAGGGCGAGCACAAGCCGATCTCGTTCTACGAGAAGCAGCTCCGGAAATCCCTGCGCAAGGAGTTTCCGGACGTGGTCTTCTACTTCCAGCCGTCCGACATCATCACCCAGATCCTGAACTTCGGCACGATCGCGCAGATCGACGTCCAGGTGACGGGCCGGCACGATGTGAAAGACCTCGCTACGGCGCAGGACCTCGTGCGGCGGATCTCCAAGGTGCGCGGGGCGGTGGACGTCCACCTGCACCAGATCGTCGACGCGCCGCAGTTCTACGTGAACGTCGACCGCAAGCTTGCTTCCGAGATGGGGCTGTCCGAGCAGGAGATCGCGCAGAACCTGAACGTCTCGCTGTCCGGCTCCTTCCAGGTCAGCCCGAATTTCTGGGCCGATCCGAAAACCGGAACGCCCTACCAGCTCTGGGTGCAGACGCCGGAATACCGCAACGCCAGCATGACCAGCCTGATGAACACGCCGCTAGCCGTGCGTGATGCCGACCATGGCGACCCGGGCATCCCAATCCTGCTGTCGAGCGTCGCCTCCATGGAGCGCAAGCCCGAGCAGACCGTGGTCAGCCACGTCAACACGCAGCCCACCTACGACGTGCTGGCGAGCGTGCAGAACTCCGATCTCGGCTCCGTCCGCAACGCCATCGAGCAGATCGTCAGCGAGGAGCAGGCCGGCCTCCAGGCGCCCGACAAGATCCGCATCCGCGGCCAGATCGAGAGCATGGAGAGCGCGTTCTTCCACCTCGAGATCGGCCTCGGCATCGCGCTGGTGGCCGTCTACCTGCTGCTCGTCCTGAACTACCAGACCTGGGGCGACCCCTTCGTGGTGCTCGCCGCCCTGCCGCTCGCCTTCTGCGGCATCGTCATGAGCCTGTTCATCACCGGGACCACCTTCTCGATCCCGGCCCTGTTCGGCGCGATCATGTCGGTGGGCGTGGCCTCGGCGAACTCGATCCTGCTCGTCACCTTCGCCAAGGAGCATCGCGAGGCGACCGGCTGCTCGGCGATCGAGGCCGCCCTGGTCGCCGGTCAGACCCGCCTGCGGCCGGTGCTGATGACGGCCGCGGCGATGTTCCTCGGCCTGATCCCGATGGCGATCGGCTCGGGCGAAGGCTCGGAGCAAAACGCGGCGCTCGCCCGCGCCGTGCTCGGCGGCATCGCCATGGGCACCGGCTCGACCCTGATCTTCGTCCCCTTCCTCTACACCCTGCTGCGCCGCGGCGCGGTCAAACCCCTCGAGGATTACGCATGAGCGCCGAGACCGCTGCTCGACACGACGACGCGATAGAGACCGATCCGCTGGCCACCGACCGGGCCGACACGGCGCTCGCCCACGAGCATGCCCCGCCGCCGCGCATGCTGCCCTTCGTGGTCGCGCTCCTCGTCGTCTCCGGCGGCCTCGGCTTCGGCGGCTGGCGCCACTGGGGCGAGGTCGCGGCCGCGCAGGAGACGCAACGGGAGACCATCGACTACGTGCCGGAGGTCCGCACGATGCCGGCCGGCCGCGACGACAGCCCGATGCGCCTGACCCTGCCGGGCCAGACGGAGGCCTTCGACAAGGCCGACGTCTTCGCCCGCGCCACCGGCTACGTCGCGGAACGCAAAGTCGATATCGGCTCGCGGGTGAAGAAGGGCGACCTGCTCGTGCGCATCGCCGCGCCCGATCTCGACGAGCAACTCCGCCAGGCCGAGGCCCAGCTCGGCCAGATGCGGGCGCAGCTCGTCGAGGCCAAGGCGAATGTCGACCAGGCCAAGGCCGATGTGACCCTCGCCAACGTCACCGACGGCCGCACCACGACGCTCGCCGGCCAGGGCTGGGCCTCCAAGCAGACCGCCGATACCAGCCGCGCCAAGGTGCAGACCGCCGCCGCTACGCTCAACGCCGCAGAGGCTCGTGTGAAGGTCGCCGAGGCCAACCTCGCTGCGCAGCAGGCCACCGCCGACCGCCTCACTGCGCTCAAGGGCTTCGAGAACGTGACGGCGCCCTTCGCCGGCATCATCACCGACCGCAAGGTGGATGTCGGCGATCTCGTCCACGCCGATTCCGGCTCGGGCTCGCCCCTGTTCTCGATCGAGAGCGACGACGTGCTGCGCGTCTCGGTGCAGATCCCGCAATACGCGGCCATCGACATTCACGACGGCGTCTCGGCCGAGGTCTCCGTGCCGCAGATGCCGCGCAAGGCATTTTCCGGCAGCGTCTCCCGCAGTTCGGTGGCGCTCCGCTCGTCCGCGCGGACCCTGACGACGCAGGTCGACGTCGCCAATCCCGACGGCATCCTGCGTCCGGGCCTCTACGTCGCCGTGACCTTCTCGGTGCCGCGGGCGCAGCCGAGCGTCGCGATCCCGTCGGAGGCGCTGATCTTCGACGCCAAGGGTACCCAGGTCGCCGTGGTCGAGCCCGACGATACGGTGAAGCTGGAGCCGGTCACGATCGCGCGCGACCTCGGCACGACCCTGGAGTTGCGCGACGGCCTGAACGGCGGGGAGCACGTCGTCCTCAGCCCGCCCGCGGACCTGCAGGACGGTGCCAAGGTCACCGTGGCCAAGACCGGAGACGACACGGCTGCTTCCAAGACCATCGCCGCTGCGACACCCTCCATCCAGGTCAAGGCGGAATGAGCGCACGACCCACGACGCCGGGCCGGGCTGCGCCCCGCACACGGCGGACCCGTATTTTTCCCACATGGCTTCGTTAGGCGGCTGCCTATCTATGGCTATGCGCAACAAGCCTGACGGCACGAGGAGGCGTCCCATGGCACGCGTGTTGATCATCGAGGACGACAACCGCGTCGCGGCCGAGATCGGCTCGGCCCTCTCGGACTATGGATTCCGCGTCGATGACGCTTTCACCGGATCGACCGGGCTGCAGAAGGCGATGGAGGGCGATTTCGACGTGATCGTCCTCGACCGCATGCTGCCGGAAATCGACGGGCTCTCGCTCCTCGGGCAATTGCGGGAGGCGAAGGTCTCGACGCCGGTGCTGATCTTGAGCGCGCTCTCCGCAGTGAACGAGCGCGTCGACGGCCTGCGCGCCGGTGGCGACGATTATCTCGCCAAACCCTTCGAGTTCATCGAGCTCACCGCCCGCGTCGATGCGCTGGCCCGCCGTCGCATTGCCGCGGAGGCCGTCAACGAGCTCGTCGTCGGCGACCTGCGCCTCGACCTGATCGACCGGGTGCTGTTTCGTGCCGAGCGCGAGGTCGACCTGCTGCCGAAGGAGTTCGCGATCGTCGAATTCCTGATGCGCAACGCCAACACGCTGGTCAGCCGGAAGATGATCTTCGAATCCGTGTGGGGCTACAGCTTCAACCACCAGTCGAGCGTGATCGACGTGCATATCGGCAAGATCCGCAAGAAGATCGATCCGGATGGCCTGAACCCCTGCATCCACACGGTGCGCAACACGGGCTTCATCCTCCGTGCGTCTACGTGACCTTCACCGCACCAGCGGGTTCCACGTCGCGCTCCTGTTCTTCGCCACCTTCGGCGCGGCCTCGCTGGCCCTGTTCGGGTTCCTCTACCTCGAGACCCGGAATTACGGCCGTAACGCCGCCTACGAATGGGTCCGCTGGGAATCCTCGCGCCTGACACGGCTCTCGACCACCCAACTGCGCGAGCGAACCGATGCCTGGGAGGATTTCGAGCAGGGCGGCCGGCCACTCGTGGTGTTCGACCCCAAGGGGCACCGGCTCGCGGGGGCCGACCTGCCGTTCCCGGCATCGGCCCCGATCGGCAGGCCGTTCGAGCTCAAGCAGAGCGTCGCAAGCCGGCCGCTCGTCTACTACAGCATGCTCAGCCGTCTCCCGGACGACAACCTGCTGCTTGTCAGCCGCTCCGCCAAGGTGCTGGAAGCGCTGGAGACGGCTCTCGTCGACACCTTCGCCTGGGGCATCGCCGGCACGATCGGCATCGGCCTGGTCGGCGCCATCGTGTTCGGTGTCGGCTCGCTGCGGCAGATCGCGGCGATCACGTCCTCGGCCGAGAAGATCATGCGGGGCGATCTCTCGGGCCGGCTCCCGAGCCGCGGCCTGTCCGCCGATTTCGGGCACCTCACCAGCGTCGTGAACGACATGCTGGAGCAGCTCGAACGCCTGATGAGCGAGGTGAAGGGCGTCAACGAGAACATCGCCCACGACCTGCGCACGCCGCTGACCCGGGTGATGGCAAGCCTCGAGCGTTCGCTGCGCAACGCGCGGACCATGGATGACTTCCGCACTGCGAACGAGGACGTTCTGGCCGAGCTCCGCCAGATCGTCGTGCGCTTCTCGGCACTGCTGCGGATCTCGGAGCTCGAGGATCGGGTCCGTCGTGCGGGGTTCGCCCCGGTCGATCTCGTCCGCATCCTCGACGACGCAGTGGAGTATTACGAGCCCCTCGCCGCAGACAAGGGTCTGGCGCTCGTCTGGGAGAAACCGGACCGAGAGATCCCCATCGACGGGGATGCCAGCCTGCTGTTCGAGGCCGCCAGCAACCTCATCGACAACGCGATCAAGTTCACCCCGGACGGTGGCCGGGTACTGGTTGCCGCAACCACGGCTCCCGTCGGGTTCGTGATCGCGGATACAGGCTGCGGCATCCCGGAGGCAGAACTGACGCGCGTGAAACAGCGATTCCATAGGAGCAGTAAAGCGCGCGTCCATTCCGGCTTCGGAATCGGGCTGAGCCTCGTCGAGTCGATCGCCAGGTTGCACAACCTCGAGTTCTCGCTCGTGAACGATGCACCGGGTTGCTGCGCCTCTTTGAAGAATTGGACGGCGCTTCCCCCGCGTTCGTCCGGCTGAGGCCATCGCGCCAACGCAGCGAAAAGTGCCGGTCGGTCGACCCGACCGGCAAAGTCGCATTCAGGTCTCAATGGAGCGGAGGCTCCGGACGTCGCCGCGAGCGCGATGCTCTCGCCTCGCGCTCGCGGCAGGTGTGTGCCCCATGGATCGGGGGATGAGGCACAGGCATCGTATGTGCCGAAGGGCGCTGTCTCAAACAATAAAATTCGATTTTCATTTTTTAAAGCCATTCAGTAATAAAGCGCCGACTGGATGAATAAATATTATATAATTAAACTTTAATTCAAATGATCAGCCCTACCAATTATGGATTTGGATCGTATATTGTCTTGATAGAAGTATTATCATTAATATAGGGGTGATCAGATGAAGTTCGCAATAGCAATTGGTTGCTCGCTTGCAATCGCTGCCGGCATACACGGTGCCCACGCGGCCAGTACGCACCTCGACCGAAATATTGTCCAGCTTGTCAGCGGCGATGGCCTCGACAGGGATGCCGCCGCCACCGGCAACGACCGCACCGGGGGTATCTGGCCAAGTAGTGACGGGGCATCGCGCTGGCGCCGATCGGCCAGCCGCTGGTCCTATAGGCCGCGCCGGTGGAGCCACTACCACCATCGCATCCGTCACGGCTGGTGGTGACAGTAGCGCCCTTTTGGTCCGCTCCGATCCTGTGGGCCGCCCCGCAGAAGCCAAAGTACCAAAATACAATCCCGCGAACGGCCGATCGCCGGCGGGCAAATGATGCACATCTCTC